>JAFZLJ010000134.1 GCA_017551545.1 Treponema sp. | reverse complement strand
TACAGAACAAAAACTAACGTCTTCGTTCATAGAACCTTACTTGTTCTATTCTTTCCTTCCCTATTCTGTCAAAAAACTGGATTTTGCTGTCGGGTATTGAAGTGACAGCGAATAATAATATATACAATCCGAACGAATTAGTCAATAGTGAGATAGCCTATTTTTTATATTTTTTTTAATATTTATTCATGTGAAAAAAATGTGCTCCCGTGGGAACTGCCTGCCGGGTACGGGCTGAGCAATTTTTTTCCGGTAAAAATCCTGCGGTTTGCTTCGCAAATCCTCGGATTTTCCCTTTGGCATCCGCCAAAAATTCTCAGAAGTACCCGTCAGTCAGTTCCCACTCCGCACATTTTTTTGAGAATTTATATATACACAATACACTGTATATGGTAAAATCCTAATACTTTTTTTTACAAGGGAATATCAGGGAACGGTAATTATGCAAAAAAATTTTAAAACTTTGGCAGTTATTATTATTGGGGTGACTTTATTATTATTAACCTCTTGTCCGCAACCACAACAGAAAAAGGGGTATGAAGGAACTAAGCTTGTTGTTCCACAGTGGCCGCAGAATGTTGAACATGTTCAACTTGCTTTTAAAAACAGTACATGGGCGTTGAATTGCTATAATGCTGGAGAGTGTGAAGGCTTTGAATATTTTTCCGGTGAGGCGATTCTTACAATTTATTATTCGCGTATTGATAGAAGTGAATCTGATCAGTATTTTGGTTATGGTATTCGTTCAAACGCAGAAAATCAATTTAAAGTATTTGTAAATGGTGAAGAAGTTGAAAATGAGTTTCCACAGGCAACATATCACTCAAACAGGGTAAATGATGATCTTGAACTTAATGCGAACATAGATCATTTTAGAGCAACCTTTAATATTACAAATGTTCAAGACGTTGTAGTAACTTTTGAAAACGCTCCGGAAAAAATATTGAATAAAGATATCCGACTCACGGACGAAACAATTTATGCATACATAGATACAGACGATTTAGAGGAAAGATTTATAATCAGCCAAGTAAGAGATTATGATGCAGAGGATAAGTCTTACAATATGGAACAACTTGCCCCTAATGGTGTTTATTTTTTCAATCGATACACCCAAAAGTTCGCTATAGAATTATCTGTCATAGACAATCATTTTATTAAAGACAGTGATACAGATTTTGCAGTTAATATTAATGCAAATATTAGTACACAAACCACTAAGGAAATTATCTGTTATTTAGTAATTACCTTAAATAATATGATTAATGTTCCTACTGGTTCTGTCGTAACAGTTACAGGAGGAACAATCACTCCGTACGATGTATCGAATTTTGCGAATAAAACACTTGTGTTTGCGAAAGAGTCTTATTATAACAACTACGATCCTGTAAGTCAGGCAACTCTTGAACTTAAAGACAATGGCACAAAAACTTTTGTTCTTAATATAGATGGAAAAGAATATACAGGAACCTGGAAAGCTGTTAAACAACAAGAGGATGTTATAATTGAGCTTTCGTCGAAAACAGGTGTTGAAAAAGATTACAAGCTTAAAACCATAAGATTACAATATTATAAAGATGGTATGAATAATATAGACGAACCTTGCTGGGAATTCAATTCAACACTCTTGTATTATGGTACAAACGAAGATAGGCAAGACTACAACTGTAGTTTCTTTATGACTGAAAAAAAGGATTAAAAAGCTACAGAACCTTATCGTAAAGAAAGTGGCCTGGGCCGTCGTGGTTGTTGTCAAAGTCGGTAACGAAGTCGGCGATATTTTTAATTGCAGCAAGGCCATTGCACATGGCAACACCATAGCCGCACATTTTTATGAGACTTTCGTCGTTCATGCTGTCGCCAAAACCCATGGTGTTTTCCTGAGGGATTGAAAGTTCATTTGCCAGCCAGGATACTGCTTCGCCTTTGCCACAGTCTGGCGGAAGGATTTCCAGAAAATATGGTTTGCTTGTAAAAATAACGGCGCGATTTCCGAATTCATTTCTGAGCATTTGCTGAAGCACAAGAAGCTGTTCAGGTTCGCCGGGTACAAGCATTTTTGTAAAACCACGGTTCAAAAAATTATCATAATCTTCTACAGCTTCACCTTTGAGGCCGCATAAATCTACATCAAGCTTAGTCCATTTTGTTGCTTCGCGATAGTAAATTGTATCTGGGGTATAAACTTCGGAGCGCAGTCCAAAATCTTCTGCAATCTGATTAGCGCGTTTTAAGATTTCGGGTTCTACTTTTTTACAGAAAATATTCTGACGTTTATGTAAATCAAAAATACTACAGCCGTTAATGGCAATTAAAAATCTTCCGTGTTCCTTACCGGCAATTTCAAGGCGTCTTACAAAAGGTAAGATTGCATCTTCGGCACGTCCTGAACAAAGTACAACATAAATACCCTTCTGGACGCATTCACGCAGAGCCTTTACATTCAAATCGGTAATCTGGCGGTCGTCATTAAGAAGAGTATCATCGAGGTCTAGGGCGATTAGGTTTACGGGGAGTTTTTTCATGTTAGTCTTTTTTGATTATAGTATATTCAAATGTGGCGGTAGAACGGCTTGCACCTTCATTAAATCGCCATTTATTGATTTCACTGATAACTTCTTTTCTTACAACTTCAGGTAATAGAGCTTCCGGTGTAATTCTAACACTTCCTGGAGTTACATAACCATCTTCACCAACTACAAATTCAATTCTTACTGTAGTCTTTTTTTCCTTTATGTTTGAACCAGTTGTTAAAGTGATACTCAAAGAACCTTTTGCTTTTCTTGCAGTACCACCATTCCAGGTAATATCAAGATCTGAACTGAATTTCTGGACATCGCCTGAAGTGGAAACTGTTGAGCTGGAAGAAGATGTACCTGTTGTATTCTTTATTGCATTAGCTGCATTTGTTGTAGAACTTGATGCAGTCTGATTAGAAGCTTGTGACGAACTAGATGAAGAACTTGAACTTGTCTGACGTTGATTTGAAGTTGATGTACTTGCTGCTGAACCAGATGTTGAACTTGAGGTTGTAACTTTATCTACCTTCTGACTAACTGCAGGTTCCGGCTCTGAACTTGGATCATCAAACTGTGACCAGTCAAAATTCTTTGAATTAGAATTTTTTGAGGAAGTATTATTAAAATCAAAATCAGAATAATCTGTTGCATATTGTATATTATCAAAATCTACTTTTTTTGGCGGGTCGGTTGTTTTTGTGGCGGTTTGTGTCTTTGGCTGAGTCGTTGTCTTAGGCTTTGCTGGTGCCGCCTCTTTTTTTGGAGCCTCTACCTTTGCCTCTGCGACTGGAGTTTGCCCTTCGACAGGCTCAGGGACCGCGGCTTCTGCTTGTTGCCCTTCGACAGGCTCAGGAACCGCGGACTGCTGCATATCTGACATAGATTGTTCTTCGACAGAGCGTTCTACTACTGGTGTTGACTCAAGCACAATCTGAATTTCCTTATATTCCGGCACCTGGGGTTTGAACTTTATTACTACGCACAGGATGCAGAAAATTATCCAGCAGACAAGAGTTGCTATGGCACTTATGAACATGCTTGTAACATGAGGAGAGCTGTCTTGTCCGAACAGGGGCTGTTTTATCATTTTTCTGTGGCAGTCCTTAAATTAATTACTGCATAACCACTTTCGCGGATGACGTCGAAAATCTTTACAATTGTTCCGTTTGTAACTTCGCTGTCGGCTTCTAAAGAAACTGGGAATTCTGTTTTCTTTACATCGCCTGTATCGAACATTACAAGTTCGGCGCCAAGTTCATCAAAAGCTACTTCTTTTTCATTAAAGAACAAAAGTCCGTCGGCATCGGCTGTGATTGTAATGCCCTGGTACGAAGTTCCTTCTGATGTATGACTTGTTGGCAGCTTCAACTTGATTCCCGGCAAAATTGCAAAGGTTGTAGAAACAAGGAAGAAGAGAATCAGCTGAAAAACTATATCAATCATTGGGGTCATATCTACATTTGAGCGGATAGAGCCCCTTTTGCTTCTTAATCTCATTATCTTACGCGTCCTGTAAGCTTTAATACAATAGAAGTTACATGTGCTTCCATTTCAACAATTCTGCGGTTTACTCTTGAAACAAAATAGTTATGGAAAATAACTGAAGGAATTGAAACAATCAAACCTGCTACAGTTGTAACAAGGGCTTCGGCAATAGCTCCTGCAAGCAAGGCTGGGTCACCCATTGAACCACCGGCTCCAAGTACGCCAAAGGCTTTGATGTTTCCGGTTACTGTTCCTAAAAGTCCGAGCAAGGTTGCAATGTTTGCAATTGTTCCAAGCGGTGTTAAGAAATGTTCAAAACGAGGTACAACAAAATCCATTTCGGCTTCTACAAGATCACGGATATCGCGTTCTTCGTAGCGGCGGCTGTCTATTGCTTTTTTGATAACCTGCGAAAGAGGTGTGTCTGCCTGAGCACAAGCTGCACCACAAGCTTCATAGTCGCCAACCTGCAAAGATGCATTTACATTTGCCATTAAAGTATCATCACGCTTACGGATGCTTGCAAAATAAATGCAGCGTTCAATTATAATAAAAAGGGCAATGACTCCGCACAGGATGATTGGAATCATCAAAAATCCGCCTGATTTTAAAGTTTCTAACATGTCACGCTCCTAAAATAAAAATTTCACTAACAAAGAAGCATTACCGCTGTTTGCCACATACTGACCGGCATACATGCGTTCTTCTGCTCCAAGTAATTTTATCATATCGTTAATTGAAAGACAAATGCGCACGGCCGAAGAAGCCTGTACATAGCCTTCAAGATTGATAATCGGTTTATTGTCTGCAGCATCAAGAAGATATGCTGTATCTAAACTTGCACCCCACAAGCCCTTCTGACTTTGAAGTGCAAATATTACATTAATAGTGTGCTTATTCTGAAGCACCGGATTGTTCAGCCAGTTTGCATGATATTTTGCAGTAGCGGCGAACAGCTTGTATTTCCAGGTAAAGGCAAAATCGGTATAAAGTTCATTGCGCTGTGTCTGGGTATAACCGTATAAGCCTGATTCAATTGCTCCGGAATAATCTGGAACCCACATATTGTTTCCGTATGCTGTGCGGTAAAAGCCTGCTGCAACTGTACCAGTAAACGAAGTCTTAAGAGGAACTAAAAGTTCTGCTGTTCCAAACCAGGCCGATTCTTCTGTAGAAAATTCATCGAGCCCGCTGAATTTATAAAGACGTTCAAGCTGTGCAGTTGTCTGACGTTTTGATTCAAGACCGCCGCATAAGGTTAGGTTCAATTCTCTGTCTGAAAAATAAACAGGAAGATTTGTTTCGAGTCCTAAAGAAAAAGGTACCATTACTGAATTCTGTCCAAGGTTGTTTCCGGCCACAACTGCAACATTTGCTAAAAGCTTTACCTTTTCATTTTTCCAGGCAAAATCCAAACCAAATTCTCCACGGTTTGAAGTTTTGTTCCAGGCTTCAAGATTATAAAGTGCATCAAACGAAAGTTCAAAACCGTTATGAATCCATGATATTTTTAATTCCGGTTCTGCAGTTACGCGTGAGGCATTAGAGGCGGTTCCTTTTGTAATATCTGCAAAGCGGTAATAAAATTCACTGGCTACAGCAAACGAAAGCTGAAAATCTTTTGGAAGTGACCACAAGAAATTTGCAGAAAGTCCTACAGCATCCTGATTATAACCTGCAATTCCTTCTGTGCGGCTTTGAAGTCCGTTGCCTGAATCTTCATAACGGGCAGCAATTCCCCAGCGGAATTTACTTCGAATAAAATCTTTTTCTATACTAATTGAAGTATCTGTCTGATTATAACCTTCGGCAAGATCATGGCCTGCAAAACCGGCAGCAGATTCATGTGCAAAAGAAATCTTAAACGGATCTGAACCATAAAGTCTTGAAATTTCAAAATCACCGGTAAACGAAGCAGGATATCCTCCGCCGATTGTTCCTTCTGCATAAATGTCTTTTTGCATTGCGTCATTAGAAGCATCTTTTACATCGGCTTCTCCACCGGCAGACGCAGCAGGTAAAACAGGAACAAGGTCTCCTGAATTAAAAGGAAGCTCGAGTACATCATCAAAATCGGGAGCTGGGGCAATATCTTCCTGCTGATTCGAACCGCTTACAACAGTAGTTAAATCAGGCAGTTCAATCTGACTTTCTGCATCAGAAGCTTCCTGAGCAAAAGTCTGAGTCATAAAACCAAGTACAAGAATTCCAAAAATAAATTTCTTTATATTCATAATCATAACCCTTTCTTACCTTACAAGATTCATTACCTTGCTTCCCTGTTTTGTGTTTGGATACAGTTCTACAAGAAGCTTTGCGGTAACTTCGGCATCGCCCTTAAGGCCTGCTACCATAAATGAAGCAGTTGCAGAATAAAGTGCTGCGGCTGCCTTGTCTGTATCGTCGCGGCCACTAGCCCTGTAGTATTCTGCAGCTTTTAAGTAATATTCTGCTGCCTTTTTTGATTCACCAGACTTATCATAATATTCAGCAACTATGTCTGCATTCTGGGCGGCATAGTACATTTCGTCTGAATCTTTCTGATAATTCAAAAGCTCCAGTGCAAGAGTAAAGGCCTGTTCACTTTCGCCGTGGTCTTTATATAACTGAACAAGTTCGGAACCTGCAATGCGGCCTTTTTTAGTTGCTGCCTTACCTGCCCTTTCATACTGACCGTTCTTTTCTACAATTTCGCGGTCTGTTCCACCTACGATTCGTTCAAGTTCTACAACACGCTGACCTATTCCATCGGAAGAAGCCTGTTCGTTATAGTCCCGTACTAAAAGCCTTGCTGTAGAAAGTGCCTCGCGATAGTTTTCCTGTTCGTAATAAGCTTGCAAAAGATTTTTATATGCACCGTAAGAATAAATACTGTCCGGATATTTTGTAACAAGCGTTGTGTTCTGCATGATTGCACGGTCAAGTTCGCCTGTTTTCATGTTGCAGTCACCGCTGAAATAATAAGCAGCATCTGCATATTTTCCGTTTACATAATCATAAATATATTTTGTAAAGCGTGTCTGCGCTTCGCTGTATTTTTGTGCAGCATAATAAATTTCTGCAGAACGGTAAGCGGCATATTCTGCGTTATCTGTAGCTGCAAATTTTGTTGTGATTTTTTTATAAGCTGAATCTGCACGAGCCAGGTCGCCTTTCTTTACATATACTTCTGCAGTTGCAAGAATACAGCGTACAGCAAAATCTGAATCACCGTTTGTAAAGGCAGACAAAACAGAAATTGCCTTGTCATATTCCCTGCAGTCTGTATAAATTTCGGAGCAATAAATTACTGCGTTTTGTTTCTGCACTTCATTCATGGAAGCGTCAATCATTTTTTCGGCCATGGCTGCAGCGTTTTTAAGGTCGCCGTTCATAAGTGCCGATTTTGCTCCAAGCTCGCACGCATTGTATAAGAAAGAATCGCGCTCTTTGGAATCTGAAATAAACGCCGTTAATATTTTGTAGGAGTTTTTATAATCTGATATTTTGTAAGCACAAACGCCACGGTAATACTGAGCAAGCCTGTGATAATTTGCAACAGTATTTTTTGAGTTTACATATTTTGTAAGCTGTTCGTAGGCAGCGTTATATTCTGCAAGATTGAATTTACATAGCCCTGCAATATAAAAGCCAACATATTTATTAGCAGCAATTGCCTGGTTGTAAGAAGCCTGCCATTTCTGAAGGCGGTACAAAACCTTTGCATATTCAATTTTTCCGTTGGCATCGAGCTTATTTTCTTTTGCAAGATTTTCATACTGAACTGCAGAAGCTTCATACTTTCCGTTTTTTGCAAGAAGAGAAGCATAAAGTTTTGCACAAGAAGTATCTGCAGCAAAATTAGAAACAATATATTCTGCACGAGCACTGTCTTCTGAACGAAGTACATATGCAACTGTATAAGCATCCTTTGCGGAAGGCTTTTTTATTTTATAATAATATGAAAGTGTTTCTGCAGGATTTTTAGATTCTACGGCGCTGCATCTTAATACTAACGCCCAGTAAGAATCGGCAAGTCCCGGAATATTTTCCTGCTGTTCAAGGATTCGTTCTTCATTCTGCTGAAGCTTTTCCATTACTTCTGCGGCTGATTTTTTTCCACCTTTATCAAGTGCAATTTTCTGGCGGTAAATAAAACAAGGAAGCAGCACTGATTCTGAAGTACTTTCTTCTGCAAGCGTAAAATATTCAAGCGCAGTATCGTAATCTTTTTTGTTATAGGCAGCGGCACCAAGATTCAAACGGAATACGCTGAGCATTTCCTTAAAATCATCATTCTGATTTTTATTCAGAATCTGATATGCCTTATTAACATCGCCTGTTTTTTCATAAGCGTCTGCGGCATAAATTGTAAGGGCTGCATAAACCTTGTCGGAAAAATCATCTGCGGAAAGTTTTGAATAAAGCTTTATTGTATTAGCATAGTTTGCATTTGAATTATAGGAATAAAACAACTTTTGCAGTGCTTCATCATATTCTTCTTTTGAATAATAATTTCCGTTTGCAGCTACATACTCAAAAAGTGGAATTGCTTTTTCATAAAGTTCAAGGAAATAATTTATTCTTGCCGCATACAAAATAGACAACGGATAATACTCTGTTTTATTTTCGCGCTGTTCAACATCACACACAGTATGGAATGCAGAAAGAGCATTTGTATAATCGCCGTCGTAATAATAGGCAAGACCAAGATAGTACCAGCACTTTGAATAATCTCTGGCACCAAAATGAATTGAAGAAAGAACTGCAGCAAAAGTCTGTTCAGCTTCTTCGTAGCGTTTAAGAATTGTAAGGGCCTGCCCTTTTGCAATACCTGCATCTACTATAAAAACAGATTCAGGATAATTGCTTTCGAGGAGCTCTGCCTGTACTACAACTCCCGGATAATAACCTGCGTTTGAGTAAATATTCAGATTATTATAAAGTTCAAGTTCCGACGGTACTGCATAAAGGCTCGATGCCCCTGTACTCAAAAATAGTACTGTTAGAACTGCAAGAAAAGTTTTGTTTTTCATACGATAATCCGTTTATCACTCCGGATAAAAATCATTGCTTGCGCGGGCTCTTGTAAGATATACATAAGAATCTGCATAAATCATACAAAAGTCATCAAGCGAAATTTGTCTTCCATTCATAAAAACAAAGCAACCGAACGAACCGTTACTGCTGAAATAAGGAAAAAATGCAACATTATCGTTAAAAACCTTGATTTCTGGTGTAACAGTTTTGTCTGTTTCGCGGATTGCACCAAAATAGAAGTTTCCGCTTTCGGTAGCAGCAAGAACATACAGAAGAGATTTAAGAACAGAAATATTGTAGCCGGTGTCTTCTATAAAAGTAACTGTGTTTAAAGTTCCCGCTTTTGTTATTGTTGCGGCAAAAGGATTAATAGTTACGTCGGCACCAGATTCATTGTACATGTAAACCCGGCCGTTATTTACAGAAACTACAGCTGCTGCAAGATTTCGTATCCAGTCAAGAGAAAAGAAAAGATTATATTTTTGCGAAAGAACACCCTGGTAGCCGTTGTCTTTTACAGAAACTGTTTCTACAATAAGAGGCTCACGCTTTAATTTACTTCCCGCAATTGGTTCAACAAGTCCGTCGGCAATCCATTTTACAAAGCCAGCAGAAGAAAGATAAAGCTTATTAGAATCCTGATCGTCTGTTTCAAAAGGTTTCCCGTTTGTTATCTGAACAAGTTCGCCTTCTTCGTTATACATTGCATTCTGTACAAACATTATGCGTCCAAGATTTTTCTGGATAACGCCTGCCATTTGAAGTACGCTGCCGAATTTATCTCCGTCTACAGTAACATATTTCCACGGAAGAGAAATTGATGTCATTTTCATAACATCGGCAAACGAAATATCATAAAGTGAAGTAAAAGGAAGCCCGGTTGAAGCACCCTTTGCGGCATAGTTACCGTAAATCAAAAGATCTGCAATAGCTGTTTTTCCATAAGGAGTAAACTGAATATATACATCGCTGTCTACAGAAAAATACCAGCGGATTCGGATTGGAGCATCTGTTTTTTTATCGCGGATAAGTACCCAGCTTCCCGGAGCTTCACCAGGATAAACTTCCTGCTGTTCGTAATTTACTCCCTTGCTTGAATAAACCTTTACATTAATGGTGGCGCAGGGAGCAACAAAAATCATATAGGTTGAATCTGATTCTTCAAGACGAACCTGAAACTTCTGGCCTGCGGCATTATCATAAATTTCAGGAAGGTTCATGCGTACTGCATCAAGAGATGCTTCGAACCATCGCTCACGAAGACCCTGACGGATTTCTGAAGAATCTGGAATACCCCAGGAATTGTAGTCGGCAAAAACCGGAACTGTGAGCAAAAGCAGGAATAAGATTGTAAAAATCTTTCTGTTCAACCTTCTCATTTTCCACCCCTCTTATCAGCTTTGGGCCGGGTCGTTATCTGTGGCACCTTCTGCCCTGCTGATTATTCCTTCTACAAAAGTTCCGTCATCCATGCGGATCATTCCATCTGCAACTTCATCTGGATGCTTTCCAACCGGAGCATTTGAAAGAAGAAGCTTAAGTCTATTAAGCTGATTTACTTCAGAACTTCCTGGATCATAATCAATTGCACTGATATTTGATTCCGGGAAGCGTCTGCGTAATTCTTTAATCATGCCTTTTCCAGTAACATGGTTTGGAAGACATGCAAACGGCTGAACACAAGCAATACTTGGAGCCCCTTCGTGAATAAGTTCAACCATTTCTGCAGTAAGGAACCAGCCTTCGCCGGTTTGATTTCCAAGCTGTACTATATCATCGACACCTTTCATCATATCGTAAATAGAAGAAGGTGGAGTAAAACGACGACTCTTTTTAAGATAATGCTTCATCTGTTTTCTATATAATTCAAGTCCCCATATAAGAAGCATTGCTGTGCGTTTACGTTTAGATGAAAGCTTAAGGTCTTTGTGGCGGATAATATCAACCGAGAATGTATAGAAGAAGAAGTCTGCAAGATCAGGCATTACACATTCTGCGCCTTCTTTTTCGATTGTTTCAACAATATGATTGTTTGCAGTCGGATGGAATTTTACAAGAATTTCACCAACAACACCTACACGAGGTTTTTTAATTGGTTTAAGCGGAAGCCTATCAAACTCGCGGATTATTCCTTTTATAAGTTTGTGGTATCCAACCCAGCCGGCACCGTATTTAAAGAATGATTCTGCCCTGTCGTTCCATTTTTCATAAAGCTGATTAGCACTTCCTGAAACTGCTTCGTAAGGGCGGACTCTGTAAAGTACACGCATAAATACATCGCCAAGCATACAGGCTTTTACAAGTTTATCAATAAGAGTTGCTGTAAGCTTAAAGCCAGGATTCTGTTCAAGTCCAAGTGCGCTAAGACTGATTACAGGAATGTGACCCCAGCCTGCATCATTTAAAGCACGACGGATAAATCCAATATAATTTGTAGCGCGGCAACCACCACCTGTCTGTGTAATAAGAAGACTTACATGATTAAGATCATACTTACCGCTTTCCAAAGCTGCCATCATCTGACCGGCAACAATGATTGAAGGATAACATGCATCATTATTTACATAGCGGAGTCCTGCATCTACAGCTTTAGGGTCTACAGAATCAAGTACAACAAGATTGTAACCGGCAGATTCAAATGCCCGCTTAATAAGGCGGAAATGAATAGGAGACATCTGTGGTGCAATGATTGTGTGTGTATACTTCATTTCTTCTGTAAATACAACGCGCTCGTAAGCTGATGACTTATAAGAAGGTTTTACTTTGTTGCGGCGGCGTGCCTTTACAGCAGCAATAAGCGAACGGATTCGGATACGTACAGCACCAAGGTTACTTCCTTCGTCGATTTTTATAAGTGTGTACATGCGGTTCTTTGCACGAAGAATTTCATCTACCTGGTCGGCAGTAACGGCGTCGAGTCCGCAGCCAAAAGAAGTTAACTGTACAAGCTCAAGGTCTGGCATTTCGGAAACAAACTGAGCTGCACGATAAAGTCTGTTATGATAAGTCCACTGGTCAATGATTCTGAGCGGACGTTCAATTTTTCCAAGATGTGCAATGGAATCTTCTGTAAATACTGCAAGACCAAGACCTGCAATCATTTCTGGAATACCATGGTTAATTTCAGGGTCAAGGTGATAAGGACGACCTGCAAGTACAATACCGCTTCCGCCCTTTGTAATTACTTCTTCAAGAGTTTCTTCACCGGCCTTCTGTACATCAAGACGGAACTGCTCCTGCTCTGTCCATGCTTTGTCGAGTGCCTGAGCAATTGCCGAAGCAGAAAGCGACGGGAACTTTGGAAGCAGTTCTTCGCAAAGACGTTCTTCGAGTGCAGCCTTATCATAAATTGGCAGGAACGGATTCATAAATAATATAGAAGAATCCTGTCGAAGTGCATCTATATTATTGCGCAGAACTTCCGGATAACTTGTTACAATCGGACAATTGTAGTGATTTCCGGCTCCCTTATCTTCGATTTTTTCGTATGGTGCACACGGATAGAATATAAATTTAATTCCACGCTGAATAAGAGATTCAACATGACCGTGACAGATTTTTCCAGGATAACATACAGACTCAGAAGGAATTGTTTCGAGTCCCTTTTCGTAAACCTTACGGCTTGAACGCTGGCTGAGTAATACACGGAAACCAAGCTGATCAAAGAATGTAAACCACAGCGGATAATTTTCGTACATGTTAAGTACTCGAGGAATACCAACGTCTCCAAGAGGAGCGTCTTCCGGTTTACGAGGTACATAATGGAACAGGCGTTTTGATTTCCAGTCAAAAAGATTTGGAAGTGCGCCAACATCGTCGCCGTCGAGGCCTGTATTTGCTTTGTTGCTTGCATCAATTACGCGGCTTTTTTTAGAAGCGTCATCGTCGAGCTCTGCCCCTTTTTCGCAGCGGTTACCTGTAATAAAGGTTCGTTTTTCTGAGCCGGTAGAGAATTTATTAATAGTAAGAAGACAGTTATTCTGACATTTACCGCAGCGTTTAAGTTCAAGCTCAACCTTAAACTTTTCAAGATCTTCAAGCTTTGCAATGCCTGAACGAACATCGTGAACTGTATCTTCAGGTTCGCCTGGTTTTGGAGCTGTTAAGTCGAGCCACTGGTCGTAAGCAGTAAGAGCAGAACCATAGGCACCCATGAGACCCGCAACATCAGGACGGTAAACTTCTACACCGGCAATTTTTTCAAACGCACGAAGGATTGCATCATTAAAGAATGTTCCACCCTGAACTACTACCTTGCTTCCAATATCACTTGCCTTTCGAAGTTTGATAACTTTAAAGAGCGCATTCTTAATTACAGAATAAGAAAGACCTGCTGCAATGTCTGCTACAGAAGCACCTTCTTTTTGTGCCTGCTTTACGCGTGAGTTCATGAATACAGTACAGCGTGAACCAAGGTCTACAGGCTTCTGTGCCATAAGGGCAATTTTACCAAACTCTTTTACGTCCATGCCCATTGTGTTTGCAAAGTTGTCAAGGAAGGAACCACAACCGGAAGAACAGGCTTCGTTCAACTGAATAGAAACGATTGCTCCATCCTTCATGCGAAGTGCCTTCATATCCTGACCGCCAATATCAAGCAGGAATTCTACTCCAGGTACAAAAAAGTTTGCGGCACGGAAATGTGTGATTGTTTCTACTTCACCTGCATCTACACCAAGGGCTGCCTGGAAAAGAGCTTCTCCATAACCTGTAGAAACAGAACGGGCAATATAAACATCTTCCGGAAGCTGGGCATAAAGTTCTTTTAAAACCTTAACTGCAAGCTCAACAGGATTTCCCTGATTGTGTGCGTAGAAGTTCCAGATGATTCGTCCGTCTTTATCTATTAAAACAGCTTTTGTTGTTGTTGAACCAGAATCAAGTCCAAGGAAAACAGGACCGTGAGTTTTTGCAAGGTCACCGCGCTTTGCCTTCTGCTCTGAATGGCGTACTTCAAATTCATCAAGCTCTGCCTGATTTTTGAAAAGCGGTTCAAGACGCTGAACTTCACTAAGTTCTGCACCAACAAGATTTTTTAAGCTGTCGCGGAATTCCTGTAATGTAGGGAATTTAAAATCGGCAGCACCTTCTCCGCTGAATTTTCGTTCTGCACTAAAAGCACAACCGCTTGCTACAAAAAGCTGAGAATCAGGAGGAACTATTACTTCTTCCGGCTTGAGCTTAAGAGTTTCTATAAAGCGCTGGCGCAGCTGGTCCAGAAAGTGAAGCGGACCACCCAAAAATGCAACGTTTCCGCGGATAGGCTTACCGCACGCAAGACCACTTATAGTCTGGCTTACAACTGCCTGGAAAATTGAAGCTGCAATATCTTCGCGGCGTGCCCCTTCATTAATAAGCGGCTGAATATCTGTTTTGGCAAATACACCACAACGGGCTGCAATAGGATAAATCTGCTGAGCACCTTTAGCAAGCTCGTTGAGTCCCATTGCATCTGTTTCGAGCAGGGCTGTCATCTGGTCTACGAAAGCACCTGTACCACCGGCACAAGTACCATTCATGCGCTGCTCTACTCCGCCTTTAAAATATGTAATCTTGGCATCTTCGCCACCAAGTTCAATTACTACGTCTGTCTGAGGAATAAGTTTTTTTACAGAAGTTGTAGCGGCAATAACTTCCTGAACAAAAGGAACATTAAGCCACTGAGAAACAGAAAGACCGCCGGAACCGGTTACTTTTACTGTTAATGTCTGATTTTTTCCGGCAGGAAGCTCTTTTTCAAGAAAATCTAGAGCTTTGTTTACAACTGTGATTATTGTATTGCGGATATCTGCACGGTGACGCTGATAATCACCGTAAATAAGCTTGTCGTCATCGTTTAGCACCGCCACTTTTACAGTGGTGGAGCCTATATCAATTCCCATGCGGATTGGCACAATGGTATTGTTTTCGTTTAAGTCCATACAGATAATTTAACAGTTATAGACAGAAATTTCAATGTGCCCTTCGACAGGGACCCCAATTGTCATTGTCGGGCTTGACCCGACAATCCTATTTTGCAGAAACCTTTACTATTTGTCCGGCAGCAATCAGGTCAAAGTCAAAATCAATCGGATTTCCGTTTTTGTCGAGTGCACTTTCGAACAGATAGAAGCCCGGTTCGTCTTCAATAGGCTTAATAACACCTTTTATAGTCTTTGAAGCCTTAATTTCTGCGCCAACACCGGCCGGAGTAATATGTGATCTTGATTCAGGAATAACATAAATGCGGATTGCATCCTTACTGTGAGCCGACATTACAACAGCAGAAGCCTTTGCACTTGCAAGAATTCCGTCATAAAGGCTTGTGTAATCCTGTGCAAGCTGTGCTTTTTCCTGAGCAAAACTCTGTTTAAGGGCAACTTTTTCTGCGTCTGTGTCGCGGCGAAGCTGTTCAAGCTGGCTCTTAAGAGAAGAAATCTGCGAATTAAGCTCTTTTCTTTCTTCTGCCATCTTTAATGTAGTATCTTCAAAAACTTCACCCATGCTGTCTACAAGTTTTGACGATGCCTTTATATATGAAGGTGCCGACTTTTTAAAAGGAATGCTTTCAAAAGGCGCCTGAACAGTCTTAAACTTGTTGTAGTTCTGCTGGAACAAAGTAAGTGCAGTTTGAATTCCTTCATCGTCAATTGCATTTTCCTGTATGAATTTTGCAGAATCAAAAGCTTCAACAGTCTTTGCATTAATTGTATTTACAATTCCCTGTGCGCTTGAGTTAGTCAAATCAGGGTCAAGCTGATCAATCTGCTGAATATATTTTTGAGAAACTTCAGATACCTGACGGCGTGTCTGTTCTGCATGTTCTGTTCGTTCGAGTGTATATGCCTCCTGAAGGGAATTGATTCGTGCTTCATATTCCTTTGAAATCTTTTGAATTTCAAGACGATGAACGCGTCGTTCACTGTCGAGTGCCTGCTCCTGCTGACGTGCTGCTTCAAGCTTAGAAGTATCATACTCATCAAGCTGCTTTTTGTATTCTGCAAGCTCGTTTTCGGCAAGTACAATCTGCGGATCATAATATTCATTTATCTGCTTAACAGAAGCTTCATATTCTTCGTAAACGGCATCCTGGCGCTTTTGAATTTCTTTTTTACTGTCAAGATTCAGCGATTCAATAAGGAACAATTCACTGTCGCGTTTTTCTTCTGCCTTTTTAAGTGCAACATCGCGGTCAGAGATAATGTTTGCCTTATTCTTCATTGCATTATCATAGTTTGTCTGAACCTTATTTACAGAATCAAGAAGATTTTTTACATTAAGACCTTCAAACTCTGCAAGATTTACAGTAATCTCTTCGTTCTTTGTATTGATGTATGCTGTAATTCCCCAGGCAAGCAGGAAAACTACAATTATACTTATTGTAAGAAGCAGTGTAGAAAAGAGCGATTTGTTCTTTTTTGTTTTTGCATATTCTTTTTCAAGATCATAAGAACTGGCAGAATTTGTTGTTTGAAGTCTGTTCAATTCATCATTCAAAAAGAGAAGAACTTCTTTATGTCTCTGATCATTTGTCTGTTTTATTTTGTTGTCATTGTCCATATTCCATTCCATCCTTCTGGTGCGCTCTTGTTACCCATGCGTTCCATAAAAACTTCTGTAAGCTCAGGGAGCTCTGCATTTTTAAAGTTTTTACGTGCGTTTTTCCAGTCACCGCTGTAATATGCCTGCAATCCTTCTTCATACAAATCGTATTTAGCAAGAAGTGCATTATCCATTTCATTTGTATCAAACGGGAAGTAAATTTTCTTACCCTGTGTTTTTCCTTTTACCTGTACAGTATCAATTTCGTAGAATTTGAAGCGTGCTGTTTCGGCAAGAACTTCATCTTTAATATATTCGCTGACAATTACAGGCAGGTGATAGATTCGTGTAAGTCCTTCAAGACGAGAAGCAGAGTTTACGTTATCACCAATTACAGTATTTGCCATATGTTCGTTAGAACCAATGTTTCCGTAGAATACGTTACCACCGTCAATACCAACACCAACATCAAGAGAAACTGCTATAAAGATTCTTTCTTCTGATTCTGTAAGCTTTCGTTTCTTTTCAATTTCTACACGACGAAGCTTCATAGTTTCACGAAGTGCTGCTGTTGCATGAGTAATATCCCAGGCAGCAAGAATTGCGTTATAAGATTTACTTCTTCTAGATTCAAGGGTTCCGTATACTGCAAGAATAGCATCACCAATAATAGAACCAACTACACCGGCATTTTCGTGAACATTATGAATTACGCGGTTGTAGTGAACGTTCAAAACGTCGATGATGTCGTTACCAAGAGTTTCTGTTCGGTATGTAAAGCTCTTGATATCTGAGAAAAGCATTGCAAGTTCACGCTGACTTCCTTCAAGTCCGATACCCTGATCACTGTAAGCTTTTGCAACAACGTCCTTTGGAACGAACTTCTGGAATGTTCCAAGAAGATTGTTTACAGAAGAAGAAAGTGAGTTGAATGAAGCAGCAAGATATGTGATATCATCGTTCTTTGCATGTGACAAATCTATAAGCTCAAGCTGTTTGTGCTGCTGCATTTCGTAAAGGTCTTTTGTAATCAAGGTTACAGGGCGGAATTCGTGACGAAGAATAATCCAGCCGATAACAACGAATGCAATTGTAAGAATAATGATGATTAAAAGTGCATAAAGATAAACGCTGTTTGTATTTGCATCAAGGTCTGAACGATTTTCTGCACGAATAAGATAATAACCCCAGTCTGCCTGATATTTATAAACTCCAAAATAATCTCCGCCACGCTGATTGAATGAAACGGAACCTTCTTTTATGTCGTTAGAATAATCCTGATTAAGCTTGTCGAGTGTCTGTAAATCGTAAAAACGACTCCAGTCTGTATGATTGTTGTTGCTGGCAGCAAAAATAATTTCGCCGCCTGGCATTACACCAATTGCAACACTGTTTTTATTGCTGAAACCAGATTTTGCAACCTTTTTCAGAGCTTCCAGCGAACCGTCCTTGTCATCAGAATAATTATAAATCTGAAACTGATTTGTAGAGTTTGTATACAGTTCTTTAAGCTGTTCAACCATAATTGTGTTATTAAGGTTGATTATCTCTTTTTTAGAAAGCTGCAGTGACAAAAAGTTTGTAGCAAAGTTCGAAAGTAAGATGATAATAACAAAAATTACGAGAATTTTTAGACCAAGCGGTACAATTCTCGTCTTTCCGACCTTAGAGAAAAAACCTTTTCCAGAAGACATTGAGGCTCCTCCATAATGCCCATAGGGGATTTATACTATATTATTGTAAATCAATTGAACAAATTTCGCAAACAAATTATGCTAGTTTTATGGAAAAAAATGATTCTCAAACTGGTTCTAAAAAATCAATTTTACGCTCCGGGCTTGTTCTTTCGCTAATGACCTTTGCTTCCCGCATTATGGGACTTATCCGCGAAATGACAAAAGCTTCTTTTTTAGGAACAGGCTTTTATTCAGACTGTTTTTCGGTAGCGTTTTTAATACCAAATCTTTTACGAAAGCTTTTTGCCGAAGGCTCTGTTACAGTTGCCTTTGTGCCTACTTTTAAATCTTATCTTGAAAAAGGTAATGATGAACAAAATCACAAAGAAACTCAGAATTTTATAAACAGTACGGTAACTCTTGTTTCATTTTTGACAACATGTATTGTGGTTATTGGAATTATTATTACACCACTGCTCATGCCTATTTTCTGTAAAAAGCCGATTGATACAGGAGCCGCAAATTACATGGAGCAGGTTCAGTACTGGCTGGCTCAAAAGCAGGAAATTACTTATCTTACCCGCATAATGTTTCCTTATCTGTTCTTTATTTCTATTGCAGCTCTTTTTCAGGGAATCTTAAACGGCTGTAAGATTTTTGCTCCTTCGGGCTTTACACCTGTTTTGTTTAATGGAATTGTCGTTCTGGGAACATATCTTCTTGCTCCTCATACAGATAATCCTGCACGCGCTATGGCTATTGGAGTTATAAGCGGTGGTTGTGTTCAGGCGTTGTTTCAGTGGCCGTTTATAAGAAAAACAAGTTTTCATATAGGACTAACCTCCTTACGAAAAACCTTTTCTAACCCTGGAACACGTAAAGTAATTGCTCTTGTTATTCCAACAATTATTGGTATGGCAGCCTACCAGCTTAATGATGCCGTAAGTACTGCGATGGCAATTCGTGCCGGAGAAGGAATTTCTTCGAGTCTTGGCTTTAGTCTGAGGCTGCAGGAGCTTATTCTTGGTATTTTTGCCGTTACAATAGGCACCGTAATTCTTCCGGACATGAGCGGGCTTGCCGCCAACGAAAAATGGAAAGAATTTAACGACATGCTTATTCAGGCAATGAAAATAATGATTGTAATTTCAATTCCGGTAACAGCTTACTCTCTTGTTACAGGAAGAGAAATCATTACTCTTGTTTATAAGAATAAAATGTTTGATGAGCATTCTGTAGAACTTACGCTTGGTGAATTCCGATTCCATATGGCGGGTGTTGTTTTTATTGCACTCAACAGAATTATTGGTCCGGCTTTTTATGCACAGAAAAATTCTAAGCTCCCTACTCTTGCCGGAATCATAAGCTTTGGTGCAAACATTCTGCTTGTATTAGTACTTACAGGTCATTTTGGCGGAAAAGGAATTGCCTGTGCCTTGAGTATTGCAAGCTTTGTAAATACAGTATTCCTTTTTATTTTTATGAAGAAGCTTGGCACAATGGAAACACGCCGCATAGTTATAAGCAATCTGCTTTATGCTCTTAAGATTTCTGTGATGTCTGTGATTGCAGCACTTCCTTGCTGGTTCCTTCGCCCTGTTCTTTTGAACGCTTTTGAAGGCCACGGAAGACTTGTAAGTGCCGGAGTTCCTGCAGGACTTCTTGCATTGATTTTTGCAGTTATTGGAGTGCTGGAGCTTATTATAACTAAAGATGAAATAGTACTTTCTATTATGAAACGAGGAAGAAAATGAAAGAATATACACAGGATGAAATAAGAACAATTTATGAAATGCGCCGTTCTCAGGTTGCGTTGTATCTTTTTAAGAATGAAATTGGCGCTGCTGTTTTTATAGATTCCGAAGAACACCGCGATCCTACAGTACGCTACCTTACCGGACACAACGGAGACGCAATTGTTGTTTTATTCAGCGACAGCTACACTTATCTTATTGCCTGGGACGAAAACCTTGCAAAGAAAAATGCTTTTTACGACAAGCTTGTTCCATATACACGCTACAAAAATAGAGAAATAGATGCCGTTAAAGCAATACTTAATGTTGGCTACACACACGGAGTTAACAGCAAGGTAGAACTTCCTCCGTATCTTACTTATCCTAATTACCTTAAGTTTATAGATGCCTTAAATAATTATGACTGCCGCTGCAAGGAAGAAAGCGTTCATAAATATGCAGTTGAATGCCGCGTTTGCAAAGATGAATATGAAATTGAATGTATCCGCGAAGCTGCAAGAATCGGCGATTTAATAGTAGATAAAATTGAAAAAGGAATCAAAGATGGTTCTATAAAAACAGAAACAGATGTTGCACTTTTTATTGAACGCGAATGTCGTGAACACGGCTGCGAAGGAACAGGCTTTGACACACTTGCTGCAGGCCCTACTCGAAGCTTTGCAATTCACGCTTTTCCAAATTACACAAATGCTCCATGGCCGGCAAAAGGACTTTCGATTCTTGATTTTGGAGTTGTTTACAAAGGCTACACAAGCGACCAGACAATTACAATTGCAAAAGGACGCCTTTCACAGGACCAGAAAAAACTTCTTGAACTTGTTCAGAAAGCCTACAATGAATGTCTTAAGGTTTACACACCTGACCACACAATTTACGAAGCTGCAAAACGAGCTGATTATATTTTTGCCCAGGCTAAATGCAAAATGCCGCACGGACTTGGACACGGAATTGGTCTTGAAATTCATGAATACCCGCGTGTAAGCACAAAAACCCCGACTGACCTTCAGTTTAAACCAGGCATGGTTCTGACACTGGAGCCGGGGTTGTATGATGAAACTCTGGGCGGAGTTCGTCTGGAAAATGACGTACTTATTACTGAAAAAGGAAATGAAGTAATTACGCATTCGCGGATTATTTACATAAAGTAGATTGCTTCGTCGCTTTGCTCCTCGCAATGACAAGGTTGCTAGAAAATCTGGATACTGTTTTCCGCGAGTTCTATTCTTTCGAGGATATTGTCTATACGGTTGCACATTGCATCTGCAAGACAAGTATCATCAAGACCTTCAGAAAGCTCTTTCATATATTTAAGAACCTTACGCAACTCGTGATTTGTAACCAGGAACGGCTTTTGCATATCGCCGGCTGTTTCTTCTTCGCCAAGAATTCCAGCTTTTTTGAGCGACTGTGCAGTTTTTAAGAGTCCTGGAGTACCAGACATTTTTGCAATAAGGTATTCAATTTCCATACGTACAGGACTTGCCATAAAGGCAGCCTTTTCGTCTTCCGGAAGATATTCACAAAGCTCAAGCAGTTTTTTGAACAGTTCAATTTCTTCTGCATTTTCAAGAGCAGTATCGTCGTCGGCAAGAATCTTTTCTATTGTAGGAAGCAGTTCTTCTGCAGTACTCAAAAGACTCTTTGCTGTTGGACGACCGTCTTCAGAAACAAGACGTGCATTTTCTTCTTCAAGCTCGGCAACCTTACGGCGCATTTCGTCCATTTCGCCTGCATGCTGTTCTTCCATTTGAGCAATCTGTTCATCCTGCTTCTGGATAATTTGTTCCTGGGCAAGTGCATTGTGCTGTGCAAGTTCACTTGCGCGCTGAGCTGTATCCATTGCCATGCTTGCAGTATCCATCATTGATGCTGCATAAGACGGAGGAGTCTGTGGTGCCTGTTGAACTTGTTTAGGCATGCTTTCAGGAGCTGGCGTAGGATTATTTGCCGGAGGTTCCATTCCGTTTCTGATTCCCATTTCTTCAGGAGAAGCAGTAAACGGATCTGGCATTTTGCTTACGTCAAATTCAGGTTCTTCTTCCGGTTCTTCTGTAGCAGTTGTTTCATCAAACTGATCAAAATCAAAGCTGTCGCTGTCTACATTATCGAGCATATCGGAAACAGGCAGGTCTTCTTCACGTTCGCCGTCGCCTGTAAACTTAGGCTTTTCAAAACCAGCAGAAGTATCTATTTCCTGATTATCAAGTTCATCATCATAATTATCTGAAGTACCTGAGCCAGAGCCAGAGCCTTCACCAGTGCCATCACCGAGTCCGTCTCCATCTCCAGAACCTGAACCGTCTCCTGCACCAACAAGCTTTTCTTTATCAGAAAGAGGTTCATCCTGGGTATCATCAAACGGAGAAACTTCTTCATCTGTTTTAAGTGCATCTGTATTTACAGGTTCTTCCTGTTCTTCTGGTTCTTCGTCGTCATCAAAGAATTCGCCTTCCTGTTCCTGAAGTGCTTCCTGCATAGGAACATTGTCGCCCATAGTTCCAAAGTCGAATCCTTCTTCGCCTTCGGTTTCTGTTTCCTGCCCTTCTACAGGCTCAGTAGCCACAATATTTTCTTCCTGTCCTTCAACCCCTTCGACAGGCTCAGGGATAACAGCGACATCTTCCGGTTCTTCAGGCATATTAAGCTGTGCACGAAGAGCGTCTATCTGCTTGTCTGCAAGAATGTTTGGCTGACGCAAGTTTCGGCTCTTATCGTAGTATTCAATTGCCTGTTCTAAGTTTCCTTCTTTTGTATAAATCTTTCCAAGCATATTATAGCCCGAAGGATTTCTCATATCGCGGGCAACAAATTCTTTTGCATATTTTTCTGCAGTTTCTGTTTTTCCAACCTGGTTGTAACGGCCTGCAGCAGACAAAAGGTGATCCTTGTAATTACGGTTTACATTGTTGATTTTCTTAAAGCAGCTTTCGGCCTTTTCATCCTGGTCCTTACAAATCAAATACTGACCATAAAGATCAAGAACCTGCGGATCTTCCTTATCTACATCATAAAGCTCTTTAACATTTGTTCCGGCTGCATCAATCTGATTTGCAGAAAGGAGAGTCTGAACATAGCGTTTTTTCAAATCTTTATCATCAGGGAAAATTTCAATTGCATCAAGAACTGCTTCAAGAGCTTCATCAGGCTTTTCACCTTTTTCAAGAGCTTCTGCAAGTCCTGTTAAAATCTGAATATCATGATCATCAACTTTCTTTGCACGCTTAAAGGTCTTTTCTGCAGAATCATAATCGTACTGTTCAAGATAAATATGACCAAGCATTGCAAGAAGTTTTGTATCGTTCGGATGAAGTTCAATAGAATGTTTTACAAGCTCAGAAGCTTCGCGTGATTTCTGACACTTTACTAAAACGTTACTGAAATCTTTAATTGCATCGACCCAACCCGGCTTTGCTTTAAGTGCATTCTGGAAGCAGCGGATTGAATCTGAATACATTTTTGCCTGAGAAAAACATCGGGCAAGGTTATAATTCAAAATAGGATGGTTAGGGTCAATCTGAAGTCCGCGTCTGAATGAAGCAATTGATTTTTCATAATCCTTTTTTTCAAGGTAGATTGCTCCAAGATGGTTGTAGGCAAGAACATCAGATGGATTTTCATTTACAACAGAAGAGAAGGCTTCAATAGCATCATCCCAGTTGCGCATTTCGCGGTAAGTAAATCCAAGGTTATAGTTAACATCAGCACTCTGGCGACCTTCATCAACTGCGCGTTCAAGAATTTCAATAGATTCTTCATAACGCTTAAGACGACGGTAAATAGCACCAAGGCTTGTCATTGCATCAATATAATGAGGATAGAAAGTTATAATCTGCTCATAATATGGAATGGCTTTGGCATCTTCACCATTTTTTACATAGATTGAGCCAAGCTCCTTAAGATAGTCTACGTTCGAAGGGTCATCCTTTAAAAGCTGCTTGTACAATCGGGCAGCTGTAGGAAAATCGCGCGAAATTACCGCACCCTGAGCACGAGTTAGAATAAGATTTTTTTCGTTTACGTTATTCTCAAATTTCTTAGGCATACAAGTCTCCAATTAGGTTGACCTAAAAATTGCTTTCGCAATTTTTTTAACGGTCTTCTATTTAACACCGGCCGCCAGCGGCCTTACACATATGACAATTTTCATTAATTTCCAAGTCTCTGCAATGGGCGGGCAAAAACTTCTTTAGAAAGCGGTCCTATAATCCTGTCATCTAGTGCAGACCAGGATGCAACCGCAAAATAATATATTTTTCCATTTTCAAGCCCCGTAAGAGTGAAGCTTGTAGTATTTCCAACATTTACAGGTGAAGGTCCTTCTATTGCAACTCTTCCAAGATATTCACCAGGTCTGTTTCCGTAATAGATGTAATAACCGCCGGCAGTATCATCAACTGAATAATTCCAGCTTAAAGTTACACTACCGTTTCCGGCTACAGCTTTAACTGTAAAAGGCGGAAGCGGCAACGGAAGCTCTGTAAAATCAAGAGTAAGCTGAGTTACAGAAGGAGAAACTGTACCATTACCATCAGGGTAAAGCTCGCAGGCTACCTGGAAGTACATTCCGCTTACACCTTCAATTTTTTTACCGCTTTCTACAGGCTTCCATTCAGGATAAGAATCTGTCCAGTTAAAGTAGTTGTCTCCTGAACGAACAAAATAACTAACTTCTGTCTGGGCAGGAACATTCATTTCGGCTGTAAGACTATTTAAAATTGAACCTGTAGAAACTACAATTGGTCTTGTTTCAAAACGGCCGCCTGTTGGCTGATAAAGCATTCTTCCAAGAGCACCTGCAGCTTCTGCAGACTGATAATCAGGAGGGGAATAAGGACGACGTAAAATACGAATTTCATCAATTTTACCTGTATATTCTTCGCAGAATTTAAGTTCAGAAGGAGTTCCCATAACAATAAGAGAAACTTCTCCGTTTTCGCGTCCGTTTGATGTTATATAGATGATATCTTCTGTGATTCCGTTTACAAGATACTCAAGAATACCAGTTTCGCAGTCGTAAGAAAGTGCGTGATATGACCAGGTATCAGGAATTATAGTAGAAGTGCCCTTAAGATGGATTTCTCCGTCGCCGTTAGGGCCTTCATAAGAATCAAAAAGATTCGAAATTGTCCAATTGAGTTTTCCGCCGTCAAAAAGACAGTTTATAAGCTGGTAAACAAGTCTTCCCCGTACATTTTTAGAAGATTCCCAGTTTACAATTACTTCTCCGTTTTCGGCAAGTGAAGGACAAAGCCAGAATTCAAGAGAAAATGAACCCATAAGGCCTTCGGAACCAAAAAAAGTACCAGGCTGGCCACTTACACTTAGTCCGCCTATGTTTCTGCTGAGTCCGGCAGATTTTTCGAGCAGAGAATCGCTTGAAGTTTTAAGATTATTTGAAGCAATATTGTAATAACCCGCAGAAATTGGGTTTACAGGGCTTTCAAAGTCAATTAAAAGATCGGTGTATTCGTCAAAAACAAAGGAATTTGTTGCAAGTTCAATGCAATCGTATCCAAAACGGCCTTTTCCGGTCGTAATGTTTTCTTCATATTGAAAAACAGGCCATCCGCCCTTCCCACCGAGAACAATCTGTTTAGCTTCTGCAAAAGCGCCCGAAGTTGCTGCTGCAAAAAGCATGCCGACAGCTGCAAGAGCCGTCTTTTTCAATAATTTTTTCATATAGGTACCTGCTTAGACTATCGGCATAATATGGGAAAATTTGATATAATATTTAAAAAATAACGTCATTGCGAGCGCAGCGTGGCAATCCATGAATCAGAAGGCATTCTCGTATGTGGATTGCCACGTCGCTATGCTCCTCGCAATGACGGGGTTTAGCATGCGAAACGAATTACACGAAACAGCACTCAAAGCTCCTCAGTCAAGCGGCGTTTATCTTTGGCGCGACCCTAACGGGACAATTATTTATGTTGGAAAGGCCAAAAACTTAAAGAACCGACTGACTTCTTATTTTACGGGACAGAAAACTGTAAAAACAAGGCTGCTTGTTTCGCGTGCGGCTTCTATTGAATATATTACAACTACAAATGAGTACGAAGCTCTGCTGCTTGAAAACAATCTTATTAAAAAACACAATCCGCGCTACAACATCTGTCTTAAGGATGG
This sequence comes from Treponema sp., assembly GCA_017551545.1. GTDB lineage: Bacteria > Spirochaetota > Spirochaetia > Treponematales > Treponemataceae > Treponema_D. Next base: position 52,642 of record JAFZLJ010000134.1, on the reverse strand, counting down.
AAAATCGTATCCGGTACTTCGCGTTACAAAAGAGGATTTTCCAAAGATTTTCAGAACAAGGCGTATTTTGCAGGACGGTTCACTTTATTTTGGGCCCTACCCTAACGTTGCTGCGCTTGATACTTTTATAGAAAATATTTACAAGCTTTATCCGGTGCGTCACTGCAGAACATTACATAAGCGCGAAACTCCGTGTCTTTATTACCACATGAAACAGTGCAAGGCTCCTTGCTGCGGTAAGATTGATAAGGAAGAATATAATAATTATATAGAAGAAATTACATCATTATTGTCTGGTCAGGCAGAAAGCACAATTGAAAAGATGAGTGAGCAGATGAAAGCGGCCGCTGCAAATCTTGATTTTGAAAAAGCCGCTCGACTCCGCGATGGAATAAAAGCACTTATGGTTTTGCAGAATCAGAATATTGTAGAAAGCTTTGATTCAGAAGACCGCGATTACATTGCACATTACAGCGAAGGTGAACTTGTAAGCTTTACTGTTCTAAAAATCCGCCAGGGAAAGCTGCTTGGCCGCGAAAATTATCGTGTAGAAAGCTTGAATGAAGATGATGAGTTGCTTGCAGAATTTATGGCTGCTTATTACGAAGATTCTTCACAGATTCCACCGGCAATTTATGTACAGACAGAAGCTCAGTCGGAGTTTATAAACAGATGGCTTAGCGAACAGATGAATACAAATACAAGAGTATGCGTCCCTGCTGCCGATGACAAACACGGAATTGCAGCCCTGAACATGGCAAGAGAAAATGCTCATGAAGATATTGTAAGGAGATTGCGTGATCGTGGAGATACTCCTGCAATGAAAGAGCTTAAAACTTTGCTTGGACTTGATACTTTACCGGTTCGCATTGAAGGTTTTGATATTGCACATATCGGAGGAAAGTTCCCGGTTGCTTCACTCATAAGCTTTTATAATGGAAACCCTGACAAGAAAAATTACCGCTACTTCCGCTTAAAAACAACAGACGGAATTATTGATGATTTTCAGTCTATGCGCGAAGCTGCAACCCGCCGTTATACACGTCTTTTGAACGAACAGGCCGATCTGCCTGATTTGATTTTGATAGATGGTGGCCTTGGTCAGGTAAATGCAGTTGAAGAAATTTTGAATACTCTTGGACTTGATATTCCTGTTGCAGGCCTTGCAAAACGTGATGAAGAAATATATCTGCCTGGAAACAGCACGCCGATCAACTTGCCTAAAAGGAGCGATGCTTTGCGGTTGCTCCAGCGTGTACGAGATGAAACACACCGTTTTGCAACAAGCAGGAACCAGAAGCTTAGAACAAAAGAAAATACAGATTCAATATTCTTAGAGTTACCGGGAGTTGGTGAAAAGCGTGCCGTTGCATTGCAGAAAAAGTTTATTACTTTAGAAGCCCTTGCTGCAGCAGAAGAAAGTGCCGTTGCACAATGCCTTCATATTAAGAACGCCGCAGAAGCCGCAGATATTTTACTGGCCGCAAAACAACTGCTCGCCACCCGCCAGCAAAAGCAGGATAAGCAGAAAAAGTCTCTTGGAACAGCCGGCACAACAAAAGAAAAAGCAGCCGAAGCCGGTTACATTTCTTCTCTGGTCGACGAAGCCATGGGCTACGCGGTGGCAGAGAAGAAATAACCTTTATGCTCTCTTCCTCTTCAAAAGCATAGTCAATCCAAATACGCCGCAAAGAACAAGTGAAGCAATTGCAACTATCAGTTTGAAAACAAGATCGTCATGAACAGTTTCTTCATATGTGTCTGTAGTTGTTTCTACTAACGATGTTTCAACAGAAACTTGTGTTTCAATCTGCTTTGTATTTGCAGTCTTTGGCAACACCATTGCTAACTGGTCTTTTGCGACTGGGGTTGCGAGTTCTGCAATTTCTGGAATCTCTGCAATTTCTGTAAGTTCTGCAATTTCTTCAACCTGTGCAGCAATTTCCTGAACAACAGGTGTCTGTTTTGCAGCAGCTTTAGCGGCCTTTGCAGCTTTCTTGGCGGCCTTCTTTGCAGCTCTTGATGTACCAGCGGAACCGGCTACAACAGCAGGAACTTCAAAATTCATGTTGTTATTAATCGTAATTCCAGGACCTTGTGCAGCCGCAGGAGCACTTCCACCAGTTAGTGCTGAAGTATCAATGTTACCTGAGAATGGAGATGTTGAGATACGGTTAGGATTTGTGCCACCGCCTTCACCATTTCCAGGCAATGCAGCAACTGGATCCAATTCAAGCTGCCATGTTTTTGTATTACCACAGTTGTCGGTTGCTACAATATCAAAAGTCTGTTTTGATGTAATACTGCTGATATTAAAGTCATAAGTACCGTTTGTAAATGTTTGAGTATTTGCATTTACCTGCATTGTAATAGACTTTAAATCTGATGAAGTATTTGTAAATGCAATAGTAACAGAATCAACTGTAGCAGAGGATTCTGTCTTTACATAAGTCAAAGTATATTTATCATCAGACTGTGTAAGAGTATATGTGGTTGATGATTGTGTAACAGCAGTACCGTTCTGTTTTGGTGTAAAACTTACAGTACCGGTAGGGGCAGTATCATCCTTAACAAATACAAACTTCTTCAACAAAGCTGATTGATTTCCCAGCTTATCCTTTGCATAGATTTCATAAGTTGAATAAGAATCGTCTAAAGAGATTGAATTATCGCTTACCTGCTGCAGTGCACCATCACCCTTTTTATAATACAGGCTATCTACACCTACTCCATCTGGATCATTAAGAGTTGGAGTGAAAGTAAGCTTATTTACAAAGCCCAAGGCATGATTATAAGTAACAGTTACAGTGCTGCCAGATGTGGATACTGTATAATTTGAGCCGTCTGCAGAATCTTTTTTGAGCGCATATTCTACTGAACCAGCAGGACCGGTTGTGTCGGCAGTCCACCAGTTTTCTCCTATTGATTTTGGATAAGGAATATTGTAAACACTGATATTTCCAATTTCATCCTTAAGCCAAACAAATATGAAAGTATTTCTGTCTGCTAACTGAGCAGTAGTTATTGAAACACTAATTATACCATTATCATCAACAGTTGCCGGACTCCAGCCAGATGCAGGTGCTGTAAATTCAGTTGATGCAGGACGATGCTGAACAGAACAGATTTGTATTTTATAATAAACTGTTTTTGTTATAAGCGTATCTGCTTTTAGTGGTAAATTAATTGTAGAATTCTGTGCAATTGCCCTGATTATCCAATTTTGATGAGCAGAATCTGTAATCTTATTTATACCAGAATTAGATGGATCCGGATCTGGAGAAATTGTAAAACTTGAATTCTGACCAAAACCATTTATTCTGTTTCCGTTATAAGTTCCAATATTTGTAGATGTATTATTATCATCAAACAAATATGAGAATGGAACATCTGTCTTCTCTGTTAAAGGAGCAGGTGCTGTTGAATAAGGAGTCAATTGTATTGTCAACAATTTATCACTCGTATTACCAAGTTTATCTTTTGCATATATATAGATTTTTCCACTCAAATATGAACCATTTCCCAGGGCAAGGTTTATTTCTCCACCAGAAATTTGAGTATAGTCACTTCCTCCTGATTTTCTGTAATAGAGGAAGTTCGTTGGTAAACCGATTCCGCCAGAATCAGAAACACTGCTGCCATTAATTACAAGCTTTGTTACAACCGATGGATTATATTCAATTGTTGAAGTTGAACCATTAACAGTTTCAATATAATCTGCTGGTGAAGTTGCTCCATCAACAAGTTTTGTTGCTTCGACAGAACCTTTATATACTTTATAAGAAACAGATCCACTTGGACCAGTTGTATCTTTCTTAAGTTTTAAAGTTACAGGAGTTGCACTCTGGTTACCAGCCATATCGACAGCGATGAAAGAGTATTCTGTAATATCGTCTGTAACACTTAGAGTATATACATTGTTTGTTACAGTAATATCTGAATATCCAGTTTCTTGTGCTGTAACATTCTTACGCATATATTTAGCAGTATCATTATCGGAAGTAAACTGAATATACGCATTATCCGCATTAATGTAATAAACTCCAGCTTCTGGAGAAATAGCATCACCGTTCTGGGTTGCTTTTACTGAAGCAATAGTAATTGAAGGTTTTGTAACATCATAAGTCCACTTGTTATTTTGATTATCCTTAAGATAAATTGGAGTTGAAATTTCAGAACCCGAATCAAGAACAAGGTAGATATTTGTACTTTGTATTGTTTTACCAGATAGCTTAGTAGCTAAGTCGATTGTTATATCAGATTTCTTTGTTGTATATTGTTCTGTTACAAAATCATTATCACCAGTTCCATAATAAAGCTTCCAGAGCTTAATTGGAATTGTTGTTGTAAATGATATTTTGGAATCTGACTTAATATAATACTGTTGAAGAGTACCATTTACTTTATATTCAGTAATATTAGTGTACGTAATACCTGAAGTATTAATAGCCGGTGCTTCGTTTGATTCTACTTCTATTTCAAACGCTGATACACAAGCGAGACCTGCTTTATTAATTGCATAAAGTTTGTAAGTCTTTTCAAGCCATCCATTCTGAGGCTTTTTAATTGTTATTACACCTTTTTTAATTTGAGTATCATCTACAGAATAGAAATCATTTGCAGTTGGAACATTATTTGGATCAAGGAGCCAACCCATCAAATCACTATTACCCGTTAATGTAATTTTTATCTTCGCAGCATCACTACGTATCTTAATCTTTGGAGTCTTAGATGTATGTCCATCACACTCTGAAATACCTTCTGGATATTCAGTATCAGAAGAACCTTTATAGGCTTTAATTGATGCGGTAACATTTGTAATTGTCGGAGCACTCTGTTTAACCCACTTTGTACTTCCATGATTTTCAAGTCCTTTACTTTCTGCTTTATTACCAGCCCAGTCTTCTACATTTTCAATATAAAGTTTATTTCCACTCACAACTGCATCTTCAAGAGACAAATCTTTTTCACTCAACTGATATACAGGATTTGTTGGAGAATAATTATCATTTCCAACTTTTGCAATACCAGACTGCTTATCAATGATAGTATATTTTACACTTGAGTTAGCACTGTAGTAGTTTGTATCTGTATCTGCAAGATAATTTACTTTATTTGCAGTTGTTACCTCAAGAGCTGGAGGAGTAACATCATACAACCACTTTCCTTTAACAACATTATTTGCATTCTTATATGTAATCTGTTTAATATTTGCATTACCTACTCTGTCTTCAACTATATACCATAACTCATAAGCATTTGTTTCATGAGTATCATTATCATATTCAGGGAAAGAATTCTGCAATGTAAATGCGCTGTTTGCATTAGTTGATTCATTATAGAATTCCTTATAATAATACCAGTCAGAACCAACTGTTGTTGCAGCTTCAAAATCACTCTGTTTTGGAGGATTTGTACCCTGTGCATTGTTATTTTTCCAGACAATCAGACGGCTCTTCATTGTATAATTATCTGAGTCACCTACTCCGGATTGTGAAGGTGCAAAACGAACACAATCACTACAGGTTTCAAGCTTTAGAACAGGAATTGTAGTATTTATATTTTTATAGAAAATAACATCACCTGTTGTAGTAATAACAGTATCGGTTGTATCATAAAGCTTTTCTGTACCGGCGTGTCCAGCAGAAACACCAACGCTGTCATCAAATACCCAGCTTACAGCTTGATTTCTTAAACCTACTTTCTCTGCATCTATTGTTCCATCAGCATTCTGCTTACAAACAGTAAGAGTTCCCAATTTATCTTTCAAACCAGGATTTAATAATATGAACTTCATATTTCCACAGGCATCTCTTAATAACAATGAAACTGGATTACAATAATCTTGAGGAAGAGTAACAATAATATCACCATTTGAATCTACATAACTTTGAAGATTATCATCTGTTGCAGGATTGCTTTCTGTTGGTTGCGAACTTGTTCCATAATCATGCCATGCAGATTCTGGAAGACTATTAGGATAATTCTTAGGAATATAAGAATCAGCTGAACAACCGGATGCCGTAGAAGGATAACATCTGTAATTGTATGTAAGTCCGTATTTTTCAATTGGAGCTGTATTTACATCTGCTGCGGCATATGAATGCAAAGGTATCTTCAATTGGTAGTTACCATCAACCTTTTTAAGTATATAATTGTAAGCATAAAGATTTGAACTAATAATTGTCCTTACACCATTAAGGAATGTATTCTTATCTTTATCTACTCCAGTTGGAACAATAAGTTCAACATCATGTTCAAGTTTTTCAATATCCTTTCGTGAATCGTCTGTTGTTACAACATTTGTAACATTAACCACATGGAAGTTTCGTACAGGCGATGCGTTTCCGGCTTTATCGTAAATAGTTACAGTGAATTCACCTGTATATCGTCCATAGAAATATGAATAATCTGAATAATTTGTTATGCCTGGTCCTGTCCATCGTACTATTGGCAGATCATTTCCATCAAGTATAGGATTATCATCCACAACTTTAGGATCAATTCTTATATAACTAGATCTATAGAAGTACAGATCATCACTACCAGGGAAAGTTATTCCTTCACTAGACTTATCTGTTTTTGGATGAGGATATATATTTTCGTATTTAGCGTTAGAATAAGTAACTGTATAAAGTCCCTTTGTGCCGCCCCAGGCAGGTGCAGTTGTATCAAGAATAATGGATTTTATTGCAGAGAACAGTAATTGAGAGTGTCCTGCAAAAGATTTACCCTTGATTTTAATTGAATAAACATCATCTGGAGATGCAGGATTATCTGGTACAAGGCAGAGATCCCGAATTTCAATATCAGCAGAAATAATTGCATCAACATATACAGAGTTTACATTTTTCTTAAATTTGATTGTCTGATCATTTGAATTAGGAACAATATCAAATTCAATCTCTGTAGAAGTAGCTTTATCATAAATCTTAGTAGAAGAGGTAAACTTAGCTTTTCCAGAAATTGTAAGTTCACTGATACCGGAAGAAGCTGCACCAAGTTTTACAAAAGCTTTTATTTCTTTCTTATTTGTATAACCGAATGCAGCAGGTACCGCAGTTTCTGCCTCCTGGTCTTCCAGATAATCAAAAGAAGTATTACCAATAGTAGTAGACACTTCATTTCCGAATTGTGAAATTTCTGTATTGCTGCCACTTTGAATCTTATCTTTAAGCAAAGAAATATTTGTTGCCTTATCTGTAATTTGTAATTGAAGGTTTGCAGAAGCTGTATTTGGAACCAGCATGTATGTAATCATAATTGTAACAGATCCATCACCCTGTGATACAATCGGCTCAGCAAGTGTAAACTTTGTAGATGAATTAATAGTACATTCAAGAGCAGCACCCTGAGGCTGAAGATTTGAATCAACCTTGTATACTTTTGAATTATCTGAAAGCTTTATTGTTGAACCTGCAAAATCAAAAATTTCAGCACCGGAATTATTTTCTTTTAAGGTAACATAAACAGCCTTTAAATACATAAGAGCTTTTATATTATCGCTGTCTGAATCTAACCAGTATTCCGGTGTATTTGAAGAGTCTGTTGCTCTTACGGCTTTATTAATACCTGGTATGGTGATTTTTTCTATAACAGGTTTTTGAGAGTCATTGCTGAGTGAAATTGGCGAAGACAAAGTTGCGTTACCGGCAGAATCATAGGCCTTTACATAAATATTATATTTTCCTTCACTTGCGGTATCTGCAATCTTAAGTCCTTTAATTAAGATTTTATTAATGCCGGTATATAAATATCTTAATCTAAGTGTATTACCTGTGATTTGATATTTATCTGTTCCAAACTCAGTTTCAGTATCGTTTTTATAAACTTTCAAAGCAGAAGCGGCGAATGGAGTATTATAAGCCTCTCCTTCATCTCCATTTTCATCAACAGGCTTAACTATAATTTCAAAGGCTCTTGGCTGTGATGTCTGGTCTGTTACAGGAATTTCTAAAATCTGATTATCAATGACTACCCCTTTTGCTACACCTGCTGTAATACCTGCTTCTGGGATCCAGGTCAACGCACCTACTTCTGGAGAAATACAGTCATATTTAGCTTTTTTATCAAAGATTGTTGGATTTATGTTATCCATGTCATCTTTTATAGCATAAGCAAAACGCATACCATTATCGTTATCTTCATTTGGGGCAACAAAGACTTTATTATCTGTGCTGTTAGGATCTGGATTATTCTGAATGCTTTCACCAAGAGCTTTCCATTGCACATTTTCACCAGAAAATTGTTCAAGAAGATTTTCTGAAGTTACATCATCGTCAATTTGTATGATAGTCCATTTAATGTCATTCTTATTAGAACAGAGGAGTGAATAACCTTGATCACTGATAGAAGATCTGCCACTATCTGTAAGACTTACTTTAAACTTTTCAAAAGTTTCTTTGTTATAATAGTTATCTACAGAGAAAGAATTGCCGTTTACAGAAATATTAATTTCACTGTCACTAAGACCTGTTGGTACTGTTGTATCTTTTACTACGAAAATTGATGCATAACCGTTACCGTTAACATTTGATATGGCTTCATCTTCATAAAATCCGTTATTACCTACATTGTCTTCGGCTGCAACATCAATCTGAATTAAACCGTCTTCAAGGTCGCTCAAATCATATTCAAAAAGACATCCAACATTCTTAGCATCTTCATCTGTAAAGCCTGCAGCTGTTATAAGGGCTTCATATGTAGGAGTACCTTGTGAAGTAGTACCTATTTTTGCAGGATTTCCTTTTTGACTATAAACCTTTTCTGTAATATCTGTATAATCACCACCATAATACGAACCATCACCATTTTTGAATAAGCGTCTTGCACGAATACTTACCCATTTTACACCTTTTTCATCTTTTTCCTGGTTTACAACTCCAGCAGCTTCTTCCTTATTCAAGTCTTCTGCAAAAACACGAAGACTTACTTTGTTACCGACACGGTTCTTTACAAACGACTGAGTAATAGAGTTATTAAACTTGCCTGTATAAAAATCATCACTCAATAAAGCTGGTGGAGTTTTTGAACCAGTTCCTTTTATAACAATTTTTGTTTTATTACCAAGGGAATCAGCAGTTCCTGAATATGCATACATACCCTGGAAGTCGCCGAATTTTGTTTTCCAACCACCAGTAAGTTGTGTAATACGAGGAGCACGAGAGTCCATTGTTCCACCAGGAGTAAAGACAAATTTTTCATCTTCAACCATTGAAAAACCAAATACATCTTTTACATCTTTTGAAATAGTTACTGTTACTTTAGCAGACTGATCGAAACCAGTTTTAATATATGCTGGAGCAAACGAAAAAGTAATCAGCTTTTTATTACTACTAATTCTTGGATCATTGAATCGGTTAGAAATATCTTCGTAGTCATAATACAATCCATCTTCTCGTTCTACCCAGGATCCCTGAGTAATAGAAATTCCGTTCTTTAACGTGTCGTAATCCATTTCTTTTGTAAAGTTGATTCTAACAGCACTGTTACGAACAACATCAGTTTCTCTATCATCAGGAATTGTACCGTTTACTTTAGGTCGTGCTGTTACAAGTGGAACAATAAAAATATCACCTCTAGACTGATTTATTGTTACTTTTGTAGAAGGACTTGTAGGATTTTCGAAAACGACGGTAGGAGCTGTAATTTCATTAGGAAGAATATTTTCTTCGTATTCTGTTACGCTGTTGTAAATAACATTTTCGTTTTTTTGCTGGTCAATTGTATCAAGGTAAGTTGTAGAAAAAGCGGCCCATCGCACAAAACCATAGTTTGTATCTGTAGTTGCAGAAACTTCCTGAGGAATTCCTACTTTAAAAGTTGAATAGCCGTTTGGAGAGGTACTTCCCTGTGAAGTCATTGCATAACGAGTAAAAACCTGTATCTTTGCAGCGTTCGCAACCTTTACATCATATTCAATATCTGAATACAGGTTGTCGTCCTTCATCCAGTTTTCACAAGAAAAAATTGTGAGTGCGAATACTGCTAATAAGATTGATAAAATTTTTCTGTTTTTCATAAAACTTCCCCTTCTACTTGTTTACCCTTTTCTTTTTTCCAAATATAAATAATCCGGCGGCTGCTGCTAAAAGTGCTCCTATTCCAATAAACACTTTTACGAGCGGCGAATGTTTCTGCACTTCGACAGGCTCAGGGAGTCGTTCGCTACGCGAACTTACCAAGTTTTCTTCCTGCCCTTCGACAGGCTCAGGAACCCCAACTGTTGGCACAGGGGCCACAACGTTTGGTTCACGCTCCGCAACTTTTGGTTCAGGATCCGCAACTTTTGGTTCAGGAACTACAGGATTTGGATCAGAATCTTTCTTTTCTTCTTCATCTTCGAAGACTTCAAGGTCTTCTTCTTTGATTTCCGGTATTGGTCCTAAAGCTACTACGTCACTTGCAAGAGCCAGAATATCAAGCAGTGAATCGTCAGAGAATGGATCTTCGCGCAAAACTGCGTCTTTTTCATAAGGCGAGCTTGTATCCATTAAAGTGAGTGTTTCCTGAACAGGTGAAATGCGTTCAACATAAACAGGACGCTCTGTTGCAAAAGAAGATTTTAATTCCCCCTTGCTCCATTCCTTAATGCTGTTTTCAAAAACAACATATACTGTATCGCTTTCAGGTAAATTGATATTTGCGTTTGCGCCAGGTGCACTGATTGGCTGATAGATTTTCCATGAATCTTCCATTTTATACAGAGCTGCTTTTCCCTGTGCGTTGGCAACACGCCACTCTCTTGCACCGGTTCTGTGTGCTTTATAAAAGCCTTCATCTGTAAGTGTAATTTCAAGCGGAACCCACACTTCATCATCAAGCACAATTACGTTGTTCAAGGTTTCAAGAGTTTCTTCTGCCTGTTCCTTTGTCATTCCGGAATCGAATGCCATATAAATATGCCCCGGAATTGTAATAAATGCTGTACGGATTCCTACTGCTTCAAAGAGCGAACAGAACAAAATTGAAAGGTCGTCGCAGTCACCACCCTTATACATAAGAGTCTGATAAGGGAACTGAAGGAAGTCGATGGAAGAAGTACCAACGTTATCTTCGAAAGCAGAAGACGGGTCAATTACATAATTAATTCCAAACTGATTCAGTGCTTCAAAAATTCCGGTTGCATACTGAATATTGATAGGCACATCTTCACGGAAATTTTCGCGGACAATACTTGTTACATATTTTGCAAACTGCATTGCGGCAGGGTCTTTTGAAGAAACAAATACTGCTGCACGGCGGTCATCGTCCCAGGACATATTGTTTCGTCCGTAAACAGGAACTTCAAGAGCATAAGTCTGTGTACGCTTAAGACCCATATTTGAATAGTTTACAATTACGTAACTGTTTGTATCTGTTTTTTCTGTAAGCTCAAGAATCTGTTCATTAAAGAACGAAAGCAGCTGGCAGGTAGCACTCTGACCTTTTGCAATTGTCTTAATTGTTCCGCACTCTTTTGGATGTGCCATATACTGCGGCTGATAGAAGCTTACTGTAACATCGCTGATTGCATTGTCTTCATTATTGATAATTTCTATTTCACCAAAAGAATTATTTTCGTACCACGAGTAAAGAACAGGGAATACTGGAGCCAGTTCTTTTTTCTGAATATCAACCTTTGCAGACGAATTAAACATTTGAGTTACATTAAAAGTAACTCCAGGAGAAACAGCTGCATTTACACCCATAAGAGGAACGGCACCAGAAGCAAAGTGAGTTGCCGAAGCTGTAAGGTCTGCAGAAATAATTGGATTTATTTTATATGAAACTCCAAGCTGTGCACCTGCAGAAATTCCCGAAATGCTGCGTGAAGTTTTTGCATTATAAGCACCAACGTTTACATTAAAATCAAGACCTACCCGTTCAGATAAATCAAGATGATAACCTGCTCCCAGTGTTCCGTTTATAATTGAAATTGGAGCAATTCCAGGAAGCGCCATTGAAAGGTAATCTCCCTGGGCAAATATATTAAGAAAATCGGTAGGACGATATGTTACTTTTAAGCCGCCACCAATTCCATATTCAATCTGATGTGTTTCACCAAATGGTTTTGTAAAATGAGGGAAAACGCTTACAAGAACTTCGTTGTCGGCCATTACAGGTGACGAAAGGAAGCATAATCCAGCTGTAAATGCAATTGCCTTTTTAGTAATTGTTTTAGAGAAATTTAATTTTTTACGAAGCCTTCTGGCTGCTTTTCCTGACATATAACTTCTCTAACCCTTTAATTTTCAAGCTCTGTTGCAATCTTCTCCAGATTCTTCTTTGCAGTTTCATTATTAGGATCAACTACAAGAGCATTTTCATACCACTTCTTTGCTGCAAGATACTGCTTCTGAAGTGAATAGATGTTTCCAAGGTTGTTCATGGCTGCAACATTACCCATCTTTGCAGAAACTTCATAAACAGAAATTGCCTTTGAATACTGGCCAGATCTTACATAAAGAAGACCAAGCTGATTATATAATGAAGCCGAAGCTCCCTGCTTTTTAATTCGTTCCTGAACATCAGCAATCTGTGGTCCAAATTCCTGATTAATATATTGTGTAAGAACTTTTTCTACAGTCGAAATAAGAGTTGATTCAAGCGGCATTTTTGTAGAAACTTCATCTGAACTAAAGCCAGAAGGAGGATAAGTTTTCCAGGCATCGGCAAGGACAACAAAGCTTAAATCTTCTTCGGCATCTATAGCTTTATTAACTTTTTCTGCACCCTTGAGCCAGCTGTTCATATAGCCTTCGCTGATTGATTTCATTGAAATTGGAAGCCATACTTCGTCATCAACAATCAGGATTCTTTTTGTTCCGTTGAACATACCTAAAAGGTTTGAATTAGCTTCGCCAAGATTTATGGCAACAATAAAATCATCCTCGAGCGGAATAAAGGCTGAACTAATACCAACAGATTCGAGCATTGACATAAACAGAATTGCAACATCATCCTTATCACCCGAACGATAAGAAAGTGTCTGGTATGGATACTGAATATAATCAAGAGATGAAAGATCAAGGTGAGCTGTGTTATAAGGTGTGTCTGAAGTTTCTTCGCAGATAACACCAATGCTGCGGATACCTTCAAGAATATACATTGAATACTGCATATTCTTATTCAAGCCGGAATGAGTATGTGAATTGGCAACACCAACAAGGAATTTTGAAGTTTCAAATACTTCCTGAGCTTTTGAAGAAACAAAGCTGGCAATAACTGCAGGGTCAACCCAGCGCATTGTATTTCTGTTGTGAACCGGAATTGTTACAGGAATTACTGCAACACGAGTATCACCAAGAAGGTCATATTCAACAACAACTTCACCAGAAATTTTTCCAGCTTCAGAGAATCGCATTACCTTATCTGTAAAGTCTGCGTAAAGAGGAATCTCTTCTGACGAATGCTTGTAGATTACCTTAACCTGACCACATTCCTGTTCAGAAGCAGTATAACCTTCTGCACGGAAGCGAACCTTAACATTACGGATTTCTGCAGCTTCATTATTCAAAACTGTGATTGTTCCGATTGATTCATTTTTATAAATTGAGAAAAGAACAGGGAATACGCTGTCATCATATTCTGCTGTTACATCTACGTTACCCGAAGTTTTCTGAGTATCAAACTTAAAGCTTACAGAAACACCTGCTGTAAGACCTGCTGCTCCAGGATTTCCAAAATATGTATTGTACTGGCAGTTGAACCATGAAAGATTCAAACCTACAGTAACCTTTGTATTAATTTTATAACTTGCGTCTGCAAAGACACGATACCACGGAGCGTAGTGAGCTCTTTCATTTGTAAAGGCACCATAAGCACCAAGAGCAAGACCACCATCAACTTCAAGACGTGCAAGTGGCGAAAAGAATCCACTTACCTGTGCACCAAATGGAACTATGAGAAGATTAGGATCAACTCCAGCTTCAAGATTTTTTGAATTGTTTTTTGGCAAAACAATGAATCCGAATTCCGGACCTACATTAAGAAAGCCCTTAAGATTAACTCCTACATCTATGAACGCACCACCACCAACAGGATCGTACTTTTGTTCTTTACCTGAAAGAAACGGGAACATGGCGGTTGGAGTTACCTTTAATGTGATTTCCGTAGCGAAAGAAGACGCACACAAAAAGAGTGCGACAATAACTGCATATTTTTTTTTCATACTTTTTTTCTTATCTCTCTCTTATTGTTATTTTCGGCAGAATTCCCCTATCCGCGCACAAAAACAACAACTTTATTCTATTATAGCGAATTTTTGAGATTATTGCAATGGATTTGCGAGTGGCAGGGGTCCCTGAGCCTGTCGAAGGGTTTTTATGTCCGGCATCTTTCCAGAGCCTGAGTTATATTTTCAAATATATTCTCGCGGCCAAGCTTGTCTGCCATGCCTGTTTTTTCGAGCAAAAGATACGGCTGAGTGTGGATTCCGCTGATTACAATAGTAATTCCCTTGCGGTCACACGCTGCCTTACATTGTTCAAGAGCACGGATTCCACCTGCATCAAGGTAAATTGTGTTTCTCATGCGCAGAACAAGGTATTTACAGTCTGTTCGGGCACGTTCTGTGGCTAATTCAAACTTGCGCACAGTACCAAAGAAGAGCGGACCTTCAATTTCGTAAACAAATGTCTGCGGCGGAATATCAAGATTTTCGGCCGGCTGGTCCTTTTTAATACCACCGGTAAGGATTTCGCGTTCATTCTGAACTTCAGAAAGATCAATCATCTTCTTAATGAAGAAGAAGGCTGCAAAACCAAGGCCAACTTCGATTGCAACAGTAAGATCTACGAAAACTGTGATAAGGAAAGTCACTAAAAATACTGTAATGTCTGATTTCTGACCTTTTACAAGCGAACGGATAGCCGGGAAGCCTGCCATATTCCATGCAACGTTAATCAAAACTGCTGAAAGAGCGGCCATCGGGATATAAGCGGCGTATTTTCCGGCAAAAAGCAGGATAAGAAGCAGTGTAATTGCGTGAATTATGCCTGCAATTGGGGTTTTACCGCCGTTTTTGATGTTTGTAGCTGTTCGGGCAATGGCTCCTGTAGCAGGAATACCACCAAAAAGAGGGCTTGCAATGTTAGCAACACCCTGAGCAATGAGTTCTGTGTTTGAATCATGCTTTGTACCAATCATACCGTCGGCAACTACTGCACTTAAAAGTGACTCAATAGCGGCCAGAACTGCGATGGAAATTGATGTCGGGAACAGAGTTGTGATTGTTTTTATGCTGAGTGACGGGAGCTGAGGCTTTGGAAGTGTGTTTGGAATAACAAAATGAGGACTTCCGTTGGCAAAAGTTCCGATTGTATCTGTGCGGAGGCCTGTAGTTTTTTCCAGAATGATGCTTACAACTGTTGCGGCAATGATAACTACAAAGCTTCCGGGGATTTTTTTAATGAATTTTGACCAGATAAAGATAAAAGCAAGGCAAACTGCAGCCATAATTGTTGAATACCAGTTTACTGTTGCGGCTGATTTTATATAAACAATGATTTTTGGGAGGAAATCGCCCGGCATTTTTGAATATTCTTCGCCAAGGATAGTCATTGGTGTGGTAAAGTCAGGGCGCAGACCAAAAAAGTCACCGAGCTGACCTGCTGCAATAGTTACTGCAATACCTGCGGTAAAACCTGTTACGATTGTATATGGGATAAACTTTACAAGACCACCCATTTTAAAAGCGCCAAGAAGAATAAGGATGATTCCTGCCATCATTGTTGCTGTGGCAAGGCCTCCAAGTCCGTACTGGGCAACTACGCCATAAACGATGACTGCAAAAGCACCGGTTGGACCGCCAATCTGAACACGGCTGCCACCAAGTGCCGAAATACAAAAGCCGGCAATTATTGCTGTAAAAAGGCCTGCCGCAGGGTTCACGCCCGAAGCAATGGCAAAGGCAATGGCAAGTGGAAGAGCGACGATTCCGACAATCACGCCGGCAATAAGATCGCTCACGAAGGTTTTAGTATTGTAAGATTTTAATGAATTTAAGAGCTCTGGTTTAAACATAATGAAGTGATTATAGCGAGTTTTAAATTCTTTGTCATTCAAGGGGTTCCAAAAGCCCACCCCTGTCATTCCCGTGCTTGACACGGGAATCTTTGTGCCCCACCCCTGGTCATTCTTGTGATAGCATTGTCATTCCCATAGCAACATTGTCATTCCCGTGCTTGACACGGGAATCTCATATTAAAAGTCATTTTTTTATTGAGATTGTCGGGTCAAGCCCGACAATGACACTCTTTGTTATCCGACAATGATATTCTTTATTATCGACGATGACAGACTATTATTGGGTTATGATGGTATTATTTACTCCCAATCTAAACTTAAATCTTTAAATAGCGGATTATTTTTCTTTATTAATTCCAGCTTCCATTCTCTATTCCATTTTTTAATATTCTTTTCTCGCTGAATTGCAACTTTTACATCTGTTGTTTTTTCATAATAAACGAGTTTGTTTACATTATATTTTTCAGTAAAACCTGGAAGTAATTTATTCTTGTGCTCATAAAGTCGACGCTTTAAATCATTCGTCATACCAACATAGAGAGTAGAATTTGTAATGTTTGAAAGAATATAAACATAGTATTCTTGCATATATTGAAGGTAATAATACATGTTTAAAAAGGCAAGAAGTTTCTTCAAATAAGAGATTGTCGGGTCAAGCCCGACAATGACACTCTTTACTACCGACAATGACACTATTTTATTCCAAAATTCCGTGGTATAATTAAAACATGAATAAAACCCTTTCTGTTAGCCCGGAAAAGCTTTCTTCACTGTTCAAAGAATATCTCCCAGACCCGAACGTGTTGTTTGTGTTTTCGACCGATGTGGTTATGAACTCGTGGATTGACTGGTGCGTTTGTCATGAGGAGGAGTCCGGGGTTTCGGCGGTGGAGCTGGAGCGGTTTGTTTCGTGGGATAAGTTTAAGGGGGCTTATGCTTCGGTAAATCAGGCAGATAAGAATGTTATTCCTTCCCTGCTTCGAAAGATTTTTGTGAGCAATTTGATTCGCCGCAATGCAACAGAAAAGTTTTTTAAGAAAATCATAAATCCGGAATATGCAGAAACTGCAGGGTCATTCACAGACTGGATTGCAAAGATTCTTCCTTCGCTTAAGCTGTGGCATGATTTGATGGAAAAGGCTGGAGACACTGGGGCCGCCGGCGATGAGGAAGATTCTGATTTTGAAATTTTGTATAACGAATACAACACCTTTTTGCAGGAGAACAACTTTTTTGAACCTGCGTGGTCTGTGCCGGATTTTTCTGCAACTCAAAAAAAGGTGCTTATCATTTACCCGGAAACTCTTGAAGATTTTGCAGACTACATAGAAGTTTTTAATGAGTGTAAGGCAATCACTTTGATTACAATGCCTTCAGAAGAGCCGCCGCACCCTGTCTGCATAAAATACAGCGACTCGCGCAAAGAGCTACGCATGACAATTCTTGCAATCAGAAAGCTTGTAGCAGACGGAAAGGCAAACTGGACAGACATCACTTTGAATGTGCCTGATCTGGAGACCTACCGCCCTTATCTTGAACGCGAGCTTACAAAATACTGCGTGCCATTTGTAATCCGCGCGGGCTTTCCTCTTACTTCAAACTGTGCAGGAATTATTTTTAATGAAATTTTAGACTGCTATTCTTCTGACTTTTCTTACGACAGTGTGCGTGCCCTTTTGCTTGATAATTACATTCCGTGGAAAAAAGAATTTGAAGAAGTAAAAGAAAATCTTATCCGCGAAGGTCAGAGGCTTCGATGTATCTGCAGTTATAACGAAAACGGCAGTCAGAAAATTGATGTCTGGAAAGAAGCACTTTCTAAAATAAATCACGACGAGCGCGAATACACTTTCTACAGCCAGCTCAAAAAAGACATAACTGCAATTTGTCAGAGTAATTCGTTTGCCGCAATTCATGTTGCATGGATGGCTTTCAAAACACGTTACCTTGAGTCTTCAGAATTTTCTGAAACTGCAGATAAAATCATAAGCCGTTGTATAACAGAACTGAACACTCTTATTTCTATCGAAAAAAATTACTGCAAACCTATGGGTCTTTCCGTTGATTCACCTTACGAATTTTTCATAAACGAACTTAGCAAAAAAACTTACACTCCACAGAACAGTGCTGTTGGAATTTCTGTTTTCCCATATAAGCTTTCGGCAGCGGCTGCTTTTAAATATCAGTTTGTAATTGATTCGAGCCAGAATAATCTTGAGCTGCCATTTAAAAGACTTTCGTTCCTTAATGCAGGCAAGCGCAGTTTGCTTAAGCTAACCGATGAGGACAAAAGGTTCAACGCATCAAAAGCATTTATCCGCCTTTACGCAAAATCTGGCGACGACACAATGCCTATGTTCTCCTGCGCTGAAGACACCTTTGCGGGATTTGCAATTGCGCATACTTATTTAAGACCAATCAATAAAAATCCCGTTGAAGAGGATTTGGAGAAGAGTGATTTTATTATGAGTGAAAAACTGTGGTTTTTGAAAGGCCCTTCGACAGGCTCAGGGACCACAGTCGGCTCAGGGACCACAGTCGGCTCAGGGACCACAGTCGGCTCAGGGACCACAGTCGGCTCAGGAACCACACAGGTCTCGGGGTCCCTGAGCTTGTCGAAGGGCCAACAAGACCAATTCCTTCGCTGGCACTCCTTCAACAGTTCACGCTACTCTACTCCGGTACCTTATCAGGTTCCGCAGGCTCTCAAAAAGAAAATTGACTGGTACCTTGGCGAAAACAGAAGCATTCATAATCCGCTTTCAGATAAAGATACAATCACCATTTCGCAGTCTGACATGAAATCTTTTTTTCCGTGCCCGCGCAGATGGATTTTTGACAAAGTACTTAAGCTTGAACCAGACAGTCTTTCAACTTCACTCATCGGCCGATACGACATGGGAAATATTCATCACAAAATTATGGAGCTGTATGGAAAATCACTGATAAATAAAAATCAGCCGCTGCCAAAAGTTGTTGATGACATAATCGAAAACGAACAGGAGCTTATTGGAATTATAAACGGTTTTGCCTACGAAGCAATTCATGATCCGGAACAGGAATACAGCAAAAGCCCGCTCACTCTAAAAATGCTCGAGGCACAGATTCCCGCAATCACAGATAATATCCTGAACTTTTTACGAAACTTCTGCAAAACCTTTGAAGGCTACAACGTTCGTGGCGTAGAAAAATGGTATAACAGTAACAGCACCGACCGCAGATGGAATTACAATGGAAAGATTGACTGCATTCTTACCGCAGGAAGCAATCACCCCGAAGACATAGGCTGGACTATCATAGACTATAAAAACAGTGCAACAGCAATGCCTGCCGCAAAAGATGCAGTAATTTCTGATGACGGAGTCCTGGGTGATTTTCAGATGCCGATGTACATCACACTTATCCGCGAAAATGAAAAAATCAAAGATATAACTCAGGCTGCTTTTTATGCAATCAATGCACCGGAAAAAAGTAATCACAGAGTAATTGTAGGCAAAGGTCGTACAGCACAAACAATGGAAGAATATGAAAAAACAATCCAAGCGTTTGAAGAATATGCCGAAACCTTTGCTCAGTGCGTAGAAAACTCTGAATATCCATTGACTCAGGTTGATGTTTTTGAAGATTGCGGCGGCTGTAATTATAAATCAATCTGCCGTTACAATTATACAATTGCAGGGAGGGCAAAATGAGCGACTACAGTTATCTTGACCTTCTTGAAAAACGACACAAAAAACTTGATGACAAACAGCGGGCAGTTTGCTGCAGAACAGACAACACAATTGTAGCAGCAGGTGCAGGTTCCGGAAAAACTCAGGTACTTGCAACTCGTTTTGCATGGCTTGTAATGTCTCAGAACATAAGGGCACCGCAAATACTTACGCTTACATTTACAAAAAAAGCAGCCGGCGAAATGTACGAGCGAATCTACCAGACTCTCGATTTTTTTGCAAATGATGAAGGAACTCCGGTTCTTGAAAAAAAACGTGCCGCGCTTGCTCTTGAAGAATTTTCTGACACACATATTCAGACATTGGACTCTTACTGTAATTCAATTGTAAAGCAGGCTGCAAACCGCTATGGAATCCGTCCTGATTTTAATGCAGGTGGCAGCGACTCCCTTGAAGATATAAAAAAGCTTGCACTCCCGTATGTGCTAGAAAATAAAAACAGGCCATGCATTCAGCAATATGCCCAGGCCGGACGACTTGAAGATTTTGCTTATTCTGTGCTTGCAGAAGCCGTGAACAAATATACTACCCTTGCAGATGAACCTGACTTTTTTGTTTCTAAGCTTGAGGCACAGAAGGAGCTTTTGCTTGAAGGCTGGAATAAAGTTGTTCAGTCTCTTCCGGCTTTCCTTGCAGATTATGAAAAAGAATGTGTTACCGCAATTCAGACAAAAGGTGAAAACGAATATACACAAAAGGCCAGTTTAATTATACAGCTGCTGACAGAAGAGGAGCTTGCGCAAGGCGAGGCTTTTGAAGACATAAAGGATTATGCAACAGCATTTTATGAAAAGCTTTTGAAAATCTGTAAGATTAAATTCCCTTTAAGCGGTTATACTTCAGGTCTTCGTTCTGCAAAAAAAATCCTTATGGAAGAATTTGTTACTCCAACAATTCCGCTTTGTGCTTACATTGCGCAGCTCGATGAAACCACAGACCTTTACAAAATGTTCGATGATTTTTCTGCAATCGTAAATGATTCAAAGCGCCAGACAGGAAACCTCACTTTTGCAGATATCAGCGAGCTTGCCTTGAAGATTCTTAATGAACAGGAAGATCTTCGCACACAGGAACAAAACGCCTACGAAAAAATCATGATTGACGAGTTCCAGGATAACAATGCCAAGAACAAGGAGCTGCTCTTTTTGTTGAACAATGGCGGGCAAAAGCTATTTTTCGTTGGTGATGAAAAACAGTCAATTTATAAATTCCGAGGGGCCGATGTTTCTGTTTTCAACAAGCTTAAAACTGAACTTGGCGACGACTGCTTTTTGCAAATGAATTACAACTACCGTTCCAACAACAATCTGCTTACAACGTTCAACCGCATATTCGGCGAAAATGATTTTATTTTTGATAATAAAACAGAAGAGCTTTATGAAGCAAAATATTCTGTTCCGGCAATAAAGTTTGATCCTGCTGCACAAAAAGAGCTTCCACCGGAATCGCTTACAGACGTTCAGAACAGATTCCTTTCAATTTCAAGACTCGACCCTGATGCGCTGGATCCTTCAATTCACTTTGGAGTAAAAGACCAGCTTGCAATTAGTATTGCAAAAACAATTCTTGAATTTAAAAAGAACATGGAAGACCAGGGCAAAGAATATGGTTTTTCAAAGTTCGCAATTCTTGACCGTGGAAGAACAGACCGCCGCTACCTTATAAAATGGCTCAATGTTTTTAATATTCCATACACAATGGATATGAACACTTCCATTTTTTCTGACGGCCCGATTAATGATATTTATAATTTCATTCAGCTTTGTGTTTATCCTCAGGACAGAATTTCTCTTGCAGGTTACCTTGCCTCTCCTTTTGCAAACTTAAGCGAAGAAACTGTTGAAGCAGTGCTTGCAGGAACCGGAGCTGATGACATTCAAGATGAAACTGAACGCGCAAAATATCAGGCTGCTATGGATTATTATAAAGAGCAGAAGCTTTTGACACTGAGCCGTCCTCTTACAAAAACACTCGAGCTTTTGTGGAATGAATGCGGCTATCGTTATGAAACAATGTTCAGCTACAGAAAATCGCTTTACGAAGAACAGTTTGATATGCTGTTTGAACTTGCACGCCAGACAGATTTGAATGATAAAGGAATTGCCTGGTTTAGTGATCAGCTGAGTCAGATTAAGAACAAAGAAATCACTTCGTTTGGCGACGATGTAGAAATTAATTTTGATGAGCTTACCTACCCTATAGAAAAAGGCGATGCCGTAAACATCATGACAATTCACAAGAGTAAGGGACTTCAGTTTGGCTATGTTTTTGTTTATGGCTGTACAAATGTAAACAAAAAAAGCAAAGACTCGCAATTCTTCTTTGACCAGAAATACGGACTCACAGTAAAGCCTGGCAACGGAACAAAAAATTACTTTTTCATGCGACAGGAAGAACAGGCCGCAAAAGAAGAACTTGCAGAATTCCGCCGTTTGATTTATGTAGCAATAACCCGCGCCGAAGATTATGTAGAAATTGTAGGCTCCTGGAAAGCAGAACCAACCGACTCCTGGAAAAAAGAAGATTCCCTGCGGCTTATAGAAAAGCTTGATTTGCACTACCTGAGTGATGAAACAAAACCATTCAGCCCATTCAAGAGCCTTGAAATCATTCCGGTTGAACGCGAAGAAATGAAGGGCAAGCTTTACAATACAAACTCCCTTAAAGCAGAAAAGGAACGTGTTGCCGCTGCTGAAGAATTGTATAAGGGTGAGCCTGCTATAAAATATGAGTGGCCTGAGTCAAACAGAAAAACTCCTTCGTCTTTGGAAAAGGAATACGTTCCTCAAGCAGCACAGGATAGCGACAGTGGACAGACCTTTGATTCTCCGGAAGACACCTTGCAGTCAACAAATTTTACAGCTGCAGATTTTGGTACGCTTGTTCACGCTTTCCTTGAGGCACAGGCAAACGGCATTCCATGCGACCTCTACCAGCCCGAATCAAAGCTTTTGAAAAATCTTCCGGATAGTCCTGCTGTTATGAATCAGTTTATTGATTCGTGTAAGTCAATGTGCCAAAGTTTTGCGGAAAGTGATTTAGGTAAAGCGCTTGATGAATGCAAAAGTGCCGGTCGTTTCTTCCGCGCAGAATGGGCATTTCGTATGCTTTTAGACGGCTTCATTTTCACCGGTTCAATAGACTTGATTTTTGAAAACCCGGACGGCACTTACACCATAGTAGACTACAAATCAGATAAAGAAATTGACGTAGAAAAATACCGCGGCCAGCAGGAATGCTACCGAAAAGCCGCCGCCAAGCTGCTGAAAATTTCAGAAGAAAAAATCAGCTGCTGGTTGTATTTCTTGAGGCATGATTTTATGGGGTCCCTGAGCTTGTCGAAGGGCAAATTATAGAAGTCCCACCACCCACTCTGCCAGTGCAACAAAAGTAGGAATTGTCAGAATACAGAACATACTGGTAATTGTAACGATAAGACTTGCAAAAGATTTGTCGTGATCAAAAACTACTGCAAGCCCCGGAATTGTTGTTGCAACAGGACACATAGAACAGATGTAAATTGCAAAGAGCATCATCTTTATGTCCTGCATGTTTATGCAAAGCTTGTAGACAATCACTATTACAATAAGATTACAAAGTGACGCAACAACAAGACGGAACAAAGTTGTTTTAATAACACGCGCAATATACGCCCTGTCAAATTCAAAGCGTGCAAAAAGAATACCAAGCAAAAGCATTGCCATAGGAGTGTTGATATCTGCAATCATAACGATTGGTTTACGAACAAGCTCTGGCAATTCAAACGGCAGACAGAAAAGAATAATTCCTATTGTTACTGCAATGATATTCGGATTTGTGATTATTTTTTTGATGTTTGTTGTACCGCTCATCTGGTAGTAGCCGTAGGTCCAGATAAGCACGTTGAAAATAATAAGGTAGCCCATCAGGTAGAAAACGCCTTCGTCACCAAAAACGCCGCGAATCAACGGAATTCCTACAAAACCACAGTTTGTAAACGCAACTGCAATACGGTCAATTTTTTCTTTTGACGAAAGGATGCCCAGCAGAATCATTATGCCATGCATAACAAGTGCAATGAGTGCTGCAAACCAGAGCTGACCAAACTTATGCCAGCTGAATTCCATATTAAAGCTGTTGAGTACTAAAAACGGATTAATAAAATAAAGGAGCAGGCGGCTCATGAATTTTTGCTGTTCGTCTGTTACCTTTACGATTCGTGCAAAAATATAACCTGCCAGTGTGATGGCAATCATTATTACGAGTTGTTTTAAAACAAGTATGTACATTTTATTTCCCCAGGGCCGCAAAAAGTGCAGTGAAAAGTCCGAGTGAAACGGCCATCATTATGAGTCCTGCAATCAAAACGCCGAGCATTACGGCAATGACTGTGTCTTTGAATTTCATATCAAGAAGGCTTGCGGCAAGTGTTCCAGTCCAGGCTCCAGTCCCTGGAAGTGGGATTGCAACAAAAAGCATGAGAGCAACAAAGATTCCACGGCCTGCTTTTTCCTGCATTTTTTCTCCGGCGGCGGCACCTTTTACTAAGAAGAACTGACAGATTTTTCCTATACCTTTTTTATCCTGACCCCATTCCAGAAAGCGTCTTGCAAAAAGATAAATGATTGGAACAGGCAGCATGTTGCCAATAATACAAACAATGTAAGAAGAAACAATCGGCATCTGAAGCGCCTGAGAAACAGGAATAGCACCACGAAGTTCAATGAGCGGCACCATCGAGATAAAGAAAATCCAAAGATAATTTTTGAACATAAAATCATTATAGCGAAAAACCAGGTCTTGGGCAAATTGACAATCCTTGGCATTATGCTAAACTGATTTTATGCACACCTGGGTCAGCGACTATTATAAAAATCTCTTTGGAACTAAGGTTTACAAGCTCACCTTTGATGCCGGCTGCACCTGCCCTACACGCGACGGAACTAAAGGAACACGTGGCTGTATTTTTTGCAGTCAAAGCGGCTCCGGGGAATTTACTGTACCGTTTGATGATACCCGCAGCATTGTGCCTGATCGCTTTAAGGGTGCAGACACTTTTATTGCATATTTTCAGAACTTTACAAACACATACGGCAACCTCACAGAGCTTTCTGCAAAATGGCATAAGGCACTTTCTTACGATGGAATTAAGGGGCTTGCACTGGGAACTCGGCCTGATTGTCTTGGAGATGATGTGCTTGAGGAACTGGCGCGCATTAGTGATGAGCATTTTGTTCAGCTGGAACTTGGATTTCAGACTTCAAATGAAGCTTCCGCAGAATACATTCGGCGTGGCTTTACAAATGATGTTTACTTTGATGCGGTCGAACGTATACACAAGATGGCACCAAAGATTCACGTAGTAACTCATGTAATTTTTGGACTCCCAGTTGAAACAGAAGCAGACATGATGAACAGTGTGAAAGCTGCAATTGACGCGGGGACTGATGGCATTAAAATAATGTGCCTGTACGTTCTAAAAGACACAGATCTTGCCATAGAATATCAACAGGGAAAGTTTGAAGTGCTGCAGATGGATGAATATTTTGAACTGCTGAAGAAGGCGCTGGCGATTATTCCGGATTCGGTGATTATTCATCGTTTGACAGGAGATCCACCAAAGAAAACCCTGATTGCACCAAAATGGACTACGGATAAAAAACGGGTAATGGATAGAATAAAAAAGCTGGAACAGTAAACTCTGGATTGCCACGCTTCGCTCGCAATGACGGTCATTGCGAGCGAAGCGACGACGTCATTGCGAGGAGCGCAGCGACGTGGCAATCCATCTTGAAAAATCCCTTAATTTGCGATAATATGACTTTGTTGCCGGGATGGCGGAATTGGTAGACGCCCAGGACTTAAAATCCTGTGTCGGGCAACCGACGTGCCAGTTCGATTCTGGTTCCCGGCATAAAGGTCTTCCGAAAGGGAGACCTTTTTTATTAGGAGTAGCCCATGACATTCCACTCATATTCTTCTCAATGCCCGTTCAAATCAATTGATGACATTAAAGATAAAAAAATAACAATTATGGGGCTTGGGCTCAATGGTGGTGGCGAAGCGGCTGCACGATTTTTCCTGAATAAAGGCGCTTATGTCACTGTAACAGACATGAAAACCCAAGAACAGCTGGCTCCAACTCTTGAACGCCTTAATAATGACAATACACTCGACCATTCTCGTCTTACCTATCATCTTGGCGGTCACGACCATGCAGATTTTGAAAATGCAGACTGCGTTATAAAAAATCCGGGTGTTAAATATGACGGAAACAAATATCTTGCAGCAGCAAAAGCAATAGAAACAGACCTTAGTATCTTCCTGCGTTTTACAGACTGCCCTATTATTGCAGTAACAGGAAGCAAGGGAAAATCTTCTACAGTAAGCGCAATTTATTACGGCTTACAGCAGGCAGGCTTTACAGCATTCCTTGGCGGCAACATTACAGTAAGCCCGCTCACTTTTTTTGACCAGGTAAGTTCAGACACTCCTGTTGTAATTGAATTTTCTTCATGGCAGCTTGCAGACCTTCGTGGTCGTGGAGTTCTTAAACCTCACATTTCTGTAATTACTAAAATTGTTCCTGACCACCAGAACTGGTATGGCAATATGGAAGACTATGTTGCAGACAAGCGTTTGATTTATGCAGATCAGGATTCCGGAACATATTCAATTTTTGATGCAGGACAAGATGAACCAGGAACCGGACCAGCCTGCGGCGGAACCTGGGGAGACCTTTTTGCCCGTGAAAGTCGTGCAACAGTAATCCGTTACAACACACCAACCAAATATACAGTAAACTTTGACAGTCTTCTTGTTCCAGGCGAACACATGAAGCTCAATGCACAGAATGCCGCAACAGTTCTTCAGCTTATGGGCGTAGAAAAACAGCGTGCAAAAGAAATCCTTCAGACATGGCCGGGCATTGCACACCGCCTTCAGTTCTTCCACGAATGGAACGGCTTCAAGTTTTACAACGATTCTGCCGCAACTGTACCTGAAGCAGCCGCTGCCGCAACAAAAGCCTTTGGCAAACCTGTAATTCTCTTAACTGGTGGAACAGAAAAAGGCCTTGAGCTAAACAAGTTGACTGAAGTCCTGATTGAAGGAAAAACAATAGAACAGATTTATCTACTTGCAGGCACCGCCACCGATAAAATTATACCAGAACTGGACAAAGCCGGAACAAAATACAACGGTCCATACAACAGCCTTGACGAAATGCTTGGCGCGCTCAAAGACGCTCTTTTAAGCGGCAACGTTAAATCAGACATTATAGTATTTTCTCCGGGAGCGACTTCATTCGGAATGTTCAATAATGAATTTGACCGCGGTGAAAAGTTTATGGCTGCGGTGCAAAGTTTAATGCGCTGACAATTGCTGCAACACCGGCGCGTCCAACGTTGGAGCTCTTTCCTACTCCCCAGGCTGTAGTGCCGTCTTCTTTTGTAATCTGAACATAAGAAATAGCGTGAGTGTCTGAACCAGAACCAATAGAATGTTCACTGAATGATGTAATATTAAATGCAGGCGCAGAAGTTCTCTTCATAATATTTACAAAGGCATCCAAAGGTCCGTTTCCGTTTGCAGTAATTACGTAGCGTTTGCCAAGCCATTCGATTGTTGCTGTCTGAGCAACGTGTTCAATACCTTCGCCGCCGCGTTCACCTTCAACGTGCTTTTCTGTAATTTCAAATACATTAAGCGGAGACTTTGTTTTAAGCCATTTTTCTTCGAACAGCGCATAAATTTCTGCAGCCGAAAGTTCTCTCTGAAGTTCATCTGCTTTTGCTTTAACAATAGAACCAATTACAGGGTGCATTGCCTTTGGAGGAACAATACCAAATTCGTGTTCCAGAATATAAACTGCACCGCCTTTTCCGCTCTGACTGTTTATGCGGATAATTCCTTCATATTCATAACCAATATCATGAGGGTCAATCGGAATATAAGGAACATCCCAGCGTGTATCTGGTGCAAGCTTTGTACGAGCTTCAATTGCTTTACGAATTGCATCCTGGTGGCTTCCGCTAAACGCAGTATAAACAAGTTCTCCTGCATAAGGCTGGCGCGGATGAATAGGCATATCTGTAAGTCGTTCATAAAGAGCAGCAATTTCTTCAAGGTTAGAAAAATCAAGTCCCGGATCAATTCCCTGTGTGTAAAGGTTCAGGGCAGCTGTAACAAGATCCATGTTTCCGGTTCGTTCACCGTTTCCAAAAAGACATCCTTCTACACGTTCAGCACCGGCAAGTAATCCAAGCTCACAGTGTGCAATTCCTTCGCCTCTGTCATTATGATTATGAAGTGAAATTATGCAGTTTTCGCGCTCACCAATATTCCTGCAAAAATATTCAATCTGATCAGCAAACTGGTTAGGCATATTGCATTCAACAGTAGAAGGCAGATTCAAAATAATTTTATTGTCAGGAGTGGCACCCCATTCATCACGCACAGCACGACAAATTTCGAGTGCAAAATCCATTTCGGTTTCTGTAAAATTTTCCGGAGAATATTCAAACATTACGTTTGTTCCGGCTTCTGTGAGCAGAGTAAGATTCTTTTTTATACTGCGAACCCCACCAACAGCAAGATCAATTATTTCCTGTTTGTTTTTTCCAAAGTTGTACTGACGTTGTGCCGGAGAAGTTGCGTTGTACAAATGCATAATTACATTTTTTGCACCACGCACGCTTTCTATAGTTTTCTGTACAAACTGGTCGCGGGCCTGAGTAAGAACCTGAATCCAAACATCATCGGGAATAAGATTTTCATCAATAAGACGGCGCACAAAATCATACTCGGTTTTATTCGCAGAAGGAAATCCAACTTCAATCTGTTTAAAACCAATTGCAACAAGCATTTTAAAAAATTCAATTTTGGCATCAATGCCCATTGGATTTATAAGTGCCTGGTTGCCGTCACGCAAATCAACGGAACACCATACAGGAGCAGCAGTAAGCCTTTTTCCGGGCCACTGCCTGTCGTCTAGAGAAACTCCTTTAAACTGCTGGTACTTTCCGTTGTATTGCTTCATTTATTTTCGCAAAGGCCTTTAAACAATTCCTTTATTTCTGCAGTAAACTGTGCAGTATCTTCGCGTAATCCTACGAGGAACGAGTTGTCCTGCAAAGGTCCAATTACTGCATCCATTTCCTTCTGATTTCTGTATACCATGTTTCTGTAGTAATCAGTGTAATCTTTTTCACGAGAACCGAATGCTGCATTGTAAATATCATAAGCACAAACTGTAACATCATCAGAAATATTGCGGTACAAATCAAAAGTAAAGTCTTCGATTGGGCGTGAGTAAAGCTTTTCCAAAAGATAAAGTGCATAGCGAACTTTATACTGCTCATATTCCTTCTGACAATCATTGTAGAAGTTATGAACACTTTCCCAGTCATCAATTGTGCCTTCTTTGATTTGTACGAAAAGCTCCTGGATTTTTTGTGAAGGAATAATCTGTCCTCCAACGCATTCCCATTCTGTATAAAGAGGAAGCTCGCGGATTTTCTTGATAAGCTCAAGAGTAAGATATTCAGCACCAGCAGACTTACAATACTCCATCAGTGAACGTGTTGCAAAATATTTTACAATCTTGCGGTACATCTTATATGCCTGAACAGGTTTGTGAATTGTAGCTCCAAACTTTTTCTGGCAGACAGGATCTTCAAGAACAAAATCGGCTTCCGGATTCTGATGCAGATAATCCTTTGCCTTCTGATAAATCTTTGCCTGGTCAGTAGCGCCTTCCATAGCATCATTCTTTGTATTAAGAAGATATTTTGAAGTAAGCCCGATAATCCTGTCGAGCGCACTCATAATTTCCTGCATTGTATCTGGTGCAAACGGATCTGTTTCAATATTCTGAACTTTGATAGCACGCTTATCACGCTTTTTGAATTTATTGTTGTTTCTGGTGATAGCGAACATATCATACATGAACCAGAATGCCGGAACAATTCTGATTGCCTGATTTCCATTAAGGCCCGGAGAAACAAGCGCAAACGGATAAGGAATATCAAGCTCGTTCTGATAACTTCCTTTTGAAACAAGCACGAATGAAGCAAAACGGCTGTTATGTTTAAAGTCAGAACACAAGCCTGGCCAGAATCCGCGCTTAGCAAAAATTTCACCGTCGGGACTTCGGCTGTTGTGGTTACTTCCGATTGTTGCACCAGAAGCAATATTAGACTGCCCCATAATTGTAGTTGCAATAAGGAATGAAGAGTTATGATGCTGTTCGTGGAATGGGAATACAAGGTTGTTCAAAACTTCACAACATGAAATTGTAGAGTTATCGCCAAGTACAGAGTTCAAAACACGTGCACCATATTTTACCTGACAGTTGCGGCCAATTACAAAGCGGACTGCAATTGCCTGATAGAAGGCGCGGCTTCCGTATCCAAAAATACCGTTTACCATTTCTACACCTTCACCAATCTGGCTTGGTTCTTCCGGTGAAGAAAGGATTGAAACGTTCTTAAGTTTAAACGCACCCTTGATGTATGCGCATTTACCGATTTTTGCGTCCTTAATAATGCTGCAGTTTTTAATTACAGAGTCATCATCAATATAGCCGTATGTATTAAGCTTGCCGTCGTTGCCCTTTTCTGTAAGTGCAACAAAACGTTCAAGCAGCTCAGGGTCATCGCGGTAATGAGACCAGATGTATGCATCGGCAGGAATCATGCTTTCAAAAGGAAGCACGCTTCGTCCGTCGTTTTCGTTTGCTACACCAATCCAGATTCTGTTATCTTCCGGTTCACCTTCTTTAAGAATACCGTTTCCAAACTTTGAATGTTTTGTACAGCAAAGCTCGTTAATATTAAAAAGAATTACGCGGTTTCCGAATCGATAGTTATCAAGATAGTAAACATTGCGGATTACATTATCATCGCCGGTTACAACATCGCTCAAGCGGGAACGGCGGATACCACAGGTAAGAGTAAGATCATTATAAGTAAGATTAACCTTGCGAAGTTTGCCTAATATAATAAAACCGGAAAAGAACGAAAGATGTATAAGAGTCGGGTCAAAATTACCTTCGCCGTCTTGAACATAAAAGTTTTCCCATGTAGGGTCATCATTGTGATTGAGATTCTTTTCAAGAATTTCAATTTCATCTTTTCGCAAATGGCGTTTTCCCTTCAAAAGCTCTTGAGGTATAGCCACTGCATTCTGTTTTTCATCAAATTCCTGGACTTTAACCATAATAGGCTATTTTACAATATTTCAAGAAAAAAATATAGAGATTTTTAATACTGGATTGCCACGCTTCGCTCGCAATGACGGACTTTGGAAGCCACGCCCGCGTCATTGGCACGACGCGCCACGCCCGCGTCATTGCGAGGAGCGAAGCGACGTGGCAATCCAGTATTAAAGATGGATTTTTAACCGCAAATGGCATATAATTATCATATGAAGAAGTTTTTGTCATTGATAGTCCTCTTTTTTTTGACTTTCATACCACTTTTTTCCCTCCCCTATGACAATATTCAGGAATATACATTAGAAAACGGGCTTACTGTTTTTGTGCTTGAAGATACTTCTACTCCGCTTATAAGAATTGAATATACTGCACGCGCCGGATTTTCGAATCAGACAAAGGAAACTTCCGGATTTTTTAAGCTTTACACACGCATTTTTGAAGCTGCCAGCCCTCTTGAACTTAAAATGGCTGAATGTTATGCAGATTCTTCCCGCTATGTAATAACAGTTGTTCCTTCCGAACTTGAAAAAACAATGACAGCACTTTCTCAAAACGCCTTTGCACTTTCGTATGCCGATGATATTTTAAAAACTCAATTAACCGCACTTAAAAATGAAGTTTCTGAAGAAGCAGCCTCTGCCGGAGGATTTATAAATGCCGCAATCGATTCGCGTGTTTTTTCTGCAGCACCCTGGAAACACGATTCAGGAGTTTATCCGGCACTTTTTAAGAAAACTACAGTTGAACAGGCCCGAAACACTTTGCGTACAATTGCAGAACGCTATTATACTCCGCAAAACAGTGCACTTTTTATAAGCGGAAATGTTAATGCAAATACTATACTTTCACTTGTAAATCAGACTTTCGGTAATTATTATTCATCATACTCTGTTCCATACAAGGCAAATACTGCAGCCAAAAATGCACCTGCCTACAAAACAAAAAAATTCGTTCTTCACAGTTCAGATATTTCCCAGGATATGACACAGGTTGTAATGCAATATACCGGCATGAATATTGTAGAAACAGAACTTGCAGCCGTTATGCTTAATAATGACGGTTCATTCTTTAAATACAATCTTGTGAATCAGCCCACACTCAATATTCCGGGCAACGAATATATAAATGCAGCAGGCGCACACAAAAAAGAAAGCTCACGACTGATTATCCAGAGTCTTTTGCAAAAACCTCAGGGCAAAAATGCTTCTTCAATTACTTCACTTGATCAGGCACAGCTTTTTATTGAAACAGTTCTTTCGGGCATAAAAGAAACAAATTACCTTGAATTCTATGCCGCACAGATGATGGCTGTTAGTAGTCTTGGTGCAGGGAATTCTTCTTCTTCAGATTTCATGACAAACCTTGCTTCGTACTGGGCCCTTGCTCCTTATGATTCCTTTACAGAGGATGTGTTAGAGTTAACGAATAAATCTTCTGTTGCAGCAAACCTTTATTCACAGGAACAAAAAATAGCTGATATTAAATTTGAAGAAATAATTGCCAAGCTCGAAGCAGAAGAACCTTATATTTTTGTAATCATCAATTCTGCAGATTATAAAAAGAACAAGGCAAAATATACAGCAGCCGGTTTTGAAGAAATAAACAGTTCTAATGCTGCCTGGTACAATCAGTCAATTTTCAAAAATTATGAAGACCCGGAGCTTGCTGTAAATCAGTCACAGACAAACCAGAACTTCACAAAAGATTTTTACACAGAAAACATAAACCAGATAAAAACTTCAACACTTTCAAACGGCATCCCTGTTGTAACAAAGATAAACGAAAATTCTTCTGATGTAACAATCCTCATTTCTGTAAGAGGCGGAAAGCTCAATTCTTCTGAAAACAACGGCTACGAAGAAGTTATGATAACTTTGCTCGCCTGGAACATTCAGAAAGAAATTACAAAAAAGCAGCAGGAAGCAGTGATTTTAGGAAACCCTATTGTTGATTATAACTGCGCAATAACAAGTGGAACAGTTAGCATTGAATGTTCGCCTTATGATTTTTCGGCATGCTGCAAGGCAATCAGTGATGCAATAGTTTACGGTGACATTCTTCCGGCACAGGCAGACCGGGCAGTTGCAAATGCACAGTACAAGAAGCGGCTCGAAAACGGAAGTGTTTCAAGACAGATGCTCGCAGCCGTTATGAAAGAAGTTTATGCAAAATCTGCATTCCAGAAGATTTTTGATGCAAAAGAAGAAATTCTTACAGACACAAAATATCAGAAGATTCTTGAAGGTTATCCTGCTCTGCTTGATGCAAGCCGCTACAGCATAATTGTTACAGGCCTTGTTCCTCAAAATGCAACAGACATTCTTGAAGCTTCCATGAATATTCTAACTTCGCGCAATTCAAAGCAGAATCTTCTTACAGTTCAATGCAAGCTTAAAAACACAAGCACAAAGAAAACTGTAAAACTTACACATACATTCCTTACAGATATCCCTGCAGAAAAGGCTGGTCCAATGCCTTCAAAGCTTATCCCTACAACTAAGTTCCTTGATCCTGTAATGTATGTATTTAAACTTGACCAGGCAGGAACAAAAAAACATACGCTCACAGTTGCCGTTCTTGAATATCTTGAAAAGTTAGTTCAGGCCCAGATAGATTCAAACAAAAAAATGGAAGGCGCAACTGCCCAGGCAAACGAACCTTACCCAAATACAGATACAATAGTCTTTACAATTCTGAATGTTGAAAATCAGAAAGAAGCCGATTCCTGCTGGTCAAGCGCCGTAACAGAACTGAACAACCTTATGAACGGCCCAGCCTACGCCCAGATTCTACAGGAAATAAAAGACACCTGGACAAGAACAAACCTGTCCCAAACCCAAACCAACACCGGCACCGCCTACCTCCTCCAAAAAGGCTTCGAATATTTTCCCTATGAAGTCCAGCCGGATTACTATTTGAAAGAATATGCATTTATAAACTCTGCGACTCGTGAGGATATCCTCGAAATATTAAACGATATTCCACAGCAGCCACTATTGAGATTTTATGCTAAATAAACAATTTGTTGCAAATATGGCTCACTGCGAATAATGTTCATACTCGCCCACATTATTCGCGGGGAGTTATATTTGCAACCTTATTGATTATTTCTGAAGAACAGAATCAACGAGTGTCTTGAATTCTTTATTTAAGAATACATTTGTGTAAGAAAGATTGTCTGAAATTGAATAAACCCCGTCATGCTCAACGATAGTGCTTGAACCTTCGTCGCCGTCGCCTTTGAGTTCTATTACCGGTTCATTGTTCTGACCAAAGCTAGTCATTACAAAATATGGTTGTGAGCGTTTTGGTTTTATGTCTGCGTCTGAATCTGCATCAAGTTCTTCGAGTTCTTCTGGTTCTTCGAGAGTCTGTCCTTCGATAAGCTCAGGGATTTCATTGGTTACTAATATAAACTTTGGTTCTTCTACTACAAATTTAAACTCGAGCGGTTCTGTACCTTCCGGATATTCAAAAGGCACACCTGATGAAGCGAGTTCACCAATATAATACTCTTCGTGGAAACGAGGATCATCGTTGCTTACAGAGAAGTGTGAATCTACAACATCAAATGCAGGAGCTGGAACGTTGTATTCTTCGAGTTCTTCAAGGTCTTCTACTTCTTCTGCTTCTGCTACTTCTTCAACTGGCTCAGCGTCGTCAAGGGCTTCTTCTTCCTCGATGTCTTCTACTAGCCCTTCGACAAGCTCAGGGACCGCGGTGTCTTCAAGTTCCTCAACTTCCTCTACTTCTTCAACTTCCTCGATGTCTTCTACTGGCTCAGCGTCGTCAAGAGCTTCTACTTCTTCGACTTCTTCAACATCATCAAGGGCTTCTACTTCTTCTATGTCTTCTACTGGCCCTTCGACAAGCTCAGGGACCGCGGTGTCTTCAAGTTCTTCGACTTCTTCTACATCGTCAAGGGCTTCGACTTCTTCTACTTCTTCGATGGCTTCGACCGGTTCAGGAACTGCTGAAGGAATGGCTGCTGCACCAACTTGCGAAACATTTACATTAAGCTTAGAGGTCTTGAGAACATCTTCAATTACGCGTCTGATTTCTTCGATTGTGGCGCCGCCGGCTACAACACCCTGGGAACCTGAATCGCCGCCAGTCTGAGCTTTGAGTAAACCGATTATTTCTTCCCAGCTGGAATCAAGATAAGCGTCGACCTGCTTTGTATATTTCTTTGACTTCCCGCCGATGCTCTTTTTAATTTCTTCAGAAAGTTCTGCCTTGCGGTTTTCGAGCTGACGGGCTACCTGGGACCATTCAACCTTTTCTTTATTTTCAAGGTATTCGTTGATAATTCCAAACTGAACCTTTTTGATTCGAGACTTAATTACTACAAGATAATCGCGTTTAAGATTAAACAAAAGTGCAGCAACAAGAAGGAATGTAAAGAAGACACAGGTATAAATTAAATATTCCAGTTCGCGTGGAAGTTCAAAAAGTGTGCTTGAATAAACGGCAGAAACATTAAAGTATTCACCCTGTGAGCTTGTCATCAAAAGCCAGTATGAACCGTCATCTTTTTCGAGGATGCGTTCAATTCCAGGCTCCTTGTTTGCCGATTTTGAAAGCTTATTCCATACGTTTATAATTGGAGTAACAAATTCTGTCTGTGAATTTTTTGGCAGACCTAAAACAAAACCACCGTCATAAGAATCATTGGCTGTAATTGCGGTAAGACTGTCGCCGAAATTCAGGATTTTTTCATTTACAAGCTGCTGCTCAAAAGAATGAATATCAAAATAGGCTGTTAAAGTTGCAAAATAAGTGTTATCGGTTACATAGAACGGGAAAGAAATTATGAGACGATTATTAGCCTTGTCTAACAACAGCTTTGTTTTTGGATTATCTGCATCTACAAGTAAAAGTTCCCCTTCAAGCTCGCCTGAATCTTTTACAACATCGGTATAAAGCTTATAGGTTGTATTCAAACTGACTCGCTTAAGGACATCTGACTCATAAGAACTGTAATGAAGTGTACGTCCGTTCTTTTCTATAAGACGAAGTCCATCAAGACCATATGGTTCAAGTTCATCAAACAGGCGTGCAGTAAGGTTTTTGCGTTCTGTAGCCTCTTTTTCTGAAGGATTTTGATGTACATATGTCTTAACGGCAGACTCTTTTAAATATGCGTTGTCGCCGGTCTGTATTTTTGTGAGAATCTGGGAAATGTAGGAATTGCAGCTTTCTGAAAGCTTTTTGAGCTGGTCGTCCTTTTCGTTGATTTTTGTCTGGGCATAAAATTTTGTTTCAATCTGCGCCATTAAACCGGTATGCGCAAAGAATACAAACCCAGCAAAAAGAACAAGAGCTGATAAAAAACTCAGTGCCGCCTTCTGAATAGAAGACATTTTTTTTCCTTTTTCCTTCTTAGTTTAAACTAATACCCTTTAAATATCGGCAGAAACAGGTTAAAAAAACACTATAACTCTCCAAAAATTTTGTGAGCAAAATACTCGCAAAATAAAAATGCTCACCCGTAGGTGAGCATTTCTATTTACGGCTCTTGCTGGGCTTGAACCAGCGACACACGGATTAACAGTCCGTTGCTCTACCGACTGAGCTAAAGAACCACTCATTCTTGCGAATGTAAATAATATATTATACAATTATTTTATTAATGTCAATATTGACTGGGCCATATATACATGAATTTATGTGTAAGTTTTGTCCCTCCCGTGGAAAAAGCCTTCGGCCAACAGAGAAAGTTGTACTCAGTCTTTTTTCACTCCGGGACAAAACTTAAAATGCATTCCTTAGGATATACTTATGTCAAAATCAACCATCAGACAGGAAATAAAAGAATTAATTAATAAAAATATATCTACACTCTCATCATCTAGCCGGATGATCTGTGAGAAGATTATTGCTTCTGAAGAGTATAAGGCTGCTTCTGAAATCTACGCCTACATGGCTCTTCCTGATGAAGTGGATCTTACAGATGTTATAAAACAGGCTATCAGGGACGGGAAAAAGGTGGCGGTGCCTAAAATTATCGCTAAAGATGAGGGGATTATGGAGTTTTACTACCTGGATTCTCAAAAGGCACTGGCGGAACAGACTTCTGGCGGGGCTTATGGGATTCTGGAACCTGATGAAACTCTGCCGGTATCCCCTGAGCAAACTTCTAAAACTCTTATTCTTGTTCCTGGGCGCGCTTTTACTAAGGATGGGGCTCGGCTTGGTAGAGGCAAAGGGTATTATGACAGGTATCTGGCAAAAGAGATTGTCGGGTCAAGCCCGACAATGACAAGACTCCCGAATGTTACTGTTGCGGGAGTCTGTTTTGGGTTTCAGATTGTTGAAACCCTTCCTACAGACGCGAATGACATCTGTATGGACACGTTGTTTTTCTGATTTCTGGATTGCCACGCTGCGCTCGCAATGACGGTCGCTGCGCTCGCAATGACGGTCATTGCGAGGAGCGCAGCGACGTGGCAATCCAGTCTGTTATTTCACAAGAATAAATTCTACTCGTCTATTCTTCCAGTTGTTGTCTGTATCTTTTGGATTGACTACCGGTTTTGTACCACCCATACCTTCTGTTGTGATGCTTGAGCGGCTTACACCCTTCTTAACGAGGTAGTCGCGGATGGCGTCGGCACGTTCCTGAGAAAGTGGGCCTAATGCTCTACCCCATTCACGCATGTTGTCTTCTGTTTCTTCGTCGAGGTTATCTGAAATACGGTTTGCGTGACCCTGAATTGTAATCTTATAGTCAGGGAACTTCTTGAGGATTTCGGCAATACGGTTCAAGATTTCAATATTCTTCTGAACCTGTGCGGCATCAAGCTTAGAGTTTGCAGTCTGGAAGTTAGAAGAATCCGGTTCAAAGATGATAGAAGGAACTGCCATCTTAAGAACGTTTCCTTCGCGGATAACAAGAACATCTACAGGAATTACACCCTGAACCTTGCTTGTCATTCCAAGATTATCTGTTACAGTAAATGTATATGGATAATCCATAGCAGACTGAACGCGTTCTGCATTTCCCTTAGAATCTTTCTGAATATTACTCAAACCATCCCAGATAATTCTTTCTGTAATCTGGTTCTTTCCTTCTGTCTTCCAGAAAGCCTTACCCTTAGGATCGTTGATTACAAATGACCAGTTCTTAATCTTAGCCTTTGTTGTACCTGTAAGTTTAATGAACAAATCATCATCAATACCATCGTTATCAGGACTGAAGTATTCTGGTGCTGTCTGAACTTTAAGCTGTGGAGGTGTTGCTGTACAGATAAATGGAGAAGAAACTGCATTTACTCTGTTACCCTTCTTGTATACAACATTCAAAGTACCTGTAAATGTTCCTTCGCATACATTTCCGTTTGCGTCGGCACCGTTCCAGTTGATTGTTGCAGGAAGGTTTGCGCTGTCTTTGTCAGACAAAGCAAATACAGAAGTTCCATCTTCGCGGCGAACATCAAAGTTCCATGAAAGCAGATCTTCTTTTACAGAAGTGCGGATTTCGAAAGTCTGTGTATCGAGCACCTTATCGTTATTAGGAGAAATACCTTCGCGGTCTGCTGTAAGGTAAATCTTTGTTTCACGGTTATCAAGAACAATTCCGTTCATGTCTGTGCTGAAGCTGTTTCCGGCATCATCGGTACTGAAAATTACAATACTGTATTTTCCGTCTGCAGCAATGTTACCAGATTCGTCTGTACCGTCCCATACAATTTCGCT
Organism: Treponema sp.; assembly: GCA_017551545.1. Taxonomy (GTDB): domain Bacteria; phylum Spirochaetota; class Spirochaetia; order Treponematales; family Treponemataceae; genus Treponema_D. The sequence goes on along the minus strand of JAFZLJ010000134.1, from coordinate 14,008 downwards.
CTTTGCACCACTCCAGGTATATTTCTTTACGCTCTTTCCTTTTGAATCGCGAACATCTGCAGTCCAGAGTTTTTCTGCTGTAGACTTAGAAAGTTTGATTGTAATGTTATCCTGGTTTCCGTCGTTATCTGGAGAGAAGTATGTCCAAGGAAGTTCCCATTCCAAAGAAGGGAATTTTGTATCAAGCTCAAATTCCTGAGTAGCAGCAGCGGCAGTAGAACCATTTGCAGCAACTACAGAAAGCTGTGCAGAATAGAAGCCGTCGTCGCAGCGTGTATTGTCGTCGTCGTTTCCGTTCCATACAAAGTTTGCAGGAAGCTTCTTAGCCTCTTTCTTTGTATAAACAGTTTTTCCGCTCTTGTTCTTGATTACAAATTCATAAGATGCAACATCCTTTGTCTGAGTTACAGGTGTAAAGGTGATTGTATCTTTTACCTTGTTTCCGTTTGGAGAGAATGCAGTATCTGTCATAGCAAGTAAAAGCTGAGTTTCTGTTGTATCAAAAGTAACTACATCATTAGAACGAGCTTCACCTTTGTTTCCGGCTAAGTCAGTTGCTGTAAGTACAAGCACGTACTGTCCTTTTTCTGCAATTCCACCCTTGTCGTTAATACCGTTCCATGTAATTGTTTCAGGAGGATATTCACCAAGGTCATATGTTTTTACAACTGTAGCACCGTCTGCTGTGCGGATTTCACCCTTCCATGAAGGAACAGGAGCACCGTTAGATGGTGTAATCATAATTGTATATTTTACGTCTGATTTTGAACCGGCACCAAATACCTTGTCTGAAGCGCGGATCTGAGCAGCAGGCTTTTCTGTATCGAGTACGAAAATTGGTGAAGAAATCTTTGCAGGAACATAACCGTTCAAATATTTAGCAGTTACATAAGCCTGATATTCTCCATCAGGAAGAAGCTTACCTTTATCATCTTTTCCGTCGAGTACGATAGATTTAGGAGGAACAGTACCCTTTGTAAGCTGATTGTATGATTTTACAACCTTTCCGCTCTTGTCTGTAACACCAACTTCCCATTCTGTAAGCTTGTTACCTGATTTTTCATCAGGAACAGGAATTGTTACGTTAAGAGTGATTGTCTTAAGACTTGAATCTGTTCCCGGAGAGAAGTAGCGTGAACCGTCAATGTAAATATTTGTTGCAGGTTTTTCTGCAGAGTAAATGATGTTTGTGATTGTTGTCTGTGGAGCAACGTTACCAGCGCGGTCTGTAGCAGTAATTTCGTAAGAGTAAACGCCGTCCGGTACCTGAGATTCATCATCTGAAATACCACGCCAGCTGAATTCTGCAGGTTCAGCATTTGTCCATTTGTAAGTGCGAACAACAGAACCATCTATTGCTCTGAATACACCAACCCATTCATCTTCTACAGAACCAGTCTGACTGATTTTAAGAGAAGCCTTTGCACCTTCACCAAAAATCTTGTCTGTCGGCTGATCAAGTTCAATTTCAGGAGCAACTGTATCTACAACTACAGTGTATTCCTGTGTTTTTCCAACGTTGCCGTTATCGTCTGTAGCAGTTACATAATATGTATATTTTCCATCCGGAGCAGTTTCACCATTGTTCATTGCACCGTTCCAGGTAATTGATTCAGGAATAGGAACTCCTTCTTTTTTTGCAACAAGCTGTTTAAAGAAAGATTTGAATCCAAGCTTAGAAGGAAGTGCAACCTTGTTTTCAATAGTTCGTACAACCTCGCCGCTTTCGTTCATAATTACAAGACTCCAGCCCTGAACATAACGCTTATCAGAAATGTTCAATGGAATTACAAGCTCGTCCTGTACACCATCATTATTTGGAGAAATATATTTTTCTTTTGCAAAGCCAAGTCCTGCGCACAAAGCAAAAAGGATGGCAAATGTTATAAATCTGATTTTTTTCATTTTGCATCTCCTGTTGAAACTGGAATTACCTGAACTTCTGGAGCTTCATCATCGTCGAGCCAAAGCTGAATTACAGGAGGAGTTTCGTCCTTAAGACCAAGGTTTACATCTACTCCGGCAGAAACTGCATTCACAGTTCTATTAAACTGTTTCCAGGCAACCGAAGCAGACATTTCGCTCTGATTCCAGCCGTTCTTATTAAGATAATCATTATTCTTTACATCAAAAGTAAATCTAAAATTAATACCTACAGAAGGCATAACATTCTGAACATCTTTTACAAGCTCTGCAAAATTAAACTTTTCCGAAACGCTTATAAAAAGCATGTCTTTTACTGCAAACTGAAGTCCAAGATCTGCAATAAGGTTCATGCAGGAAGGAGCTGTAAGGTCTGCAGAAAAACCAAGCCTAATAGTATCATTCTGAACAAGAGTTCCTGCAGCACCAACTTTTATTGTAGCAATTGCAGGGAAAGCAGATGCTTGACCGCCTTTAATTCCAGCAAGAGTTGTGTTGTCATAGTTCTTTCCAAGATTAAGAATAGAAGCACCATAACGGAAATCTTTAATAAAGCTCAAATCGCCGTAGGTATAAACAAAACCAAGGTTTACAGAAAGAGCCCATGAAGTTCCGGCTCCCCAGAAAATACCTGTATTAAGGTTTGTACCAACTGTAAGCTTATCTGTAATCTCTTTTGCAAGACCAAACTTAAAGTTAAAACTGTCTCCAAGATTCATTTCTTTAAAAGGAACCATTGTTCCGTTGCCGTAACCGCTGAAAACAAATCTTTTGAATGGAATGAGCATACCAAACTGAAAAGCATTTCCATAGCGGCTTTCGTTTGCCTGATTAGAAGAAACAAGTCCTGTATAAGCAAGATTCAAATCAATACGCTGTTCTTTTGCAGGAAGAGCCGGGTTTGTAATCATAGACTCAGGGCTTGCATAAAAAATACCTCCGCCTACAACTGAAGAAGCATTTGCCAGCTGATGCGGACTTGAAAGCTCAAAAATATCATCGCCGTAAACAGGCGGATTGTAAGCACTCGCAGCGGCCACAACAAGTGTAAAAAGCACTGCTGCACTAAAGAATTTTTTCATTTCTAAAAAATCTCCTTATATAAAAGTCACTTTTTTTACATTATTATTTCCATATATTATAATTCATTTTGCTTTTTTGTACCACACCTGCGGTCCCTGCACTTCGACAAGCTCAGCAACCGCGTCGAAGGGTAAACTCAAAATTCAATTACCAATTTGATATTTATGATGTATAATAGACTTATCATGAAACACAAACTAAAACTTTCCATACTGGCTGTGGAGCTCATTATTGCGACTCTTATATTTGGTGCGCTTATGACAATTGTAAACAGCTTCACCGGTTACAGGGAATTTAAGCAGGAACTGGAAAACCTTTACGGCGATATTACTATTCAGCTTGCAAAAACAGGTGCAAGTTATATTCACGTCGACAGTATTCCCTACTGGATAAAGCATGAACCTGATGAAGAATGGGAAGAAACAAACAAAAAGCTTGATACCCTTACAAACACCTCTGATCTTGCCTACATTTATGTAAGCGTAATTTCACCCGATTACAAAAAACGCACTTATGTTTTTGATACAGTAAACCAGCTTTCGCTTGAAGCAGGCAGCAAAGTCATTCCTTTTGGAACAGTAAGCTCTCTTGAAGACAAAGATGAAGAATATATAAATAATCTTAAGCTCGTTATAGAAGAAGGCAAAAACTACACATCGTTTACATATAAAGGTGAAGGCGGCCATGTAACAACAGCCCTCCCCTTGTTTGGAACAGACGGTAAAGTTACTGCAATCATGAGCATTGTAAAGCCGATGAACGAAATTAAAGAACACCGAAGAAACTTTTTGCGTTCAATTATCATTTCGGCAACAATCCTTACTTTGCTGTTTATTGCTCTTTATGCATTCCTGCTTTACATGGGAATAATCCGCCCTATCCTCTTTGTAACTTACGAAACTTCGCACCTGGCAGAACATCACGGAGAGCTCACTGGCCTTCTTAAAAAAATACGCCACCGTAACGAAATCGGCAAACTTGCAAACTCTGTAGAAAAAATGAGCCGCGACATGAATAAATATATAGAAGATTTAACTCATGCAACTGCAGAAAAGGAACGACTAGGGGCTGAACTTAATGTTGCAAAGCAGATTCAGTCAGAAATGCTTCCACGTGTTTTTCCTCCTTACAAAGATCATCCCGAAATTGAACTTTATGCCAGCATGACTCCTGCAAAAGAGGTAGGCGGCGACTTTTATGATTTTTACATGCTTGATGATGACCACTTTGCAATGGTTGTAGGCGACGTAAGCGGAAAGGGAGTTCCTGCAGCCTTGTTCATGGTAATTACAAAGACACTTTTAAAAGATACTGCGGCGCATGAACATAATCCGGCAAAGGTTTTTGAACATGTAAATAAAATTCTATGCGAAAGCAATGAATCAGGACTTTTTGTTACCTGCTGGATGGGAATCTTAACAATTTCTACAGGCGAACTGAACTTTGCAAATGCCGGCCACAATGCTCCAGTTCTTGAAAACAACGGCAAAATTGAATATCTTTCTACAAAACCAAACCTTATGCTTGCTGCAATGGACGGACTTCCTTATACAAACAACACAATCAAACTTAATAAAGGCGACCGTCTGTTTATTTACACCGACGGAATTACAGAAGCAACAAATGATTATGATGAGCTTTACGGCGAAGACAGGCTTTTAAGTGTACTAAAATCGGTACAGGGCACAGGCAAAACTTCCCGCGATATTCTTGATATTGTGCGAAACGATTTGAATGACTTTGTTCTTGAAGCCCCGCAATTTGATGACATTACAATGCTCTGCATGATTTACAAGGAATAAGGTGCCAGATGGAATTAAAAATAGCCGCCGACGATAAAAATCTTGAAACTGTACTCGACTTTATTCACAAGCTGCTCCCGCCAGACTGCGAAACAGATTTAATGTACAAAATAGACGTAGCCACCGAAGAGATTTTTGTAAACATTGCACACTACGCCTACAAAGATAAATTACCCGCCGGAGAATTCGGACAAGCTTTGATTACCTGCACCTATGAAGATGAACTTCTTACAATAATATTCCGCGATCAGGGAGTGCCGTTTAATCCGCTAGACCGTCCTGACCCGGATATTACCTTAAGTGCCGAAGACCGCAGCATTGGAGGACTAGGCATTTTCCTTACAAAAAAATACATGGACAAAGTAGAATACAACTACGAAAACGGCGAGAATGTTCTAACTTTAAAAAAGATGATTTTCAGATGCCACTAAGATTCAATAGTAAGAATTGAATCCATTCCTGTTGCCTGAAGAACCTGCTTGCAGAATGAAGACGGCTGCTTGATAATCATTTTGCCGCCGCTTGGAAGCATGAGTTTGTGGGCTAAAAGAATTACACGAAGGCCAGAACTTGAAACATACTGAACGTCTTTCATGTTCAGGTAAAGGGTCTGTGTCTGTGGTGCAACTTCCTTGAGCTTTACTTCAAGTTCCGGAGCTGTACCTGTATCGAGTCTTCCAACTACAACGAGTTCAATTGAAATTGGTGTTTTGTTTTCGGTTATTGTCATTTTGCTTTCCTTATTAGAGAGTTTCGCTTACTGCGCTGCAACAAACGCGGAAGCCCAAGTTACTGCTTTTTCCGCTTGGAGCACTGCCGCTTCTATAGAATACTGTACACTGCTGAGGGTCATCAAGCCAGCTGCCGCCACGTTTTACATGCATTTCGCCGGAACTTGGACCATGTGGGTTTGTCTGTGCTCCAGATGCAAGAACAGGTGAATAATAGTCCCAGCACCATTCGGCAACGTTTCCGCACATATCATACAAGTTCAGGCTGTTAGGATCTTTTGTAGCAACATCGTGTGTTCTGATTCCACTGTTTTCGCCATACCATGCAACCTGATTAATATTCTGACTACCTGCATAAGGTGTTGGTGAAGAACCACGACCATCGCGGGCTGCAAATTCCCATTCTGCTTCGGTTGGAAGTCTGTAGCCGTTAGAAAGGAAATTACATACAACACGCTTCCATACAGGACTTGTTGCTTCAAACTGGCTAAGGTCTGTTGTTGTTCCAATACTATAACATGGATTTAATCCGTTCAGGCGGCTGAGCATATTACAGTAAACAATTGCTTCACACCAGTTTACGCATTCTACAGGGCGGTTTTCTCCCTGAAGCTTCGAAGGATTTTTTCCCATTACATAAGAATACTGTAGCTGGGTTACCGGAACTTCTGACATATAAAAGCCTACTAAAGTAATAAGGCTGTTCATAGTACCGGCACCCATTACAAACTGTCCGCCAGGAACTAAAATCATCTTAGGATTTTTTCCAAGCTGAACTCTAGGAGGAATATCCTTTTCAAAAGTGTTATCGTCGCCACCATCTTTTACAATTTTAACAGGCACACCACATTTTGAGCAGAATTTATCTACTGCACTAAGGGCGTTACCACATTCTATACAAGATCTGAATACCTTTACTGTACCTACAGGAAAACCGCAGTTAAAACAAAAATGCGCCTCTTCCGGCAGTTCTGTATTACATTTATCACATTTCATAGCAAATATTATAGCACCATAAATCAAAATTGACTAGAACAATATTTTATGGTTGAAAATTCGCCAATTTTGACTTATATTTAAGAGTATGGATGTAGGTGATATTAAAAAGGAACAGGAAGAAGAAAAAAAGGCAGCAGCTCAGGCAGAAAAACAATCGTTTTTTCAGAGTTTGTTTTCAAATTTATTCAAATCTTCCAATCCCGAAGCTGAAAAAAAGCGTAAATTAAAGGCTATTGCTAAGACTTTCTCAAAAACTAAGTATCATAATTTTTACAGGGCTTCTACAATCGAAGTTCTGCCTCCGTTTGCTAAATTGTTTTATGATATTTATAAATTAGTTTCACCGGCACAGGCAATCTTTAAATCAAATCAGAATCCTAACCTTTACAAGGCTCAGGTTGTAAATTATTCACTTTCAGAAAAGCAGGTTGCACTTCTGGAGCATTTTGACCAGCAGAAGATTCTTGAAATGGCAAGAACTGTTCCGCTGCAGCAGCTTTCATCAAAACTCGACGAAGAATTTTCTATTTTTTCTGCAGAATTTGACAATGAAAGAATGAATAGAACAGAAAATATCTACAAGGCATTCAGTACACTTCAGGATTTCTGCTGCTTTGATTATTATGTTCTGCTTAAAAAGTTCGCTTCGTCACTTCAGGAATTCAATTTTAATGCAGTTCCTAATTTTGAAAAAATCAACGGCGAGTATATTACAGACGATCTTAAAGATTTCTGTGCAGTAGCATATGCAATCACAGATGAAAATCTTTTGTGGAATGAACTTTTTGCATTTATGAAGGCAACCCAGGCTACAGAAACAATTTCGCTTGGAAACTGGAAAAAGATAGTTGCAAGAATTAAAAATATCCAGCAGTCAGGTGCCTTTGAGCTTATGATTCGTCATATTTCGGGCAATACTGAATATGTTACACAGGTTCAGTCGCATTATGCTTCGCTCATTGAACCATACATGGATAAAATTCAGGAAGAAATCCGAACTACAATTTCAAAAATAGGCTACAAGCAGAAGGAAAACAAGGCTAATCAGCTTTGTGAACAGATATTCGGCAGCACAGATTTCCAGACACTTCATTTTTATATTGCAGGTGCAAACGAAGGCTTCAGTAAAAAAGAGCTCGGGCTGTTTGAATATACAGAACCTCTTAATTATCTTAAGGCTTTTCTTCTGGAATATGTTAAAAAGGATATCCGTGAATTTTACGATGTTGTAGTTGTACGCGGACAGTGGGATGCTTCGCTTGCTAATCCAATGTCGAATGCATACCAGGAGCTGCTTAAGATTTCTGATGAAATTACAGCCTTTGATTCTGATTTGTCTGAAGACGGAACTTCCGGACTTAAGATTAAGAATCTTCTTCCAAAAACAGCACATGACCCTGGAGCAGAAAATATTATTAACCGTGTAATTTCTGATTCAAATGAACAGGCACGCGGCTTTATTGTAACTTCAGCTCAGGATTTAATTACAATAGGAAAAACACTCAAGCAGCTTATTGAAGATTACACAAAACAGAAGCCAGAAATTGTTCAGAACTGGCGCGAGCTTGAACGCTTCCTTGATCACCCGATGAAAGAATTCAGCGTAGGTATTTATAAGAAAATATATCTGTTCGTACAGTTGATGCAGCAGTATTTGTCGTAGATTGTCGGATCAAGTCCGACAATGACATAACTGGGAGGGACTATGGTTGAAGTTGAAAAAGAAGAGAACAAGGTTCCGCGTGCGCTTCTTGTTGGAGAGCCTGGAAATGATTTGCAGGAATTAAAAGGACTTGTTCAAACACTTGGACTTGATATTGTTCAGCGCCTTACCCTTACCCGCATGGAAGTTCATCCTCAGTACGGGATTGGTACCGGCAAAGCAAAAGAAATTGCAGAGCTTGCAAAACAGCTTGAAGTAGACTGTATAATCTTTGATTTTAATATTGAACCTCGAAAGCAGCGAAACTGGGAAGAGTTAACAGGCCTTTCGTGCTTTGACCGTCAGGAAGTAATCATTAAGATTTTTGCTCAGCGCGCTACAACAAAAGAAGCAGTACTGCAGGTTGAACTGGCACGACTTTCTTATATGCTGCCGCGCCTTAGTCATGCAAAAAATGATTATTCACGACAGCGTGGTGGAGCATTTGGTGCAAAGGGTTCCGGTGAAACTCAGCTCGAGCTTGACCAGCGACTTATCCGCGAAAAAATTGCAAGCGCAAAACACGAGCTTGCCGAAATTGAATTGAACAGAAAGACCCAGCGCAAACAGCGAGAAAAAAATCCTACATGTGCGCTTGTTGGTTATACAAATGCCGGAAAATCCAGTCTGCTTAATGCTTTGACCGGTTCCGACGCTTATGTAAAGGACCAGCTTTTTGCTACACTTGACCCTCTTACAAAAAAACTTCCTTTGAACGAAAGTGCAGGTGTTTTAATTACAGACACCGTTGGATTTATCAATAACCTTCCGCACCATCTTATAGATGCGTTTAAGTCTACACTCGAAGAAGCTACTTTTGCAGATTTGCTTTTGATTGTTCTTGATTCTGCAGACCCTAACGCAATGGCACAGTATGAAACAGTATGCAGCGTTCTTGAAGATATTGGTGCTACAAAAAATCCTCGCCTTATTCTTTTGAATAAAATTGATAAGGCCGAAGATGAAACAATTGCAGCAAACTACACTGCCCTGCGCCACCAGTTCCCTGATGCAATTTCTGTAAGCGCAAAAGAACAGAAAGGCTTTATTGAACTTAAAGATAAAATCACAGAATTACTGTACGGTGAGATTCACGAATACATAATTCCTGCAGCAAAGGTTCCGCTCATAAACGAAATGCGAAAAGCAGGCTGCATTTTGTCAGAAGAATGGCTTGATGACGGCGTTCACATTCAGGCAAGAACAGTCGGAAGGCTTGCGGTACTTTCTGCACCATATATCAGTCAGAAGGTACAGTAAGTGAAGCTTAAGTTCAATTTTTCAAAATCAGATATCGTTCTCTTTTCGATTATAGGCGCGCTTGTTCTTATAATTTTATTTGGAACAGTTATAGGCCTTGCTTCAAGAAAAGCCGCTCCCGGAAAAAACCTTAGAGATGCAGACCCGAACCCTACTCCACGCGAAATTGAAAACTTAAACAAAAAACTCGATGATAAAATTGCCGCCTACACAGGTCTTGGCACAATCCGCTGCATAACCGCCCCGGAAAACGAAGAAGACATTGGAACCGCTGTTGTAATAACTCCCTGGCTTTCCTACCCCGAAGGCGACACCGTCTTTTTTGAAGAACTGGCCCGCAAACGCCTCATAATCACAGGCATCTTCACCAGCTACTTTGGCGCCTACACAAAAGTAGAACTCCTTTCCCGCACCGAAGACAAAATCAAACAAGACATCCTCGAACAAATCAATGAACAGATGTCCTTAGGTAAAATTTCGGGGATTTATTTGACGGATTATATTTTTATTGAATAGGGAGTTATTATTCTTCCAGACCTAAATCGTTTAAGAAATACTGTAAAGAACAAAATTCAATTCTGGCATTCCTTTTCAAATCAGGATTGTCTTTATGTCGTTTATATTCATTCATGTAATATTTTAAGAAAGATTCAAATTTCCGTTTTATTTCAAAATCCTTGAAGTGAATTGCCATATAATCAATATTTCGTACTTCTGGTCGCTCCAAAGTATTTATGTAAGCATCATTTGTAATAATAACAGATTTTTGAAAATCAAGACCTGCATTAATAGATTTGTCTGTTATATAACAATCATGATTATTTGGATTTATATGGCTTCTAAATGGAATTGCAAATTTTTTTCCAATAGTCTCGATTATTAGAACTGTATAAGGTCTGTCTTGTTTGACAAGGATTTCTTTGCAATTCTTATACTTATCATAAAACTCAGATGTTAGAAAACAGAACTCCATCACAACCCCTCTAAAAAAGTGAGGCTGCTCATTTTCAGAACAGCCTCAACATCCACTGATTTTCTTTATTTAGCCAGGACACAATCTATGTCCTCATCATCAACTGAGCTTCTTTATATTTACAAGGACACGCTCTATGTCCTTATCATCTACTATTAATATACGACATGAAATAACGAAAAGTCAAGAGAAAAATTCTTGTTTTTTTTATTCTTCCTGTACAGTCCATTTGGATGGAATGCCGTTTTCATCTCTTGACCAGACTTCCATACCCGTTGCGGTTATGAAAGTACCAGTATAAAACACATCTTCTACCCAATTTTTTGTACAATTATTGGCAGAAATATCTGTAGCAAGACATTTGATAGATTCTAACCTTGAACAGTTGGTAAACATTCCACTATAACAATTAGAAACAAGAATTGCAGCCGGAAGGTCTGGTGCTTTAGTTAAATTCTTGCATCCAGAAAACATACTAGAATAACAATTATCTGCAAGTGTTATTGCAGGTAGGTCTGGTGCCTTATTCATGTTACTACAGTATTCAAACATATGACTATAACAAAAATCGGCAAGAATTGTTGCAGGTAAGTCCGATGCTTGTACCAAACTTGTACAATCTAAAAACATTTGTTGGTAACAATGAGAAGCAAGTGTCGTTGCCGGTAAAGAGGGTGCTTGTTCAAGACTATTACAACCATAGAACATACTAGCATAACAATAATTAGCAAGTGTTGTTGCCGGTAAAGAAGGCGCTTGTTTAAGACTATTACAATCCATGAACATCCAAGCACAACAAAACTCTGCAAGCTGTGTTGCAGATATAACTGGAGCCTTTGTCAAATTACTACAAAAACTGAACATACCATAATAACAGTAATCAGCAAGTTCAGTAGCCGGCAGATAAAGTAACTTTGTGGAATGACTTTTTATTTTAGTGTTATTGCTAAATAAGTTCATAAAAGCATATTCAGTTACACTCGTAATTTTTGTATTACATCCAATAGAATCCGAATATAATGTAACAAGACTCATAATATTTCCATAAATATAACAGTCTGAAGAACAATTGATATTCATACTGCTTGATATAGCTTCAGCATAAAAACAAATCTTATCTCCTTTTTTTACAGTTATACTGTCTGTTGCTAAGGTTAGTTTTCCTCCATTACGAGAATATTTCAGTGTAGACCATCTGCCTGTTATGGTAATGGTTCCAGCAGCTAGAAATTCCAAGGTAAGAGGCTCACTATAATCCCATCTAGCACTGAGAACTACATCATTTGTAACCATGTAGTCTCCTGCAAGTACTTTGGTACTATTATCATACCAGCCAAGAAAAACAAAGCCGTCTTCTGAAAGTTCAGGCAAGTCTTCAGCAGTAAGTACAGTATTTTTTACTACTGGTATAGTTGAAGGAACATTTCCCCAATCTGTAGAATATGTAACAGTATATGTAATATCAGTTCTATTCCATTTTGCATAAAGAGTAATGTTGTTTTTAATTGGGGTATCAAAATTAAATGGTTCATCAGAAAGAGTTAGTCCTTCATCTGTAGAAGTGTACCAGTTATCAAAAACAAAACGATCATCTTCTGTATCTGGCTTTGACGGATTATCAGGTTTTATTGCTTTATGGTCTTCTGTTACAGTTTGCGAAGAGATTGTACTGCCACCATTTGTTTCAAAAGTTACCGTATAAGAAGCAGCATTTATAACATTAAGACTTACCTTACACGAAGCAACTACAATAACTACAAAAATTACTAAGATAAAAAACAAAGACTTAAATAAACTTTTCATAATAATTCCTCCGAAGAAGTTGTTTTATTGTATATAAAGGAATATCCCCCACAACACCAGCAGATGCAATGGATAGAAAATATAGAAAAACCATTTGTGGAATGATGCACGGGAACCTGACTGGCCGTTGTAAAGGAAGAGGACAGGGATAAAAAGCAGAAGGCCTGTCTGCCAGAATTCTGAATACCATGGATATTGATTTCTGACACAAAATGTAACACTGGCGACAATTACTAATACAGAAATAATAATATAAGATTTTATGAGCTTTTGTTTATTATCATGGCAAAAATAAAAAGTCAGGACAAGGAATGGTGCAAAAATGCCCCAGTCACCGAAAACAGAACTGATAATTAAAAGTGAACAGCCTAGCCAGTGAAGTACTGCATTACATTCGCTTTCAATAACGCACAGAACAAGAAAAGATATGAGCAGAGTAAACAGCATATTGAAATCTGTAGAAAGAATGCTGTGCTTGTGTGCCAGTGCATAAGGGACCTGCGAAATTACAGCAAATATTGCAAGACGCAGTGCATAGCGTTTTTTTGACCTTGTATGCAGAAAGCCTTCTACAAGGAAAAAGCACATTATTGGAGCAGTAAGGCGACCTAAAAATCGGAGTATAAAAAGCAGGATTGGGCCTGCTGCAAAAGAATTAAAAAACTCACCGAACACCATGCCTATATGATCGAGCAGCATGGCTAATATAGCGATATATTTAAGCTGATTTCTGTTCAGTTTAAATGAATCAGAACTGTTAGAGCTGAACTCCTGTTCTGATTTTTTCGTTAAATCGTTCAAGTTTTTTACCTTCAAGTGGGTTTGGCTTTCCATCCATAACATCACGAAGGGCACGCATTTCTTCACCGCTGAAGTTTACGCCTTCGTTCATATGGTTGATAAAGCTTTCTGTGGCCATTGGAGCAACCTTACGGCACATTTCAAGAATTACTTGAGCATAAACACGGATTTCGTACTGTGCGTGACTGTCCAAACGAAGTTTTAAGAAATGGAAGAGATTGTGAAGATCCATTTCCCAGTAAAATTCTGTATATAAAGAAAGTGGAAGATTAATACGTGCAATTTCGCGGGCAAGACCACTATCAATAAGTTCGTTGTAGCTTTCGTAGGCCTGTTTCTGTCCTTCTTCGAGCTGATTTATGATTTTATCTGCAGTTTCTTTATCAAATGCTTCTGTTGCACGACCCTGTTTGTTGTCTGTGCTCTGAGGAGAAACCTTGTCTTCTGCAGGAACATAGAATTCATCTTTCATGATTGAATAGCGGCCAGAAACTTCGTTCATGCGTCCTGTACGATGGCGAACCCACTGGCGGGCAACAAAGATAGGCATTTTTACATGGAAGGTCATTACAACCTGTTCAAACGGAGATGTATGCTGATGGCGCAAAAGGTAATCAATAAGAGCGCCGTCCTGACTTACAGATTTTGTTCCTTCACCATAAGAAACACGTGCAGACTGAACAATTCTCTGGTCTCCACCAAAATAATCAACAAGGCGGACAAAACCTTTGTCCAATACCGGATATTCTTTATCCAAAATTTCTTCTGCAGCAGGTACAACGCAATGTGCCATAATAATCTCCCATAAAAAGTCAACGAACAAGTCAACTTTCTACGCTATTTAATGGATGGCAGCAAGAGCCTGATCAACAAGACTCATTGGTTTGTATTTCCCCAACATCCTGCTTGAATCAAAGTCCTGTTTTTCTGT
>JAFZLJ010000011.1 GCA_017551545.1 Treponema sp. | reverse complement strand
ATTATCATAGTCTCTAATAATACGATATGCATAACCTATAATTTTCTTGACAAAATAGGAATATGGCAGTATTTTTAACTTAACAAAGAGTAGAATATGCATATTCTACAATACAACAAATTAAGGAGTCTGTCATGAAAATTAAGGAACTGTTAAAGATACAATCCAAGATTGATTCTGTGTCTATTGATAATTCGGCTACAGGTTTAAAAATCCTGGAACTCTGCCAGTGCAATGGAATGAAATCTACCGAACTGGCAGAGATTTTGGGGTTTACGGGACCTCAGGCAATATACAACTGGTCAGAAGGTAAGTCCAAGCCTACACTTGATAATCTTTTCAAGATTTCTAACGTTTTCGGAACAGATGTAAATGATATAATTCAGGTATCCTATAAAAATCAAAATAGAAATATAGTTTAATGTTCTTTTTTGAGGTATAATGGATGCAGGATTATAAAATGCTTTTGGAATTGGAAGAAAACCGCAGAGGAAATTATTTTGTTAGTTCCAGGATGGAACAGTACAGTTTTTATTATCTTTTGTACAAAGCTCTGTGCCAGAAGAAAGATTTTTGTCCTGATATTATAAGGCTCATCAATAATCTTGAAACTTCAGAAGATATAAAGCAGATTTTAAAAAATTATATTCATGATTTTCCAAAAGGCTTTGATGCTTCAGATTTTGATGCCGATAACGAAAAGAGACTTTACAGATATTTTTGTTCCTTCAGAATGCATCAGGTTCGTCGCTATAACGAAATGTATTCTAGAACTGAAATGTGCAGGCTGGCTGCAAGGTTGCTTGATACAAAAGAATCAGACAAGGTAGCAGATTTTTACGGAGCGCCGGAAAACTTTTTGAAGACTGTTTATCAATCTAATGAGAATACACCTTCGTTTAGAACAAAACCTGTCTGCTACACAGCGCATGAAACTTTTCGGGATTTTTTGATATTGATTAATGACGTTTTTTATTCAAAAGATAAGCAGATTGATATTTATAGCAAAGATGTTTTTTCTGAATCAAAATCTAAGAAGTTTGATAAGATTTATGCCTGTATTCCAGTTTTCCAGAATTCCAGCAGAGAAGAAACACGCCGATTTTTGCAGAATGTAATTCGCTCCGAGGATAAATCGTTTGAATATGTGAGCAATGTTTTAGAGCATCTGGCTCCAGGGGGAAGGGCAGTTGTTTGTATTTCTGATTCTCTCTTTACAAACAAAACAAACGAACTTAGAAAATACATTTGCGAAAGCGGATGTTTTAAAGGGTTAATTCGTTTTCCAATTGGTGAGATTTATCCGAATAATCTTTCATCATCGCTTTTGATTTTTGATAAAACTGCCTCGAGCGATTCTTTTGTTTTTCTTGATCTTTGTGATGTTAAGCCTCAGGCATTTCGTGGTTCTGTAATAGACGAGTTTGGTTCTGAAAATATTATCAGCATGTTCGATTCCAAAAAATCAGTTAAACAGGATGGTGTTGTTCATAAGGTTGTAAGCTACAAAGAGCTTAAAGAAAACGATTTTGACTTTGACACAAAAAAGCCGTTTAATCCTATTGAGTTTATTTTGAATTACAAGCCAGAGTCTAAGCCACAAGAATTCATAACACTGGGTGAAAATGCAACAATTTCCCGCGGGGTTCAGGACATAGAAAGTATCCGGGGTTTCCAGACAGAAAATCCGGCTGCACCTTTTTATTTTCTGAGTGTTTCTGATATTCAAGAAGGCAGCATTCAGTTTGAAACAATGACAAGGCTTTCTGATAAAAAAAGCAACTGGGATAAATTCCTGTTAAAGGCCGGAGATGTGATCATAACAAAAACAGCTTATCCTGCAATCAAGATTGCCATTTATGAAGGTCCGAATGATCAGGTTATTCCTGCTTCAAATCTTTATGTAATCCGAATGAACTATGGAGACTCAGGTCAGCTTAATCCATATTATTTAAAACTATATCTTGAATCTGAACTTGGTCAGGGCTACTTAAAATCTGTAATTTCAGGAACAAAGCTTCCTGCCATTTCTAAAGAAAATCTTGAAAATCTTAAGCTTCCTTTTATGACAGAAAACGATCAAAAGGAAATGGAAGAGACCTACAAGGATACAATTGAAACAATCAAAAAACATAAGGAAGCAATAAAAAATCTCCGCCATTACTTAGGAACAGTTATTTCAAACTATATGTAATAAAGAGTATTACAGCCCTGGTCCATAATCGTCTGAACGATCCTTTTCAGTGCTTGGTTTCTTAGGCTCTTTTTTAATATCCTTTTGAACTTCTTTTTGATTTTCGATTTTTGGAAAAAGGAATTCTCCCAGTGTTTTCTTTCCTGCTTTTCGGGCTGCTTTACACCATGTTAATTTACAATAAATCATCCCAAAAATTTGCAGCAGGAATTCCAGTGTTTTTGCACATGAATTCCCGGGAATTTGCAAATGAATAAAATGGGGACATGAAAACATCCCCGTTTTATGACAGACTCTTGGTAAGCAATAAAAATCCAGGAGGAAGTCAAGGAGATGATTTCAATGTCCACCATAGAGAGTATACGACAAAAACACAGAAAAGGCATGTCTATTTCACAGATTTGCCGCGAAGAAAAAGTTGATTTCAAAACTGCCAAAAAGTACATTGAGCAGGAAGATTTCAGTGAGCCGCTGCCGGTTAAAAAAGAAAAGCCGAAAGCAACGGATCCTTACAAAGACTGGCTGACCAAACTTTTAGAAGAAAACAAAAACAACTGGTATAAACAGAGACTGACTTCTAAACGAGTCTACGATCTGCTGATTGAGAAATTTCCAGATGCAGAACTTTCATACGATTCGGTAAACCGGTTTGTAAAAGCCTGGCGAAAAACTTTGAAGAACGATCCGGGATTCAGTCATCTTGTCTGGTATCCGGGAGAAGCACAGGCAGATTTTGGAGAAGCTGATTTTGAAACGCCAATCGGATTTCTCCGTCTTAAATATTTCGTTCTGGCATTCCCATATTCAAACAAAGCCTTTGTTCAAGTCTTCCGCGGAGAAAACTGTGAATGCGTCATGCAGGGGCTGCTGACAATTTTTGAATATACAGGCGGTGT
>JAFZLJ010000133.1 GCA_017551545.1 Treponema sp. | reverse complement strand
TTGAGTACACGCCATACGGTGAGACATGGGTAGACATAAAGAAGATAGCGGTAGAACAGGTTCCGATGAACTTCATGTTCAGCGCAAAGGAATTGGACAAGGAAACAGGCTTCTACTACTACGGAGCAAGATACCTTGACCCTAAGTATTCAAGATGGATAAGCGCAGATCCTGCGATGAACACGGGGGAATACTTCCCGCAGGCTCCGATAAATGACGAAGCCAAGAAGCACAACGGCAATCTGCCGGGTATGGGCGGTGTGTTTAATCACATCAATGCTAATTTGTACCACTACGCGGGTAACAATCCGATTAAGTATACAGACCCGGATGGAAGAAAAACTCAAAGATCTATACGTCGCAATTCAAACAACAAATATCGAGTGGGATCAAATAAAGAAGATTGGAAATCTGATAAATTTGGAAGAGGAATTTTGCTTCACTACTTGTTTGGAAATGGTAAAGAACTTGTTTGTGACTCGAAGGCTTGGGCTGATTACATGAAGGCAAACAAGTCCTTAACAGAGCAAATAGAAGTAGCAATTTCAAAAAATTATGATAATCTTGGAATAGAACCTGGTTCAAAAATTGATTTTGATATTCAAATAAATGCAGAAATTGAAAATGGTGAAAGCATTACAGGGTATAATTACTTACACGGGACAAATGAAACTGTGGGCGGTTTACAACTAAAAGGTTCTATTTTACGAAATAAAGATGGCACAATAACAGTTTCATATGATGCACAATGGAATGATATTATGGACCCAAATCCAAAATATAAAACTGATATTGCGAAAGCTAAATTTGCAAAAATAATTTCGTTGGGCAGATGTAAGGATTATGTTATTAGGGTTAAATGGGATAATGTATATATTGCAAATTCTCAAAAAGGGGTAGAAAATGAATAGAATAAAATTTATTTATTTATATATATTTGTTGTTACAATGTTTTTGTGTTTAAGTTTTTCAAAAAATAATAAAGATATTTTTATAAAAAAAGATTTTTCAAGGTCTTTACATTATTATTACGAAGTTACAGAAAATGAGAATTCTTTTTTTGTAAAGATTTATTCAAAAGAAAATGGTTGTGAATTTTCAGATGAGACAGAATACAGAAAGTTTGACCGTTTCTATATATGCTGGGATGAAAGTTATGATAAATTATGGATTTGGTCGAGCGATATTGGATTCTATACAGTTACCAAGAAAGATGTATGGATAAAACAAAGTGTAATTTTAGCAAATACAACGAAGGAAATGATACCTTCAAAGATGTTAAATAACATACCATTTTTACAACGATATTATAAGTAATATTAATAATCCGTTCTTCCCCCAAATTGTAATTTGATGGAAGGGATGAAAAAAGAGGCTTAAAAGCGCTGAATTTGATTTAAAATCATGAGAAAATTCTGATTACATGAAATTTTTTCAGATGAAAAAATCAAAATTCGGCGTTATAATGTGTTCAACGGAGGAAAAAAGAAAGAAAAAAAGTGCTTTTGAGGTAAATCTGGCAGGTTAGTCTTACATATGCTAATTTGTACCACTATGCGGGGAATAATCCGATTAAATATACCGACCCGGATGGGGAAATGATAAATTTAGCGGCTGGAGCTATAGCATTTGTTGGTGGAGCCGCAATTGGTGCACTTGTAAACTATGGAACCCAAGTTTCAAATAATTTGAGGAAAGAAAAAGGGTGGTCATCATTTTCTGAAGTTGATGGTAATGAGATAATTGCATCTGCAGCAGGATCTGGTACAGCAGGATTCGTTTTGGCTACCACAGCAAATCCGATATTGGCAGGCGCTGCAGGTGGTGCTGTTAGTAATGTAGTTGGTCAGGCATTGGATGGTAAGTTTTCAAAAGATTTTGATTGTTTATCATTCATATTAGATACAGCTATAGGTGGACTTTGTGGAGCAGCTTTATCTGGTTTTAAGATTCAAGGTGTAACAATTGGTAAAGGTTCAATGCTTTCTGTAGCTAAGCAAATGATTACGAAGCTTGGTAATGGAACAATAAAACATATAACTACAAGAACTGCATTAAAGTGTGCTTTGAGTACATCTATCAAAGGAGCATTGGCTAGGGGAGATTTAGCTGCAAATATTTTTGATGATATATACGATGAGACTGGTATAAAATTTACAATAAATGATATTGAAAAGGCCATAGAAGAGCTGGTTAATTATGTAGGCCAAGAAATGGGATGGGAGAACTAATAAAATGTTTACATGGCTAAAAAATATACAATTATTCATTTATGAAAGAAAGTCTCTTGAGATTAAAACTTTTAAGGTATCAAAAGATTTTACAATTACCATTTTCTGTGGATTTTTAATGCCGTATCTAATACTGGTAATTATCTGGATAAAAAATTATATTACTGGAGTTATGAAGTTTTCAAACAATGATCCAGTAGTTTGGTTGATTTATTTGGTTTGTTTTTTACTTTATCCATTACTAAGTTCAATTGGACAACATATAGGAATAGATAAAGATTCAATATGGATTAGATTTGGTTTTGTAAGATGCAAAAAAATACAAAGAAAATCAATTGTGGAATGCTATATTGTAAATGGTATCGACTTTGAAAGACATTTGATAGGTGAAACCCTAATTATAAAATCAAAAGATAATGAGTGCATTTATGTATCAAATAGATATACAAAAAAACAGCGTGAAGAAATAACTGTTTTATTAGGGTATAAGGGCGGGCTTAAATCTTTAATGAAAAAAAATATTACAAAAGATTAATTTTAGCTTTTGTATAGGGTGTTTTCCTTCCTCCCACAAATTGTAATTTGATGGATTAGAGGGGAAAATGAGGCTTTTAACGCTGAATTTGATTTAAAATCAGGGAAAAATTTCTGTTAAAAGAATTTTTTTCTGATGAAAAAATCAAATTTAAGCGTTATAATGGATTTAACGGAGGAAAAATTAAAGAAAAGAAGTGTTTTTGAAGTGATTTGGGTAAGTTAGTAGCATCAATGGCAATTTGTATGCCTATGCTGCTAATAATCCGATCAAGTATACGGACCCGGATGGAAGGGAAGTTTTCGATTCTCGATGGTGGAAGAGAAATTCAGATGAAATATTTGGTTTAATCATTGATGGCGTGGAAATATATGTTGGAGTTCAAGGACTTGGTGCAACAGCAGGTATGAGCGTTTGGATGATGCGTCAAGGAATTGCAAATGCTTCTTATAAGGTATTGAAAATCGTTTGGACATCGGTAGTTGATGAAATAGATGGTTCTGACAAAGCTGATTATGTAGATAGTCTTTTTGCAAATTCTTTTATAGGTGGTTGCCTATATTTCATAGCTTGGCTTTCTACAAAAATTTCTGGTTTTAATTATAAAGATGATGAATGTAAGAAAATGTTTGGAAAAATAGGAGATTGTCTAGACATGGCAGTTGGTTGGGCACTTTCATGGTCTATGGATGGAAAAATTCAAGATGCATTAAATGCACTCCCGGTTGAAGCGCGCAGCTTTTTGCAAAAAGTGTATATAGCAAATAAATCATTTCTAATATCAAGGCTTGGTGAAGAATTATATGAAAAAATAGCTAATGGGTTATTAATTAAAGATACAGCCGATGCAATTATGGATTATTACAATTAAGGAGAAAAAATATGAAAAAATTTTTTTTCATTCTTTGGTGTGCTTTAGATCTTCCAGCTTGTTATTTGTTATTTTTATCTTTTAAGGAATTAATTAATCATATTTGTTTGAAAACTGTATTAGATTTTGTGTATGGATTATTTATAATTATCGTAGCTCTTAATGTACAGATACGTGAAATTATATTTTTCTTTAAACAAAGAAAAAAACTATAATACTGTATACAAAGATGAATAACTTATCCCCCTCCACCATGAAAGAGGTTTGGAAAATGTTCTTTGACAGTTTAGATGAGGCTCAATGCTGCATGGAGCTTTGAGCCGTAAAGAAAGTGCATTCTTGAAATTGAGTGCACTTTCTTTACATTATTTGTGCATTACTTATTTCCGGTTAGGGATTGCAGCCGCGCGAAGCGTTCGGAGTGAGTAAAACGAGCGAACGAATGAAGCGCTCTGACGCGTAACGGCGGAAAGCGCGGCCTGCCTCAAGGCAGGCAACCGCCAGAAGTAAACTATGTGTATGGAGATGCGCAAGTCGCGAGAGCGACGAGTTAAATAATTTCCACTCATGCAAACGACGCGAAGCGGCGTATGATGGAAAAAGAACAAATAAATACACGGATATAACAGAAACTCTTTACTTTAACTCATTCTGGTCTTATTATATAGATGGAAGTACAAGATCAAGAGGAGGTGCAGTAAGCAAGCACATTTACCTTGGGGAAACACGGCTTGCGACAGTAATAAACGACTACAGGAATGTTGAGGATAAGACGTTCGGAACAGAGAAAAACCACATCTACTTCTACCACAGTGACCACTTAGGGAGTGCCCAGCTTGTAACAGACCATAACGGGGATGAATACCAGAGGCTTGAGTACACGCCATACGGTGAGACATGGGTAGACATAAAGAAGGTAGCAGTGGAACAGGTTCCGATGAACTTCATGTTCAGCGCAAAGGAATTGGACAGGGAAACCGGATTCTACTACTACGGAGCAAGATACCTTGACCCTAAGTATTCAAGATGGATAAGCGCAGATCCTGCGATGAACACGGGGGAATACTTCCCGCAGGCTCCGATAAATGACGAAGCCAAGAAGCACAAC
>JAFZLJ010000132.1 GCA_017551545.1 Treponema sp. | reverse complement strand
CCGAATTTCAAAGTAATCATAAAAACCACCTTGCCAAAGTCCGCAATTTCCCCAGTTTATCGGGCGAGCATGCTCTTATCGAAGAGCCGTTAAAAATGACAGTCTATCGAGACTGTCATTTAGACTCAACAAGTAATCGCTCGCGAGATTTCTCGAGCGTTTGCCAATATAAGAACAAGTCAGAAATCAGCTTTATAAATTTTTATATTTTAAATAATTATTTTTTAATATTAGTCTTTTGCTCTTTCCAGGAATGAGCCGTCGCGTGAATCGATTACGATCTTGTCATCTGTGTTGATGAACAATGGAACACGAACTTCAATTCCTGTATCGAGTGTTGCAGGTTTCAAAGATTTTCCAGAAGTATCACCTTTAACACCTGGTTCACAGTAAGTTACTGTACGTGTAATGCGAACAGGAAGATCAATACCTACAGGCTTTCCTTCGTAGAATGTAAGGTTTACTTCAAGATCATCATCAGGAGTGATGTATCCTGCATAATCACCAAGGTCTTCCTTAGCAAGTTCAAACTGTTCGTAAGTATCCTGATCCATGAATACAAATGTGTCGCCGTCAATATAAGAAAGCTTTGTTACGTGTGATTCAAGATCTACTTCGTCAAACTTTTCACCTGCATCAATACCAAGATCCATTGTTGAGTTTGTAACAAGGTTCTTAACACGAAGGCTTGTAACCATTCCGGCACGTCCAGAACGCTGACCGAGCATCTTCTGTACGATGAGTGGATTTCCCTCATACATAAATGCTGTTCCAACTTTTAACTGTGAAGTCATTAACATAATATTTACCTCTTTAATAGATTCAAAAAAATAATTGTTATATTATAGCAATTTTATTGATGAATGTCATTAAGTTAGTGCAAAGGTCCCCGTTTTTTTGAAGGGATTGGGAGAAGGATTGGAAGTATGGGACAAGGGCGTGGCGCGCATTCAGGAAGTTCTGGATTGCCACGTCGCTCACTGCGTTCGCTCCTCGCAATGACGGGTTGTTGCTAGCGTCATTGCGAGCCCGAAGGGCGTGGCAATCCAGGTTTACAAATAGCCACGCCTTCTCAACTATATCAAACGCCTCTTTATCAAAATGCGGCTTCATTCTTTCCAACAACGCTTTTACCTTCACCAGATGATATTCCTCTGTCTGTGGATACGCCTGCCATATAAACGGAATGCCGCTTAAGCAGGCACGGCTCATACTTTCTTCTCCGCGGATTATAAGGGCGGAACATTGCCTCATCATTTTGTCCCAGTCGGGCTGGTTCATGTATGGGAGGGGCTTCAATTGCAGGCCCTTCGACAGGCTCAGGGACCCCATTTGTTCGGGGTTCCTGAGCTTGTCGAAGGACCCCGTGTTTTCTATAAGTCCTGTCCCCATCGTATATGTAAACACTAACACCGGACCAGCTTCATTATAAGGAGGCATACTCTCCCATTCATCATCAATAATCAGTCCACCAGTTGCGCCAGTAAATCCCGGCATAAAATTTACCTTCTGCACTTTTGCACTACGAGTTAAAGATTTTAGGCAATGAAAATCCTCTGCATATTTTTCTGCAGTAAGGTAATCAATCATAATTATCTGAACTGTACGCTCAAGTTTTTCTTCAAAAAGAATTTTTTCCATCCAGTCGGGGCGGCCGCATTGAAAGCATTCTAAAATAAAAGAAAGCCGTTCGCCGTCATTGGCGGCAAAGATATCATGACAAAGGGTTTCATTGTTCCAATCAAATAGTTCCACGCCTTCTAGTACTTTGGATTGCTTCGCTTCGCTCGCAATGACGGAAAAAGTTTCAAAATCATCAACAACAAGAGAAATTGTATTTTGTGGGGCAATTTTTTTGAGGCGCCGGCTCATTCGCCAGCAGACACCAATATCGCCGTAGTTGTCTACGACTTTACAAAGAACTGTAATATGCATCTGGGGTTATTCTACTTTGCTGTAAAGGCCGCTAAGCTCGTCGCGCCATTCACTAGTTTTTTCGCGGTCTTCCCATTCAATGATTTTTTTAATTACAAACTTGCGCTGGTCGCGTGGATTTTCATAATAAAGAACACCAAAGCGTCCCTGACCTATATAGGCAATTTTTTCGTTTTCGCCAAGAGTTTCTCCTGACTGAACTTCATTAAGGGCACATTCAAAATGAATAGGTGCACCTGTTTTTTTATCGCTTAAAGAACTTGCAATTTCTGTTATTGGCTGACCACATTTTGCACAGATAGTTTCGCGCGCTTTAATTTCCTGAATTGCTTTCTGGCGCTCGAGTTTTGCTTCTTCGTTTTCGTAGGCTGTTTGATTAAATTGAAAAACTTTTTTTTGTTTCTGTTCAGAGTTCTGATTCTGATTTTGATTTTGGTTTTGATTCTGGTTTTTACCCTGCTGGCTTCTCTGATTGTTCCAGTTTGAACGCTTTCTGTTGCGACGCTTATCCATATTATTCCTGCAATTTCAATTCTTCAGGATTCTCGACAAGTTTTTTACTTATGACCATAGCAATACGCTGAATGGCACTTTCGAGATATTCCTCACTATGAATTTTTTTCCTCAATTCCAGAAGACGTGGTGACAATCTGCTATCATCCGTTTTTTCCAGAACCATTGTAGTTGT
>JAFZLJ010000131.1 GCA_017551545.1 Treponema sp. | reverse complement strand
TAAAAGCTGCTCCTGTGATGGAACAGCCTGAATTACTCTAAAAAGGAGGTCTGATTCGGGTAGTTTTGGTTCTTTTCGTTTGTCAAAAATTGGCTTTTTCTGATTGGCGCTAAGTGGCTTTTTTCGCCTGACCCGAACAATGGAATAGTATAATCTGCTGTTGTGTTACTAGAATTAAGGTTAAATACCTGTTCTCCAATTATTGGTTTATAAAATAGCCACTCATCCTTTGTCCAGTTTTTACATACAGAATATGAACGAGGAGAAATAATTGTTTGAACAAGAACTGGTGCATCAGAAGAAACTTGTATATTTGATGAAGAACTTTTTTCAGCAATACAACTAGAATTTGTTGAATTTGTAGCATTCAAATAGTAATACTTTGGAATTGAATATTTACCGTATAGTCTTATAAAATAATTTGTAGGTAAAGGAGTATTTGTCGAACTATTACCGGTAGTATACCAATAATAATTCCATTTATTGTTATAAAAATATGATATATTCATAATGCGGTCAGGCATTGTTATAGACCATTGGCTTCCATTTTTAGTAGGATGAGGTATTGGGTTTCCTCGTTGTATTATTTCATGTATTTTTTTTGTTGCTAAATTATTAGCTTTATCGTATGCTTTACAATCAAAACTAATTAAAGGAATAGATAAAGATTCATCTATCATATCAGATAACTTGATTAAGATTACTCTATCTCTACTTGTACCTGGCTCGATATCATTAAGCTGCATAAGATCTACGGAATTATTATTAAGATTTAAAAGATATGCATAAGAATGATTATCTGGAATAGTCGGAAGTTCAAATATTCTATCATTAATCTCAACTCTTGAAATTCCTGTTTGATCATCCCTTATGCGTAAACAACAATAATCAGGAAATCTTATTTCAAAGACAGCAAAGCCATAGTTGATAGTTGGGGCGACATTATCATATTTTGGATCAGTAAATTTTGAGATAGGAATGCTTTCACTTATAGAACATACATCATCTTTAATTCCATATAAAAACACCTGAAAATCATTTTTAAATAGACTATCCGTTGAAGATATGATTTTTATGTTTTTTTCACCTTTGGAAAGGTAGTATGTTCCATAGTAGTCTACAGAATCTTCTGTAGAACCAAACTTTGCGAAGATATGATCAAAGTAATTCAATGTACTATCTTTTATTTGTATATTAATAAGAGTATCGTTGTTTCCTGCATTTTCGAATGAAATATTATCATATTCTACAGAATGAGTTCCAGTTGTATTACTGCCTGCTATAAATTTTTTATTCTTTGGAGCTGTAAGATAATCTGTATCAGAAGATATAAGATAGAATTCAGTTCCATCGGGAATATAAGAAATATCTACAACAGTTTTTCGCCAAAATCCTGTTGCTTTCCATTCATTATCATATTTAAATACTATAAGTGCGCCTACTCCGAAATTGTCTGATTCCTTACATAATTTTATTTGTCGTTCTGATTGCGAAATCTTTTCATCACTAATCAATATAGTTTTTCCAGGAAAAGTAAAATCTTTATAACCAACGTTTCCGACTTTATCTTCAATTATAATTCTTACAGTAAGATTGTTTAAGTCTTCAACATCATCCTCATCAATATAATAATGCCACTTTAATGCACCCACATAAGGATCTTCATATGCTAAAGGAGACATATCCTTTGTTTGTAATTCATTATTGTCATCATAATATTGGCATTTTATTGATTTATAAATTTCTTCAGGGTTTATAGATCTATACCCATATGTAGCATTAAAATAATAGTTTTGATAAATTAAAGAGAAATCAATTTCGTCATTACCAGCTTTTGGGTCAACATAAATAAGTTTAATATCTCGTAATTCATTTTCATATTCTTCCATATCAAATGTTAGCAATCCGTCGTCATCTATGTCGTTATTCATATATTGAACAGAAGGAAAATTAATTAAAGCTGCGTCATAAAAGTTTATCGAAGTAGATTTTATAACTACAACTTCTTGTTGTTGAGCACAATTACCATATGCATCTTTTACAGTTGTTCTTAACCTTATAATACCATCATCCGAAAGCAACTTCTTTTTTATACAAAATGCTATATCGCCATTGGAATAACGGCTCCAAAATATTACCTCATCAGAATCTTTTGTAAATTCTTCAATAAACAAAGTAGTATTATCACACCAATTTAAAACTTCATCATAATACTCTTCAACTTCAATTGTTTTAATACCGGAATCTGCATCATTATATCTTCCATATATATAAACGAATTCTTCACCTGTTATATGTGCTGCAAAAACAGAATCAGAAATCAAAACTTCTTCATCAGGATAATTCCAAATGGAATAATCATCATCAAAATAATTATAAGTTAACCAAAAAGAATCTGAACCTGTATTAGTAGATGTATCCCAGTTTTTATAAATACTAAAACTTTTTTTATTCGGAGGAGTTATTTCAAAATCAGTACTATAATGCAGTATAAAATCCAATGTATTATCTTCTGCATATTTTAAATAATTACCATCAATTTCAAATATAGTTCTTGGATCTAGTGAAACAGAAATATCTGTGTATGGAGAAGAATTTTTAGAATGTAGAAATGCATTAAAAGCTGTTGAATTTGGAGTAATTGTCAGGATTGTTTTATCTTCATTTAATGTTGGAGTATTAAAGCAATTTGTAATATCTGTATTATTGCATTTAATTGAAATATTCTCAAAATTAAGAACAGAATTTTCTGGTTTTACATTTTTATCTTCTACAGGAATATTAAATGTTATGACAATTGAATCTGTAGGAAGATTTGTATAAAGTGGTGAAATGCTTACAACAGCTGGTCTGAGTTGGTATACTGGTTTAATAAGAATATCATTAACTTTTTGAGTAATTTTCAGAGAATAGGTATAAACACCAGTATTTTCATTTCCAGAAATTTTTGTAAATGCTACACAATCATTTCTGCTAACAGACGGATTTGTTTTACTGACGGCTTCGAGGCCCTTGAAAACAATTGCTTTTTTATTTGCTGTAAACTGCAGTTCTGCCTGAGTGAAATTAACAGTAAATTCTTTTTCGCCTTCTACAAGGAATGAACCGGTACCTTCATCGGCTCGAATAAGTACAGGCACCTTCTGTGCGTTATTGTAATCTATAACTTTTTCAATTTCTTCACGGATTTCTTCTGCTTTAAGGAAGTTATCACAAGATGCAAACAAGAGGGTAAAAAATACACAAAGTATTCCAGTACCCAGTATAGTTTTTAATGATTTGAAGAAAGAACGGTTCATGGCAGTCTCCTGAAATGATAATGTTTAATTTTACAATATAACGTGGGGTTTGTCATTATTTATTTTGATTGTTATAATTGGAGGTATGGCAGAGTTTGTTTCTTCTTTCATAACAGGTTTTCAAGATGTGGTTTCGTCAGATTTACCAAAGCGGCTGCCGGGGGTAAAAATTCTGAACTTGTTTGACGGCCTTATCCATTACAAATACGACGGCGACTCGCGAGAGCTGGAAAAAATCATTTATTTTAATAATACTTTTTTTGTGCTTAAAACTATGAAAGGGAAGGGGCTTAACTTTCATTCGCTGGTGGGGGCGTTGTGTTCGGGGAAAAATTATTTTCTTGTAAATAAGGGAAGCTTCCGTGTGAGGTTTCAGCAGGAGAATCAGTTTGCTAAGGTAGATAAAAATCTGACCCGTCGTGTAGAAGAATATGTTGTGCGTAATTCCAGATTGACTTTAGACAGACTTTCGCCAACTAACGAAATATGGTTTTCTATCCGCCGTGAAGGTTTTGCTTTCTGCGGCGAACTTATTTCTAAACGTGAGTTTACAGAAAAGAATCTTAACAAAGGGGAACTCCGTCCTGAAATTGCATATTTAATGTGCTGTTTTGCAAAACTTCAGAAAGATGATGTTGTGCTTGAACCGTTCTGTGGTTACGGGGCTATTCCTGTGCAACTTGCAAAAAGATTTTCGTGTCAGAAAATATATGTTAGTGATATTGATGAAGAGAAGGTGAATGCCCTTCGTATTGCGGTTCCTGAGCTTGTCGAAGGGCAGGGACCCCATACGGCACAGGGACCAGAAGTTGACCTTAGGCAAGCAGATGCCTTTGAACTTACTCACATTCAGGATAATTCAATAGATGCAATTGTTACTGACCCGCCGTGGGGACTTTGGGAAAATATTCCTGACATTGAAGACTTTTACGATCGGATGTTTATTTCCTTTAAACGGGTTTTGAAAGAGCAGGGCACAATGACTATTCTTACTGCACGAACAGTCGAATTTGAAAATGCAGTAAGAAACGCCGGACTTTCAATCCACGATTCTCTGCATACTTTAGTTAATGGAAAAAAAGCAAGTTTGTACGTCATTGCGAGGAGTGAAACGACGTGGCAATCCACGAAATAGAATGCATTTATGTATGTGGATTGCCACGCTTCGCTCGCAATGACGAAATATTTATCTATACAAATATGCAGGATAAGTATTGAATTTTTCAAGATCATTCAAAACAGAAACCGGAATTCCCAGCTTTGATGCAAGTGATTTGTTCTGCAGGTCTGTAATAACTCCAAACAGTGATTCTCTGAATGTCTGTTTATGCTCGTATTTATATGTAATGACTTTGCAATCAGCTATATTTACATCTGAACGGATTTCGCCAATCATGTTATCCCAGTCTCTGATTCCGTCTATAAGATGATTTCGTACAGCCTGGGTTGCGGTGTAGATTCGTCCGTCTGCAAGTTTTTTTACTTCTTCTAAATTCATGTTTCTATCGTTTGCAACTATTGAAACAAACTGCTCGTAACATTCATCAGAAATAGACTGCATTATTTCTTCCTGCTCACTTGTAATCTTGCTGTAAAAGTTTCCCATGAGCTTGTTGCGGCCGGAATGAATTGCTTCAATTGTAATTCCAATATCATCAAGCAGTTCTGTTGCATCAATTAACTGACCGGCAATTACACCGATTGAACCTGTGAGTGAATTTCTGTTTGCATAAATCTTGTCTGCAGGGCACGAAATATAATATCCGCCAGAGGCTGCAAGTGGCCCCATGTAAACATAAAGTTTTTTACCTTTATTTTTATAGGCCTTCAACGCAAAATAAACTTCATCAGCCTGGTAAACGCCGCCGCCCGGAGAATTTACATACATTGCAATTGCAACATTGTTATCATCTTTCTTAAGTCTGTTGATTGTTGAAAGAAGCCATGCCTGATTATAAGTGCTGTTTGCATCTTCAATTGTGCCTTCTACATAAAGGGCAGCAATATATTCGTTTCCGCTTTTTTTAATGTCTATTGTGTCTGTAGAATAGCCGCTTGGGTTTCCTGTTGGGTTTATTACAGAATACTGTGCAGCCTTTTCATCTTTATGAGTTTTTGTATACCAGATGCATGCTCCTGCGCACAAAAGAAGTATAAAAAAAACAATAAATCCAGATGTAGTTTCTTTTTTCATCAGTTCAAATCCTCTGGTTTAATTTTTCCTGTTTCAAGCGCATCCTGTAATAATGCGTGATAAGCGTTTGTAAGACTAAGATAATAATAAGGAAGGAGCCAGATCATTCCTATGCCAAAGGTAATCATTCCAAGAAGAATCCATCCTATGAAAGAAAGCTCAAGCTTAAAAATATCCCATCTGTGTCCTTTAGCAATTGTAATACTGAGTCTTAAAGCTTTTCTGATTCCAATTTCAGAAAACTCTGAAACAAAGAAAAATGCAAAACTGTATTCAAGCGATTTTATGAGAATAGGAATACAACAGATAATAAGCAGTATTGGTAAAATCGCATAAAAGTAGTTAGTAAAATCTTGTGGAGAAGGGAGCAATGTAAGAAGAAAGATTATTAGCACAAATATAGGAACACATAAAAGTCCCCAAAGGAAGAGCCATAACCAGCGCCATAGTCCAATCAGAATACCGCGTGCCCATTTATTGTAACAATCAAAATAGCTTTTCAACGCAACTGGATCAGGTGAACGTGAAAAAATAAGAAAGAATGAAACAAGAACAATCTCTGTAATAAAGCTGACTATAGTTTGAATTATACTAAGAATGATTCCTGGTGCAGAATACTCTGGGGAGTTTCTGTAGTACTGGAAAAGCTGTTCATAATCATAGTTTAAAAGCTCTGAAAAACTTACTGACGATGTCTGTTTTTGAGTAAATGTAAAGATAACGGTTATTAAAAGTGTAAATATAGTTCCAATGATAGCAGGCTTCCATCTGCCTTTTAACTGCATAAGTGCAAACGATTTGTATTTTTTTCTATCAAATGTCATTTTTTAACTCCAAATGTCATTTTATTTGCCCTTCGACAAGCTCAGGGATCACAAGAAAATTATAACATATCTTAAGACAAAAAAAAAGAAGAAAGACCTCACACGCCTTTCTTCTTAAATAAGTAAACAAAATTCAGGGCATCTACAGGTGCCTGGATGTCAAAAATCACCCGTTTGTGCCTTATATTATTATTATCGGTACTAAATCGCGGGTGTTTAGATAAAAAAATCAATTCTTAATAAATTTTTATATCTTGACTAAGAATTGATTTTTTAAGATTATATTGGCTTATGGACGACGAAATAATTACCCGTGCTTATCTGGAAACCCTTTCATTTTCAGATCTCAAGAAGCTTGCAGATGAATATGGCGTAGATGTGCCTGAAGATCTGGACAGACGCTTTCTTTTGAGTGAGCTTGTAGAAATTGCAGAAGAAACACGTCAGGATAAAACAGCCGGCATGATTATTTCTTTTGAAAACAGCATCAATCAAAGTACAAATCTTCCGGATGGTTATAACGAAACTAATATCACCTGTATTTTAAGAAATCCGGTTTGGGCATTTGTTTTCTGGGATATAAGCGACACAGACATGAATATGCTTAATGCTCTTGGAGATTATTCACTTTCGCTTAGAGTATGCATTCTTGTTTCACCTGAAGAGCTTGTTCCTGCAGAATCGTTCGAAATTGATATTCCTAATGGTGTAAACGAACAGTATGTTCTTATTCCTTCTGGAAAAAACTATATAAGAATTGAACTTGTATATACAAGCGGAACAAACAGAGAAGTTCTTGCTTTTTCACAGGTTGTTTCTATTCCAAAAAGTTCAAATAATGTAGAAAACTATCAGCCTGGTATTAATAATGATTTTTCGCCTGTTATGAAGCTTTCGGGAATTGAAAAAATCCTTTCTGAGCAATATAAAAATTACAGGCATTCTTTTTCGTAATGCTGTGCGGTTGAATTGGAGACTTTAGGATGTTAAAAAATCTTTCATTTATAATAAAGACTTCTCAAGATTTTATACGGACAAATGAAGATAATCCTCCGGAATGCGATAAAATAAAGCTTAATTCTTTTTTTGAAGCAATTTCCGATTCTTATATTCCGCTTCTCCAGATGTTTGAACGCCTGCAGAACGACAACGTGGCTTTTAAAATAGGTCTAGTGCTTCCTCCTGTTTTATGTTCTATGCTCGAAGATGAAAAAATCCAGCAGCTTTATGTTGATTTTCTTGATAAACGAATTGCACTTGGCAAAAAAGAACTGAACCGCTGTAAGGATAATTCCGCAGCACTTGAACTTGCTACTGCTGCCCTTGAAAAAAATAAAGATCTTAAAAAGACTTTTTCTGATCTTTACAATAAAAATATTCTTGCTCAGTTTGTAAAATTCCAGAAATCAGGACTTATAGAAATTCTTGGAACATGC
Organism: Treponema sp.; assembly: GCA_017551545.1. Classification (GTDB taxonomy): domain Bacteria; phylum Spirochaetota; class Spirochaetia; order Treponematales; family Treponemataceae; genus Treponema_D. The sequence goes on along the minus strand of JAFZLJ010000131.1, from coordinate 10,849 downwards.
GCTACAGATATTTTTATGCCTTATTATGCAGACTTACCTGAAGCAATTTCTGCACAAATCGAAATGGGACTTCAGTCTTATAAAAAATGCTTTGGCGAACTTCCGGAAGGTTTTTATCTTCCTGAATTTGGTTATACTCCTGGAATTGAAAAGCTTATACGCGCTTACGGTTATTCTTATACAATCCTTCATAACAGAAGCATTCTTCTTACAGATAATCCTCCTGCAAACGGAATATTTTACCCTGTAAGAATAGAAAACTCTCTTGTTGCATTTACTGCAGACACCTTTATTCAGGATCAGATTTTTGCAGAAGACGGTTTTAGTGCAAATGCAATTTACCGTAACGAAAATCGTGATATTGGTTTTGAACTTGATATTAAAAAGCTTACACCTGTCATGGAAGAAAAAACTGCCCGCTGTTCTACAGGTTATAAATACTGGAAAAAAGATTTTAACGAAGACGCCTGTGTTTCTTATGATTATGCCGCTGCTTGCAAACAGGCCCAGGAAGACGCAGATTCATTTATTCAAAGCAGGGTAGAGCTTCTTACAAAAGCCGAAGAATGTGTTCAGGATGCTGAATATGTAGTTTCTGTATGCTGCCTTGATGAAAATAAACTTCGTAAGCAGTGGTCTGAATACCTTGTATGGCTTGAAGCAGTAATCAGAAATGCCGGAAAAAATGAACTTGAACTTGCTTTATGTAAAGAAATAATTCAAAAGCCTTCTTCTCTTGAAAAAATAGAACCTTATTATTCTGCAGGAACAGGCGACGGATACGGTGAAAACCTTCTTTCCAGCAAAAACTGCTGGATGATGCGATATGTCCGCAAAGCTACAGAAAGAATGATTGACCTTGCTGAACGTTTCCCAAGTGATACAGGTCTTAAAACAAGATTATTGAATATTGGAGCCCTTGAACTTCTGCTTGCTCAGTCGAGCGCTCTTGCAAAGATGATTGAAGAAGAAGAGGATTCTGAATACGCAGAACGAAGATTCCGCCTTGCTATAAATGCTTTTACAGTAGTTTTTGATGCCCTTGGTTCAAATACAGTAAGCACCGAATGGCTCACTAAGCTTGAGCTTATGGACAATATCTTCCCTTGGATTAACTATAAGATTTTTTCGATTAAAAAATAGATTGCCACGCCTGCGGCTCGCAATGACTGTCATTGCGAGCGAAGCGTGGCAATCTATTCTTCAAAGAACATACTATTTCTAACGCGTTCGTACATATCAATCTGTGATTTGGCACTGTCTATACCCAAAATTGCAGGGTCGTAGCGTTTATTAATTTTAAGTACGAGCTCCCACTGTTCAATTGCCTTTTCCCATTCTGCATTTGCGTAATATTCAAGGCCTTTTAAGTATAATTCATCAATAAGTTTCTGACGTTCTGCTCGTCCGCGGTCTCCTAAAAGGATTTTTGCAGAAAGGCTTATTCTGTTAACAGGGTTGAGCGAAGAAGTGAGGTCGAGCGAATAATTAAAGTTTAATCTGGCATTTGAAAGCTGAAGTTCTGAACCTACAGAAAATCTTGGGTTTCCTCCCTTAATTTCGGCACCTGCTAAAAGGCTGAACTGCTTTGTAAAGGCAAGAATTACACCTGCACTAACAGAGAAAAGCTGATAATCAGTCGGGTGGAAAAGGTTTACAGGTTGTTTAATATCAAATGTGGCTGTAATAATAGGCAAAAACTGGCACGAAATGCCTGCAGCAAAGTAAGTTGGCAGCGGATCATCAAGTTTAATACCCGAAGAGCTTCCTAACCCGGTAAATGCTGCTCCAAGATTCTGTGCAGAAAGCCCGATTCTTACGTTAGGAGTTCGTGACGCAAAGTATTTAAGGAAGTTAAACTGAAGCATGAGTCCAACGTCTGCCATAATTCCAACACCAGACTGAGCAAGACCAGAAAGTGTTTGAATTGCATTTGTATCGTTGTCTGTGTAGTCAGGAACGCTTCTGAATACTGTTTTTACTGTTGCACCAAGAGCAAAACCCTTAAAATCATAGCCGGCAAGGAAATTATACGAAATATTTGCTGCAAAATTAGTTTCTGTGTAATAACTTGTGTTTACCCGTTCGCCAAAAAGATTATATTCAGTAAACGGCATGTATAAACAACCTGCCTGAAAACCTATTCCCATGTTGTCAATTCTGGTTGTATAAACAAGAGTGTCCATTTTTGAATCGGCAATCCAGGAATTATGAAAGGCAGAAGCCTGTGTTTCATTAAGAATACAGCTTGCGGCAGCATTGTAATTTATATAACCGGCATCATCGCAAAGTCCTGTATATGCAGAACCAAGACTTTCTGAACGGCCTCCTACAGGTATTAAAAGGGAACGGTAAGAAGTTGTACCTTCATTCTGGGTAGAACCAATATAACCAAGATCAGTAAAAACATCAGAAACGTCAGAAATATCAAGAGAATATACAGAAGTGGTCAAAAAAGCGAGAATAATTATAAATTTAAATCGTTTAGACATATTTTTCATTCTGTAATAATCCGCTACAATAATACTAAAATATCGGTTTTTTTTCTCTTATATATAAGGTTTATTACCGAAAATATAACTATAATATAAAAGATGAAAAGGATACATCTGCTTTTTCGAATTTTTCTGATTTTTCTCACTTTTTTGTCATCAACCGCGTTTCTACATGCCCAGACGGTAGAAGAAATTGAACTTGATGATAATAACGGAGAAGTTATGTCCCTTTTCGAAATTGAAAGACTTATCCGTAAAACAGATTATACAGAAGCTCTTAAGCAGCTTAATATTTATATTGAAAAGAAACCTGAATATTTTGATAACGCACAGCGCCTTGTAAAAATCATCATGAACCGCCGAAAGCAGTATTCGGTACTGGCAGAACGCGCTATTAAAGCAAGTACAGAAAATCCGGAAGACCACGCAACTCCTGCAAAAATCATTTTGCAGATGCGCAGTATAGAAAAGAACCCTCCTGCAGAAATCAAACGAATGATTGACTTGCTTGAAGAGATGCACCTTTTCAAGTATTACGCATTCATGTTTGATTCAATCCTTCAGGACTCATCTGCTTTTTCACATAACGGAGAATATTTTGCAGCTATAGCAAAAGTCCGCGATGAAGGTTTTGATATTTACAAGGATGAGTACGAAGATTCGTTTGCAGAAGAAAATCAGGAAATGATTACAGATGCTCAGGCTGTTATGGATGCTTTGAATGATGCAATCATCCGTTATGAAGATACTGCATTTACAAGAGAGTTTGACAATATAAATAATCAGTTTATTACGGCTATTCAAAAAGATGATTATGAACAGGCAGAAAGACTTTTCCCTTCACTTGAAGAAGCATATAGAAAATACAGCGTAATCCGTAATGATGTTTATGAATGCGGCCAGAAAATTATTGCTCTTTACGAAAAGCAGCAGGAACTCAACAGCGAAATTACAGATGCGTCTTATCTACCGTTCATGCAGCGTTTTATTCTTGGAGTTCAGGATCCGGAAGATTCCGGTATTCTTGGTGCTATAGACTGTAAGTTTAAAACAACTCTTGAAAATGTAAAATCAGAAATTCTTGCAGCAGAACAAAAAAGAACAAACAACTATCTTGCAGTTTTACCTCAGGCTCTTTTACAGTCAGATACAGATTACTATGAAATTACTAACAGAACAAAATATGTTTATCCGCTTGAACAATATGCATTGCTTGGAAAAAAATCAAATGCACTTTATGAGCTTATTAATTATACTCCTGATTCAACTTACGATATTGTTCTTGATTACGAACCAAAGCTTGCACTCTTAACTGCAGAACTTCTTGATAAAACAAAAGATTTCGAAGCAGAACAGATTATCCAGAAGCAGCTGCTTGAATCTACAAGTACAGATATTACTCCATTGTTCGATTCTGTATTCCGCATGACAACAATCCTTGGAGTTAAGAGTTCTCTTGTTCCTCAGGCATATGAATGGGGAAGTGCATACCTGACAATGACAGAAGACCAGACATGGCAGACTCCTACAGCATTGTATAATTCTTATCTAGATACTTTGTTCGATGCTTCTGCTCAGTCTATGACAGATTCATGGACAATCATTACAGAAAGCTATAAGTCAGATTCAGATTCTTATGTTCAGAATGCTACAGATTATAAGAATTATGCTCAAACTTACACAACTGGTTTTGACGAGCATGTTGATATAGAAGGCATGGGTGGTTCGCGCGTAACTGCAGAAGCTTTGTTTGCATATGCTCAGAAGATGGGTGAACAGCAGAATCCTGTTTATCATTATCCTGATGCATCAATTAAGCTTTATAACAAGGCAGAAGAACTTTCGGCAGATTATATTGCTGCAATAGAAGAACGTCAGAATTCATTGAATCAGAATTTGAATGCACATGAAGACTGGCTTGCTAACGAAGATCTTGTTGCTGTAGTTGTTGCTGCAATTAATTATATGCAGAACAGAAAGTCAGAACTTGAACTTGTAAGACTTCAGTCATCACAGCAGCTTGCAGAAGCACAGGTAGAACTTGAAGAAGCTGCTTATGCCAAGAATAATGCCGCCTCTATTATGGAAGAAGCACAGGATGCTTTGAATAGAGGAAATCTTGCAAATGCAGAAAAGCTCCTCCTTGAAGCAAGCGAACGTTATGCAGATTCTCTTGCAATTGCCGATGACGAAACTTTGCGTAAACAGGTTGACTCTACTGTAGCAGGTCTTAGTACAAGAATTATGGACGCTAAGAACGAGCTTGTAATTAAGGAGTCTCGTGAACTTTATACACAGGCCCGCGATGCATTGAACTATGACCGCTACGAAGATTCAGAAACTTTGATTAATGCTGCAATTAATAAATGGGCCGAAACTCATACAGAAAAGAACCCTGAGTTTGAAACATTCCTTGAACTTGTAAATACTGCAGTTTCAATGAAGACAGGTCGTGTACTTCTTGCTTCGGATCCGCTTTATTCGGAAATGTCTCAGCTGTTGAGTATTGCTTACCAGTATTATGATGAAGGGGAACAGTATCAAAAGCAGGGTAAGACTGCACAGGCAGATGAAGCACTTACACTTGCAGAAGAAAGCCTTAATAAGATTAAAGCAGTTTATCCTTTGAACCAGGAAGCTTCACTTTTGCTCTTAAAGATTGACCGTCTGCATAACCCTGAAAAGTTTGAAGAAGAATTTGCACAGAAAGTACAGACTGCAATTGCTCAAAGTAAGAATAAGGATACGATGGTCCAGGCATATAATACTCTTACAGACTATTATAACCTTGAACCTGATTATAAAGGCTTAAAGGATGCAATTTATAATCTTGAAATTGAACTTGGAATGAGACAGCGTCCTGTAGATAACAGTGCAGCAGCACGTTCAACAAGACTTACAACTCAGGCACAGACACAGTTTAATAGTGCAGGTTCAAATACAGCAAGACTTAATCAGGCGCTCGAAACTGTAAACGAGGCATTGCGCCTTAATCCTAACAACAAGACTGCAGAAGCACTTAAGGACCGTATTTCTCTTAAGATTGGTTCAAGCTCAATTATTGTTCTTTCAAGTGATGATCAGAACCTGCTTACTCAGGCTAAAAAGGCATATCAATCTGGAAATATTGATGCGGCCAACACATATATGCTCAGGTTGCTCAATAATAATCCAAATAATATAAAACTTAAGGAAGTAGAGGACTTAAACAACAAGATTAAATCTCAGTTGTAGTGTATAATAGGACGCGGTCCCTGAGCTTGTCGAAGGGCAAATTGGATAAATGAATTTAAAAAGATTTGTATTTACAATTAATTTCCTCTTTATGCTTGTCTGCGGTGCCACAGGCCTTTTTGCTGCAGAAAAATATTATTGGGAAAATCCAAAGCTTATTACTTCCGGCGATGCAAGATTCCCTGTAACTATAAATACTTCAGATGTCTCTTATGTTTTCTGGCAGGAAGTTGTTCCTTCAAAAAATCAGATTTATCTTTCGTGCCGCGTTTATACAGACAATAAAACATATTTTGATAATTTACGTTTTGCAGGACCTTTCCAGTATTCAGGCGAAGTTCCTGATATTTTTTCGGCAACAGTTTCGGGCGATAAGGTTTTAGTAACAGTTCTTTCAGACAAAATGAAAGTTTCTGCATTCCTTTCGCAGGACCGCTGCAGAACTTTTGTTCGTTCAGACATTACAACAGACAATTACTTTATTGCACCGCGTGTTTACACATGTACCGACGGTTCATTCAGACTCTTTGCCTCTGTAAGTAAAAACGATTCATTCTATATATATACTGCAGAATCAAAAGACGGAAAGAAATGGTCTAACTTTAAAGAGTTTGAACCATGCGCTAAAATGCGTAATCCTTTTGTTCCGTACCAGATAAATGCCTTTGGCGGAGAACTTGTTGTTTTCCAGGCATATTATTCTTCAAGTGTAACAGGCAAACTTTCTTATCAGTTGTTCAGTACTTTCTCTTCTGATGGCGGTTCAAGCTGGACAACACCTAAACTTCTTACAGACCAGAGTTCTCATCCTTCAAGCGAAAGACGCGACTTTGCAAACTTCCAGAATCAAAGACCTTTCCTTTATAACTACAATGGAAATATCTATGTTGTATGGGAAAGAATGGAATCTGTAAGTGCGGCAATATGGTCTGCAGAATTAACACAAAACGGATTTGTTTCAAGATCTGCAATCAAGATTTCAGATAAAGGTAATTCAAACCGTGCTTCACTTTTTGAATACAATAATCATCTTTATGCTTTGTGGTTCGACACCCGTACCGGTTCTGAACAGATTTACATGGCAGAAAAAGCCGGAAACGACTGGGAACAAATTACTGTACTTGAAAATTCAAATTCGAATATGTTTGTTTCTCCGCTTGTTGTTAAAAAATCAGACGGAAAGCAGCTTAATTTTATTTGGCAGCAGGGAACAAAATCTACAAACAATCTTGCAATCCTTTTACCGGATACTACAGTTTCTGCACCTCGTTTAACTCCAACTTCTTACCGCGAAGGAAAAGCAAGCCGCGAAAAGAATGTTTATATTCAGGTTGTATTCCCTGATGATTCTTCCGGTATTAACGGATATTCATATACCTGGGGCAAAGATAATACACAGCAGCCTGTAGAACGTGTTCAGTATTTTACAAATATCAAAACAATCAATGTTCAGGCTCCTGATGACGGTTATTATAATCTTCTTGTTCGTGTACAGGATAAGGCCGGTAACTGGTCTGAAAGTGCAAAGATAGTTTATCACCGCGATTTAACTCCGCCAAAAGCACCGGATCCAATGCTTCCGGAACTTGATAAATATGGTTTTGCCTCTTCAAATACTCTTTCATTTAACTGGCGCGAATCTGTAGATTCAGATACTGCCGGCTACAACTATGAGCTTGTTTATCTTGGAGCAATTCCAAAAGGACTTGCAGAAAATAAAACTCATAAGATTTCTTATTCTGCAGCAAGGGTAGAGCAGGAAATACAGGCACTTAAAGAAAGATATGCAAGTGCTCTTTCAAAGGAAATTGTTTTAAAAGGAAACAGTAAAACTTCCGGAACAAAATCGCGCATCTTTAATAATCAGTCAAACGGTGTTTACAGATTTACAATTAACGCAATTGATGAAGTTGGAAACATTGGTATTGCAAAATCAATTCTTATTATATTAAACAAATATCGTCCGGAAACATTTATTTCTTCTGCAAGACAGACAATTTCAGAAGTTGGAATTCCTGAACTTGAAATTATTGGTGGCGGCTTTACTTATGAAGGAACAATTTCAACTATCTATATTGACCGCGACGGTGTTGCTCCTTATGACATGACTCTTTCTTTAAAAGAAGGTCAGTATAAAGTTAATAATGACAATCGTATTTCGGAAGTAAATATTGGTACCGACCTTGATGAAGGAACTTATAAGGTAGGTTTGTATCACACAGACCGCGGCATTTATATGAGTGGGGCAATCCTTACTATCCTTCAAAATGGTACTGTAAAAATTGCGCCGGAATATGTATATAGAAATAAATATAAGGCAGTTACAGAGTCTGTAAGATTCTCTCTTACAATTTCACTTGTGATTTCTGTGCTGCTTGCACTTTTTGTTGTAGTCTGCATTCAGTCTGTGATTGTTTTTGCAGTACAGCGACGACGCGAGAAAAAAATAATTCAATTGGAAATAAAAGCGCTTATTTCGGGAGAAGCTATGCCAACATCAAAAATCAAAATCAAAGCAGAAAAACAGCGTTCACTCAGAGGAAAGCTTGTAGGCTTTACAATTGTTCTTGTAGCAGTTGTAGTTCTTTTTGTAACAATTCAGAACGGAAACAACATGATTTCTACTCAGGAAGAAACTCTTGTTACTGCTCTTTATAACCGAATTGATGTACTTATGGAAAGCCTTTCAAGTGGCGTTCGAAACTTCCTCCCGACAGAAAACGACCTTGAAATTGGCTCTCTTCCTTCTCAAAAAGATGCAATGGCCGAAGTAAAATATATCACAATTGTTGGAATAAAGAGTTCTACTGCAGACGAAGAAGAAGGATACGTAAATCTTGCAGGACAGGCCGGGGACTTGAGTTATGTATGGGCTTCTAATGATCCTGCTATTAGTCAGAAAGTTGTAAATTACGGTGAATACGGAATTGTTGCCGGCGAAACCCGAATGATTGACGAAGATGTACTTGCAGTTCTTAAACGCTTTAATGGTCTTAATGAAAAGGTTGTAGCTCAGGCAAGTGAAATTTCAAAGCAGATTACATTGTTCAGCCAGGAAAATACAGAGCTTGCACTTAAGACAGATGAAGAAAGTAATTTGCGTCGTCAGGTAGTTTCAGATACAACTACAAAGCTTAGAAATGAATTGAACAGTCTTTTGACTACTATTGCTACAGAAAACAGTTCATCATATCCTGGCTTCTCTAACAACATGCTCGAAAGTGAAATTACAGATTATCTTTTCTACAGACCTGTTTTGTACCGTTCCGGAAACAGCGACAATTACCTGCATGGTGCAATTCTTATGGAAGTAACTGTACAGGATCTTGTAGACCAGCTTCGTGCAGAAGTTCGTAAGATTTATTTGACAGGTGCTTTGTCTGCTTTGGCTGCCGTAATTCTTGGTGCTCTTGGTGCTTGGCTTTTGGCTAGTCTTATTGTTAAACCTATTAAGAAGCTTGAATCTCATCTTGTAGAAGTAGGTTCTCTTATGACAAAGTCTGTCCGTGAACGCCAGAAACTCGAGAAAAAACATATTGATATTAAGTCTAAAGATGAAATTGGTCACCTTGGAGATGTAGTAAATAAAATGACCCTTTCTGCAGGTCTTGCCGCCTACGAAGAATTCTTACAGCTCGACGGTAAGGCAGTTCAGGAACGCTTTATTCCTTTGATGGACGGTGAGGGTGGACGTAAACTTCCTGTAGTAAAACTCAACGAAGAAAAGCTTGATTTGTATGCCTTCTATAAAGGTGACTCAGCTGTAAGTGGTGACTACTTTGATTATAAGAAGCTTGATGACCAGTGGTATGTATTCATTAAGTGTGATATTTCTGGTCACGGTGTACCTGCTGCCTTGCTCGTTTCTGTTGTTGCAACTAAGTTCAAGGATTTCTATTACTTCAGCGACTGGAAGTTTAATAAACAGGGTATAAACCTTAAGAAGTTTGTTTCAGCTGTAAACGACTTTATTTTTGATCTTGGAACCCGCGGTAAGTTCAGTACAATTAATATCAGTTTGTACAATAAGATTACTGGCGAAATGTATGTCTGCAATGCCGGTGATAATAAGATTCATATTCTTGATGGAGTTACTCATAAGCTTAAGGAAATTACTTTGTCAAATACTCCAACAGCCGGTGGTGTTTCAACAGACCTCGTAGAAATGACAGCCGGTGGATACAAAGTAGAAAAGCTTACACTTAATCATGGTGATATTTTGTATCTCTACACTGACGGTATTGACGAAGCAGAACGCCTTGTCCGTGATGAAAACTGGGTTGTTAAACAGACAGTTCAGGAAGATGTGCGCACAGACCCTCGTACCGGTAAAGAAACAAAGAATACTCAGATTCTTGATGAAAAGGAACAGTTTGGTCAGGAACGAATTACAGCCGTACTCGAAGCCGTAGCTGCCCGCAAGAAATTTGTTCTTACAAAGTTAGATAACCCTAACACAACAGAAGTTCTTGAATTTGATTTCAGTACCTGTAAGGGAACAATCGATGAATCTATTATAGCTCTTGCCGCAGTAGAACGCGTATTCCGAATGGTAAAAGCTCCTACAGTCCGCGCCGACGACGAAATAGAAATTGAAAAATTCGTAGACGAATTCTTAAAGGAACACTTTACCTTGTACAACCGCTACTGCACTCCAGTTCAGCTAGCCGGTGGAGCCGACGGTGAACAATCCATGGCCGACTTAGAAAAGCAACGCGCCCTGGAAGATCCAAACCTAACACGCTACGCCTGGGTAACCGAAGATAAACAAGCCGACGATATTACATTGATAGCGATAAAGCGCCCATAGCGTCATTGCGAGCGAAGCGCGGCAATCTATGTCATCCATGTCATTGCCGGGCTCGACCCGGCAATCTTTTTTTTAAAATATATAAAATTGCGTAATTGAACTCTTGACACTTTTTAAAATAAGTAATATATTTAATTTCGCTGTCACAACATCCTGTGACGGAATAAATCCAGTTTTTTGACAGAATAGGGAAGGAAAGAATAGAACAAGTAAGGTTCTATGAACGGAAACGTTAGTTTTTGTTCTGTACATTGACTACAATGTTTTTTAAGTTTTTTTGTAAAACTTAAGTCTATCAATTCAGCAAAAC
>JAFZLJ010000130.1 GCA_017551545.1 Treponema sp. | reverse complement strand
CATTCGAAGCAAATTCTTTGCGGCTTCAATGGCTTTTTCAGCACGGCCATCAATATATCCATCATTGTGGCAAACTCTTTTGAATTCTTCTTCATCAAATTCTGTAAGACACATACTTTTTATCCTCGCTCTATGTTTTTCAAAGAAACCTTGTAAGAAGTTTTGTTCAACAGCAAAATCAATAGCTTCTTCTATGGCCTTTTCATTTTTCATTCCAGATTCAAGATTAGATTTTATTCTTCCAATGTACCTAACATAATCATACAACGGATTACAGTTATCGTAAAGTGTTTGATTATGTTTATCATTGATATTTATAACCGTTGCAGTCCATTCAAAATCACCTGAATCATCTTTCTGTTTAAATGCATCAGAAAGCTTTAACTTCCATGAGTCTGTTTCTTTGTCTGGTCCATTATAAAATACAATAAACCTTGGAGTTGGAATTTGAACAAGATGATTACTTAGAATGTTCATGAGGAAGTTTTTTGAAAAGAATTCTGAAAAAAAGTGATTTTTATTTAGTTTGTTGGATTATAAAAATGGATTGCCGCTCTTGCTGCAAAACCTTGCAAAACCCCTGTAATCCATTTATAATTAAATATTCCATTCAAAAGGAGTCGGTAAATGAATTTCCGCTCACCACTTTTTAAATATCATGCAGCTGGGGCAGTGCTATTATGTGCTGTACTTTGTTTGTTTATTTCCTGTGAAAATTTTCTTAAAGCGGATGAGGTTAGTAAGGAAGTAAAGAATTTTATTGAATACAGTAATTCTTCTTCTTATACCATCAAGGTAAATTCAAAAAATGGTACCGGATTTGTACAATCTCCGGCTGGTGGTGAGGCAACAAAAAAGGTTTCGGATGTTTTTAATGTAACATTTAACACAGATGACGACTACGAATTTATAGAATGGAAAATAATCGATTCAGTTTCTAAAACTCAGTTTAATAACGGCGAATATCTTGAAATTGATAATCTGTCGCAGGAGTCGGCAACCTGTACTTTTGTAAAAGCGCCTGCCGCTGGTATGCAGCTTAGCCTTGTTCCCGTTGTTGCAGAACGCCCAAGAATTATAGATAAAACTCCTGCTCCTGGTGAAACGAATGCTTACAGAGATGCCAGAATTCAAATTATGTTTGACCATGATATGGCAGAAGAATCTTTGTATTATACAGAAGACGAAATTACTGACCTTATAAAGGAATATGATCTTGATGAAGAAAATGACTTTTTAAGAATTGAAGGCAATCCAGAAAATATTTATGGTTATAAATACGGAGGATTTGAATATTATAAAATTATTTCGGTTATAAATTACAATTCTAAGAAATCAATTTTAAATTTATATGGTGAACCTGTTTTTGAAACTCCGGATACTCTTGTAATTCCAATGAGAAACACTTACCCAGACACAGGGACACCTGTTTATGTTACTCTTAAAAAAGATGTAGCATACATGCAGTCAAAGCTTGTTACTCAAAAGGATGATACTCCGTGGATGTATTATGTTGGAAATAAAACCGATAGTACCCCTCCTGCAATAGAATCAAATTCAACTATAAAAGCATATACAATGACAGTTCCTGATGTAAATGATCCTTCGAAAGATAAACCAGCTGCGAGTTCATTAGGATCAGCAGTAAAAATATATGATCGGTCTTTATATTTAGATATTACTGTTTCTGATAGTGATTCTGGAGCCGGAAATTATTTTGATATGGAAATTACTGGCACTTCTTCAAATGCAACAACTCTTACACCATTAAGAATATATTTTAATCAGGTAGTTAGTGCCAAAGCAAACCGTTATTTAGGTGTATACAAATTACCAGAAACTATGAAAGATGGAACTTATAAAATTACAAAACTAACTTTCTACGATAAAAAAGATAAGACGGCGACTGAAATTCCTACAACTTTAACAAATTCCTATAATAATAAAACTTTCTGTATAGATTCGTCATCTACTTCTTTTGTTCCAGTTTTTGAAAAAACAGATACCGCAGATTTAGTATTAAAACCACATATTAATAAATCAGAAATTCGAAAGTTGATTTTGAAATTTAGAGAGCAGGGTTCTTATTCAAGTTACTCAGCAGGTTGGGATGATATACAGGGACTGGAATTCTTTGATGATTCTTATACAATAACTGGTTTAGATTATGGTAAAATCTATGAATATGAAATAACTGGAATTAATAAATATGGGAATGCCTATCGTACTTGTCATAGTATTTCGACACCTGCTTATCCTATGGATTCTGTTACTTATACATTAGAACATAACACTGGTACAACAAAAGATTCAATAACAGTTAACTGGAATAAGCCAAAACAAGGAAATTATAAGGGTGTATATATTGTGCTCTTAAATTCTAACAATAGTGAGATAGATTCATATTCTATAAGGGAAAACAGTTCAGGTACTGGTAGTTATACATTCAAAAATCTTTATTATGCAATGAAGTTTATAGTAAAAGTTTACAGTGTAACAAGCGATATAAGTGAAACAACGGGTTATACTGTGCAACCTTATGTTTCCCCTGAACTTTATACAAGACCAGAAAAATCCGATGCTTTTGTTGAAGATACTGCCAGAACAGATACCTCTATTAAGATTTCTGGCTTACAATGGAATAGAGTAACAAGAAATAAAATAAAGTATGCAAAGGCAGGTTCTAATAACTGGAGTCCTTATATAGAAACTACAGATTCATCTTATACTATTGAGGGGTTGGAGCCAACTACAAATTATGAAATAAAGGTCATTCCTTGTTACTATGATGCAGAAGGCGAAGAAATTACTATTGAAGCATATACAAGACCAGGTAAAGTAAAAAATGTTAGAATTACTTCTGAAACAGTGACAGACTTTACTAATTATTCTAAGCTACATATTTATTGGGAAAAACCTTCTGGCGATATAGCCAGTTATATAATTAAAATTTATGCTTATGGTAATTCGAACTGGGAAACAAATCCATTTATTACCGAAACAATTAGTTACAGAGAGCCTACCGATAAATTGATTAATCCTCTTGGTGGTTTAGGTGTCTTGACCAGATACAAAGTAGAAATAATAACTACATCGCAGGGTGATGAAAGCGAGCCTTATACTGAAGAGATTTGGACATCGCCGATTCCAACAACTCTTACTATTAATACTCAAAGTAATGGACAGGTTGTAGAATTCAAATATAGTTATAAAAAAAATGTGCCTCCGTATAATTCTAATACAACTATTAATTATTATCTTTGCTATGGTGCAACAGAGGAAGAAGTTTTAAGTGGTAATTATTGTATCGATATTACAAATGATGTTAGCACTCAAACTTCAGGTAATACAGTTACATGCACTATCGGCTATCCATTCAATAGTGATACTATAAAAAATATAATAAACACAATAGGAACACCAGACTGTTATTTTGCTATACAAACAAAGCTTCCTGACTCTCCTTATAATGGAGCAGATTTTTATTCAAATGTTGTATCTTACACTTTACCTCCATTACCTATTACTCCATCTACTACTTATACCTATAATAGTTTGGGTGGTTTAAATAGTCGTGGATATTGGAAAGTAAATGCTGCTGATGTTTCATCTGAAGGAATAACTCTTAAATGGACAAATCCACAAGTTTGGGATTCAATAAAGATTTATGTTTATACTTCATTTACTGAAAAACAGTTGATAACAACTATAACTAAATCTAATCCTGTTGAGCAATATATTGTAAATGATGAATATTTCCAAAATGCATATATTTCTCGTAACAGCTATATTTTCATTGTACAAACAGAATATAAAAATCTGAAATCAGAAGAAGTTGAACTTTGGGCACAAAAAACCTGGTAACAAGGAATCAAATAATGAAGAACGTAAACCTTAAGCTTATATGTTTATCTTCCTTTATCTTATTTGCTTCCTGCAGTTTATTTCCTGAGGGTGGGGAAGTAAAAGAAAAGATTAAAGCGGCTATTCAATATAATGATGCTCCTTACTATACAATAAAGGTCAATTATAAATATGGTTCCGGGGCAATAAAAGCTCCTGCCAGCGGTGAAGCTTCTAAAAAAGTTACAGACACTTTTACAATTGATTTTGCCCCACATGATGAATATGAGTTTATTGAGTGGAAAATTTCAGATCTGGTTACAAAGACTCAATTCCAGAACGGTGAATATCTTAGAATAGAAGCTTTGAATCAGGAAACTACTGATTGTACCTTTGTAAGGGCTCCGGCAAGCGGGATTCAGCTTTGTTTGACTGCTGTTGTTGCGGCTCGTCCTACTATTTCTAATAGTTATCCTAAATCAGGTGAAAGTGGTGCTAACAAAAATGCTCCTATTAAGCTTATGTTTGACCAGGAAATGTCGGCAGATTCTTTCTATTACACTAAAGACGAAATAGATGAACTTAAATACGAATATAATCTTTTAGATTCTGACTTTTTGCCAAAAGGTGCAGCTTCTAACTTTTATGGTTATGAAAAAGGCGGTCAAACATTCTTCAGGATTATTTCGGTTATAAATCAGAATACAAAAATATCATTGCTTAATAACTATGATGCTCCTCGGTTTATGACAGATACAAATTCCGGGGAACCAGATTTATATATTGTTGTAATTCCAATGAAAACGGGCAAATATCTTGAACAGGGAACACAGGTATATGCAACTGCAAAAAAAGAAATTACCTCTACGCAAGGTGTTGCTATGAAAAGAGATGACCCGTGGCTGTTCTATGTTGGAAGTGGTACAGAATAGTTTTTCTGCTCAAAAATGCTTAAAAAACGCTATAAAATCCGTTTGACAAAGAATAATATAGGAAATATAATTAAAGATATTATAAATTCGACTGATTATGCCGATATAATAATGTAATATTATTTTTTATCGGAATGATAAAGTATAAGGAGTTTTGCATGAAAAGGGGACTTAAAGTCTTTATTGGTCTTGCATGCTTCTGCTTGATTGGGCTCCCAATTTTTGCTCAGCCAAGCTCAAAGAGCATTGAGACTTTTGTATTGGATAATTTTGACAATCCAAATGGTCAGGATTATGCCTATGGTAGCAAGGTTTACAACTGGGATTGGACAGTTAATTCAAGCCGTTTTATTGCAGAAGGATACCCAAAAACTGGTTACTATGATGGTATTCCTAATTCACTCAAACAGCTTCGCCGCGATGGAGAAGAGGGTGCAAAGGTTTTTGGTGTTAAAACAGCCTTTAATCGTAAGGGAGACAACTGGTTTGAAGTTTATCCAACTGTAGATGGAAAACCTTTTGAAATTCCTTTTGTTGGAACTGTAAGCCAGATGGACTTCTGGATCTGGGGTTCTAACTATAACTACTATCTTGAAATTATGGTTCGCGATGCTTATGGTCGTGTAAACGTTCTTCAGGCAGGAACTCTGGCATTCAACGGCTGGAGAAACATTGTTGTAAACATTCCTGGCTGGATCAGTCAGCATTCACATCTTCGTTCTGGTCCAGAAAACATGACTTTTGTTGGCTTTAGAATCCGTTCTGATGCTGCAGAATATGTTGATAACTTTGTAATTTTCTTTGATCAGATTAAATATACTTCTAACTCACTCTCTTACATCTACGACGGTTATGAACTTAGAGAAGTTGACTTTGGTGATGATGAAGGCGGAGATGGAGTTCAGTCTGTAGGAGATGCAAAATGAAAAAATTAGTAGTTTTTGGTTTAATTTTTGCAATTGCAGGTGTGCTTTTTGCACAGAGCCTTACAGATCCTAACCCAGAGACAGTAGGTGCAGATTCTGCAATGCTTTCTTTGCGCGAAGTTTCTGTAGATAAATTTGAACGTGAAGGTTCATGGTATGTTCATATTTCACCGGATGACGGTACTATTGCTGCTCGTCTTTTTGAAGGTAGCCCTGCTATGAAGGAGCCTCTTAAGGAAGATGAAGGCAAGGAAGATGAAGATACTTTGGTTCTTGGTGTAAGAGTTGACTTCTTCCGCCGTGGTTTGGATTCATTCACAATCATGGCTGGACGCCCAATGCCAATTGAAGGAACTGTAAAAACTGTTTCTATGTGGGTTTGCGGTCGTAACCAGGATCACGAAATGTACCTTTTGCTCCAGGATTACTTTGGACGCAATTACGAATTGTACATGGGTTCACTTGGATTCAGCGGATGGAAAAAGCTTACTTGTGTAGTTCCACCTAGTCCAGATGGAGAACATGGTATTGTTCAGAGCAGCGTTTACTACGGTGACAAACCAGGATTCAAGATTCTTGGATTCCGTGTAGATTGTAACCCAATGCAGGCTCGCGGTACATACTACCTTTACCTCGATGATCTTCGTGCTGTAACAGATCTTTATGATATGGAAAATCATGACGAAGATGATATGAATGATAACTGGTAATCTTTCAGTGTAAAACTAGATATATAAGAAAAGACCTCGTGAAAACGAGGTCTTTTTTTTACGTCATTGCGAGGAGCGTAGCGACGTGGCAATCCAGTAATAAGAATGCCTTTTTTTTACCTGGATTGCCACGCTTCGCTCGCAATGACGTAGTATTTTGTATTTCCTTTTGTTCCAGTCTGTTTTATAACTGGAATCCGCGAAAGTACCCAAAGTAGAATGTGCGCATATCGTGGCATTTTCAAATCTTTAGCGCAGAACTCTTGTGGTAATTCTTTTGGGAGTAGGGCTATATAATCTTTCTTTGATTTGAATTGTTTTGTTTCTAAGAGTTCGTCCAAACGTTTGTTAACTTTTAGCCAGTTTTTTTTGTAGCGGCGGGTTTTGTTGGTTGTTTGGACAGGAGCGGGGGTGCGGACTCGGTGTTCTACCATGTTTATGGTTATTACTTCCAGGGTGAAGTTTCTTTTTAATAGGATTTCGGTCAGACCGGTTAGTTCGCGTAATATGTCGTAAATGTTTCCCTTTTTTGGGCTCAATCGATTTGAAACCGGTTTTCCTTCTTCGTCTGTTGTTATTATTCGGGTCCTGTAGACAAGGGGATAAACCAAAATAACCTTGTGCCCCTTGGCTAGCGCATCTTTTATCTTGTCCGCCAGCTTAGAAAGATTTTTAGTCTGTATCTCTATAACATGACCATCTTCACAAAGAATGTCATAAATATGCCCATCGGCTTCAACTTCAGTCTGACCATTATATTTCTCTGCATAATACAATTTTAAAGTGTTATGCAGAGAACTTTCATTATAAGTATTTATAGTCTTAGTCATTTCTAAATGTTAGCCCTTCGACAGGCTCAGGGACCCCATATTCCTTCATAATCCGGGGCATATAAAAAATATACACTTTTTTTCCTCCTGATACAATTAAAAAAAATAGCGGGAGGGAGTCTAACGGATTTCGAAAACGCTCTGAAGTGCGGCCGCAAGGCGGCCAGGTATATAATTACAAGGCACTTCAGCGCGTAGGCGGTGAACCGCCGGTTTCGCAAATCCGTTAGGCGACCGGTAGCTATTTTTTTCTTTTGTACCAATCAAAAAAAATATATATTTTTTAATTTTCGGTAAAAAAAGTGCTTGACTTTAATAAAAAATGGTGTAAAATGGAGATAAGTGGGAAAAAGTGGTAGAAAGTGGTAATAAGTGGGTATGAATTTACTAACTGGTGAATACAATAATACGATTGACGAAAAGGGACGGCTCTCATTCCCAACCAAGTTGAGGACCGCTGTACCTGGCAACGTACTTATGGTTACTAAGGGTTCAGATCGCTGCTTATGGCTTTTTACTGCTGAAGAATGGGAAGCCTTTGAATCAAAGATGATGTCTAATGCATCACCTTTAAAATCAAAGAGCATGCAGGTTGTCCGACATTTTATTGCACCGGCTCAGCCTGTTGAGTTCGATAAAAACGGACGTCTTTCCATTCCCCAGAGTCTTCGTGAATACGCGGGACTGACCAAAGAGTGTACTGTACTTGGAGTTGCCAAGTTTATAGAGCTCTGGGATTCAGGTGTTTACAAAGACTATCTTGCTGCAAGCGAAGAATCATTCCGTGAAGCAGCAGAAGATTTTAATGATATTAATTTCTAAAGGGCCTGGATGTCGTTTAGAATTGATATAAAAAAAACTATTGGGTGGAAGGGGAAATAACAAATGGAATGCCTGCTGGGTGTAAAGGGAATGCTGGCGGCCATTTGTTGTTTTAAATTTTGAAAATGAAGATCGTGCATACGCCGGTTTTATTGAAAGAATGTCTCGACTATTTGAGTCCTGTTGGAGAAGCTTACGAAAATAACGCTCTGATGATTGACTCAACTTTGGGCGAAGGCGGACACACGTTCAATTTCCTTTCTACATATCCAAATCTTAGTATAATCGG
This sequence comes from Treponema sp., assembly GCA_017551545.1. GTDB lineage: Bacteria > Spirochaetota > Spirochaetia > Treponematales > Treponemataceae > Treponema_D. The sequence continues at coordinate 31,992 of JAFZLJ010000130.1, read as the reverse complement.
TGTAGATGCCGACAAATCTATTCAGGCAAAAGCACGTGAACGTCTGGCTCAGTTTGCTGAGCGCGTTCATTTTTATAACGGCTGGTTCGATAATTTCTACAATAACTATCCGGCCGAATACGAAAAGCCAAATCTTATTCTTTTTGATCTTGGAATCTCTGTATATCATTATGAAGAATCAGAACGTGGATTTAGCTTCCGTTATGATGAAAAACTTGATATGCGCCTTAATTCAGACCGTGAAAAATCTGCAGCAGACCTTGTAAATGAACTTCCGGAAGAAAAGCTTGCAGACCTTATATATCTTTATGGCGAAGAAAAACTCAGCCGCCGCATAGCACATGCAATTGTTGTTGCCCGCGAAGGCGGTCGTATAGAATCTTCAAAAGCTCTTGCAGAGGTTATATGGAATGCTGTTCCTGCAAATTACCGCTACGGAAACATTCATCCGGCTACAAGAACATTCCAGGCTTTGCGCATTGCAGTTAATGGTGAATTGGAAAGACTTCCACGTTCACTTCATGCTGCATTCGGCTGTTTGAAAACCGGCGGTAAAATGGGAGTAATCACTTTCCATTCTCTTGAAGACAGAATCGTTAAAAATTATTTCCGTAATCTTGGTAAAAAATGTGTATGTCCTCCAGAAGTTGCTCAGTGCCGTTGCGGTGGTAAACAGTGTGCAGAAATACTTACCCGTAAGCCTGTTGAACCTGGAGCAGAAGAAATAAAGGTTAATTCTCCTTCTCGCAGTGCAAAGCTTCGTGTTGTTCGTAAACTTTGTGATGCTACAAAATATCATCTTGAAGGAGTGGTGGGATTCTAATATGAACAGAATAGTTAAAGGCAAAATTAAAGATTTCTTCAAAGCAATCCTCATCTGTCTTTTTGCGCTTTCTATTCCTGTTATGCTTGGTCTTTATGCAATGCAGGCCAAAAAATATACAGACCTTAGTAAAGAAGTTCTTGAGCTTGAATCTAAACAGGAAAAGCTCATTGAAGAAAATAAAAAGCTTGTAAGTGATATCAGTCAGCTTTCAAGCGCAGAACGAATTGAAAAAATTGCTGTAGAAGAACTTGGAATGCACAAGGCCGAAGCAGAAGATATTGTTCGTGTAGAAATGACAGGAGAGAAAAAATGAGCGGCAATACAAAATCATTGTTAAGTCTTGATTCTCTTCTTGCTGCTGTAAACGGAACTGTTGCAGGTAATGCACGTTCAGACTTTAGCTTTGGTTATGTTGTAACAGACAGCCGCTTTGTTAGTGCCGGTGCAATGTTTGTTCCACTTATTGGTGAAGCACAGAACGGTCATAAATATATTCCACAGGCAATTGACGCTGGAGCTTCTGTTGTTCTTGCTAACAAGAGCGATTACGAAACAAACAATGCTTTCTACAAAGAACTTGAAGCTTCCGAAAAGTTGGCCGCAGTTACTTTGATTTTAGTTGAAAATACACTTTATGCACTTCAGGCTGCTGCAAAAGCATATGCTGCAAAAGTTGCCGGTAATATGATCCGCGTAAGCATTACAGGTTCAAGCGGAAAAACTACTACAAAAGAAATGCTCGTTGCTGTTTGCAAAAAGCATTTTGACGACGAAGCTGTTGCTTATACAAAAGGAAACTTTAATTCAGAAACAGGTCTTCCTCTTTCAATGTTCCAGATTCGCGGTGACGAAAAAATCGGAATTTTTGAAATGGGCATGAACCGCAAAAACGAAATAGGCGAGATTTCTGCAGTTTGGCAGTCACAGTATGGAATTATAACAAATATTGGTACAGCTCACATTGGTCTTCTTGGAAGCCGCGAAAATATTGCAGAAGAAAAGAGAAAGTCTTTTGATTATATTCCTTCAACAGGTGCAGCATTTATTCCTGTTGATGATGACTTTGCAGACTTCTGCTGTGAAAAAGTTCAGGGTAAGGTTGTAAAGTTTGGTAAGTCTGTACCGGCTGCCACAAGCGGTGTTACATTTATTGAAGATCTTGGAATAAATGGAACAAAATTCAGCGTAGACGGTGTGGAAGTTGTTTTACCGCTCGCAGGGGAATATAACTACCAGAATGCTCTTGGTGTAATTGCACTTGCAAAAGAAATTGGAATCAGTGCAACAGAAATTAAAGCCGGCTTAGAAGGTATGGCTGCAATTTCCGGCCGCATGGATATTAAAAAGCTTACACTTAACAACGGCGCAAACGTTAGTGCTGTATGCGACTTTTACAATGCAAACCTTGATTCAATGCAGAAGGTTATTGAGTTCTGCGCTAAACAGAATAATTTTGAACAGAAAATCTTTGTGCTTGCCGACATGAAAGAACTTGGAGAAGCTTCTTTTGCTTCACATGCCCAGATTGGTAAGACAATTGCTGCTACAGACGCTGCTCTTGTAATTCTTGCAGGCCCTGAAATGAAAGCTGCCTGTGATGTTCTTTCTAAAGAAAAAGGAATTGCCGGACGCGAAGTAATTTACTTTGAAAATAATAACGATGCTTTTTATGAAGCTGTTGCAAGCAAGATACTTGCTTTTGCAAAAGATAACGCTCTTGTTCTTTTTAAGGGCTCTCACAGCATGGCTTTGGAAAAGCTTATTCCGCTTATTTCGGGAGGTGCACAGTAATGAACCAGTATGATTTTTATGCACATAAGCCTTCCGAAAAATATCACAAGAGCGATATCTGGTTCTTAATTTCTGTTCTCCTTTTATGGGGACTTGGCATGTTTACAATTTTTGTGTGCTCACAAGGTTATGCTGCACGCTTTTTTAATAATGACTCCTTTTATTTTGTAAAACGTCAGCTTGTCTGTTCCGTGGCGGGGATCATCCTTTTCATGGCCTTCCTCCTGCTAGATATGGAAACAATAAAGAAGCTTGTAATTTACATGGTCCTGGTTACATTGCTTCTTTGTCTGCTTACTTTTATTAAGCCGCTTTCCATAGAGAAGAATGGTGCCCGCCGCTGGATTAGACTACCGCTGAATTTTACATTCCAGCCAAGTGAACTTGTTAAATTTGTGCTTGTACTTTATCTTGCAAGCTATTTTGACAAGCTCAGCGAAGATGTGAGTGGAGAAAAGGATGTTTTGCCTTGTGTAGGAATTTTCCTTTCCATGGTTATTCTTGTTTTGTTCCAGAAGGATTTTTCTACAAGTGTTTTCCTTACCTGCATTGGAGTTCTTATGTTCTTTGTTGCAGGTGCTAAGCTTAAATGGCTTATTCCGTTTTTGATTATTGCAATTCCTGTAGCAATTATTGTTGTTACAATGGAACAGTATAGAATTGAGCGAATTATTGGATTTTTAAAACCGTCTGAAGGTATTCAGTCTTATAACTATCAGGCAACTGCATCTAAGGCAACTATAACTGCAGGCGGTATATGGGGCGCTGGAATTGGAAAGGGCCTTTCTAAATTAAACAGTATTCCTGAAGTTCAGGCAGACTACATTTTTGCAGGCTGGACAGAAGCAATGGGATACTTTGGAGTTATAGCTTACCTTGCACTTTTGATTTTGTTTGCTTGGCGCGGCTATAAGGCAGCTATATCTTGTCCAGAAAGATTTGCTGCTTACGGTTGTTTTGGTTGTGTGTCTGTGATTGTAGTTCAATCAGTTGTAAACTTAATGGTAGTTTGCGGACTGCTTCCTTCAACCGGTATACCGCTTCCGTTCTTTTCGGTTGGTGGTTCTTCTATAATCATCACACTGGGAATGTGCGGCTTTATTCTGAATGCTTCGCGCTGTCAGGATAAAAATGCGGATTATGAAAAATTTGAAGACATTAGCGTAGATACGCTTACAGTCATATAAAAAAAAGGGGGCCCCTGAACTTATCGAAGGGGGTAAAGGGAAAAATGGGTAACATCGGAGTTTTGATGAACAATGCAGATTCGGCTGCAGTAACAGAAACAGTATCATTAGGAAGATTTGATACAGACAAAAAGGAGGATTCAGGCGATAAGAAGATTAAAGTAATTAAAGCCGTTTTTGGAATTTTATGCTTTTTTCTCGTAGCAGAACTTGTAATTTACAAGTATGTAATGCCTGCCTTTTCAAGTCCAAAGGTAACTGTTTCAGGACAGAAAATTTACACTGCAGAAGAAATAGCAGAAAAGCTTCTTCCTATGAACAGTACTAACTGGGTAAATTTCAATGTTGGCGAAGCTGTAGCTCTTCTTTCTTCTGAATCTGGAATTGACAATGTTGTTGTAGAAAAGAAATTTCCTGATCGCATTTTTATTAATGTTGTTGAACGTGAACCTGTAGCAGTTACTTTTGTAGCAGATGACGGTTACACAAGTCCTGTTCAGATTGATAAAAACGGAGTTCTTTTCCCTGTAAAAGATAAGACTCTTGTAGATTCAAATGTTATTCCAATCATTTCCGGCCTTCCTGTAGAGCACATGAGCGGTGGTATGCGTATCCCTTCTAAGTATCGTCCGCTTATTGACCAGATTGCTAAAATCAGCGAAGCAGGTAAAAACTACTTTGCCGGTATTTCAGAAATCATTGTTTTGCCTAAAGATACAGGTAACTACGAGCTTGCACTTATACCTTCTCAATCAAAAATTAAAGTTTTAACCGATCGCTCATTGAATGAAGACGCGTTAAAGTATATGATGGTAGTATTAGATGTCGTAAACAAAATTGGTTCAGATGTTTATGAAATTGATTTGCGTTACGGCTCAGTTTCGTGTAAGATAAGGTAGGGGATCTTAATAAAATGGCAGACGATAGAATAATAGTTGGACTTGATATTGGAACAAGTGTTATAAGAGTTGCAATAGGTGAAGTAGACGATGATGGCGTTCTTCACATTGTAGCTACGTCTGCCCAGAAATCTGCCGGTCTTAGAAACGGTGTAATAGTAAATATTGAAGATGCCAAAGATGCCATTAAACAGGCAATAGAAGCCGCCGAAAACAAAGGCGGTATTCTTGTAAATTCAGTAATAGTTTCAATTGGTGGTTCCCAGATAGAAAGTCAGAATTCCCGTGGTGTTGTTCCAATCCGCAGCAATGCAAAGGGTGGAACTTCTGCCGTTACCCGCGAAGATATTGAAAAAGTAATTGAAATTGCTACTGCCATAAACTTTCCTGCCGACCGTGAAAAAATCCATGTTATTCCACAGGACTACATTGTAGATGGAGTTGCCCATATTCCTGATCCAATTAACTGTCTTGGTTATAAGCTTGAATCAAAAGTTCATATTGTTACTGCTTCTAAAACAATCATTCAGAATGTAAAGACTACAATGACAAGAGCAGGCTACGGACTTGATGGCGTAATGCTTAAAACTCTTGCCGAAACTCAGGCTGTTACTCACGAAGACGAGCTTGAGCTTGGTTCTATCATTATAGATTTTGGTGCCGGAACTACAGATGTTCTTGTTCTTTATGAAGGCGCACCAATCAGTACCTGTTCAATTCCTGTAGGTGGAAATCTTGTTACAAACGATATTGCTGTTGTAAACGGAGTTCCTTTTGCCACTGCAGAAAAAATCAAACTTGAATACGGCTGCTGTTATCCTCAGATGATTACAAGAGATAACGATGTTGATATTTGTCTTCCTGGAGTTGGAGGACAGCCACCTGGACTTGTAAAGAAAAGTGAAATTACAGAAATCATTACAGCCAGAATGACTCAGATTCTTACAATGGCAAAACAGGCCATTATTAAAAATACTGCAGATATCATTAAGGATTTGTCGGGAAACATTATTCTTACTGGTGGCGCTGCAAATATGGAAGGCGTTGTACCGCTTACCGGTGAAGTTTTCCATACAAGGGCAGTTCGTGTTGGTATTCCAGAAAGCCTGGGTGGGCTCGAAGAAGAATACCGCCGTCCTGAATATTCTGCTGCAATTGGTCTTGTTGTTGCAAACAAAGGAATTGTGGCAGCCCGTACAGGCCGTAAAAAATCAAAAAGGCCGGCTGGTTCTAATAATGGAGATGAAAACAAGGAGGGCTTCTTAAAAAGGCTCCGAAAACTGTTTTTTTAATAAAAAGTCATAGACTAATTCATAGCGGGAGGAAATATGAATTTATCTGATTTATCAATTGTAGAGGAAAATGACGGTATTCCAAATTACGAGGAATATCAGGAAGGAAACAGCCCTACCATTATTAAGGTTGTAGGCTGCGGCGGTGGTGGTGGAAATGCCGTAAACCGCATGATCGATGCAAAAATAAGCAGTGTAGAATTTATTGCTATAAATACAGACCTTCAGGCACTTGGTGGTTCTAAGGCAGAAACAAGACTTGCTATTGGACAAAAGGTAACAAAAGGTCTTGGTTCTGGTGGTAAGCCTTCTATTGGTGAACAGGCTGCCGAAGAAGATAAAGAAATGATTACAAATGCACTTCGCGGTGCAGATATGGTTTTTGTAACAGCAGGTATGGGTGGTGGAACTGGAACTGGTTCTGCTCCAATCGTTGCTCAGATTGCACGTGAGCTTGGTGCACTTACTGTTGCAGTTGTAACAACTCCTTTCGATTTTGAAGGTCCAATCAGAATGCGTCAGGCAAAAGAAGGACTCGAAAAATTACGCGACAAGGTAGACTCTCTTATTGTAATTCCTAATCAGCAGATTCTTAAGGTTGTAGATAAAAATACTTCTGTACCGGATGCATTCCGTTTTGCAGATGATGTTCTGCGCCAGGGTGTAGAAGGAATTTCAAATATCATTACAAAACCTGGAGACGTAAATACAGACTTTGCAGACGTAAAGAATACAATGCAGGGACAGGGAAATGCAATTTTTGGTATTGGTGTTGGCGAAGGCGAAAACCGTGCAGTCGACGCTGCTACAAAAGCAATTTCAAATCCTATGCTTGAAGATTCTCATATTGACGGTGCTAAAAATCTTCTTATCAATATTTGTGCTTCTGATGAAGTTTCTATGGCAGAAGTTAATGACATTTGTAAGATTGTCAGTGCCGGTGCTGCAAAAGAATTCAACATGTACTGGGGCCAGGTTACATCACCTTCTATGGGCGACAAAATCAGCGTAACAGTAATTGCTACCGGTTTTGATAATGCTCAGGGTGCAAAGTCTTATGAAGAAGCTCCTGTAGTTGAAGAAAAAGAACCAGAGATTGTTATAAATGATCCGAATGTTGTTCGTGCAAGCGAAATTGATTCAATCCTCCACGGTGGTTCAAAACCATCTGAATCAAATCCGTTCTCTTTCGAAACAAATCCGGATACAGAAGCTGCAGAAGCAGATACAGATCAGGAAAAGAATAAACCTTGGGGTAAAGAGCTTTATGAAGAAGAAGCAAAGAAAGAAGAAGAACTTCCTCTTCAGCACAGAACCTTTAATCGCCCGGAAGGTTTTGCAGATCCTAATGATTTGAGCCAGCCTGCAATCTGGACCGAAAAATACGGACGCGGAATTAAGCTTACAGACTAGAAGGTCGTTATGACAATACAAGATCTTCTTGATCAGTTTTATGCAGATATTATTCTTGTAAACAGGATGTCGGAAATGACAGCCCAGACTTACAGAATATCTGCACAGGAATTTCTTGAGTGGCTTGTTCAGGAAAAAATCAAGCTGCGCGAAGTTACTGTTCAGAATCTTGTATATTTTTTAATGAAGCGTAAGACCCAGGGTAATGCAGAGCTTACACTTGCAAAAGATATTTCTGCTTTGCGTGCCTTTGGCGAATACCTTGTTCGTAAAAACTACTGGCACGAAAATCTTGCGCTTTTATTAGACAGACCAAAGGCCGGACGGCATCTTCCAAAGGTGCTTTCTGTTGAACAGACAGACGAACTTCTTTCGAGCATAGATACAAGTGAACCGCTTGGAGTTCGCGACGATGCACTTTTTGAATTAATCTATTCCTGCGGACTTCGTATAAGTGAAGCGTGCGGGCTTTTAGTTTCGAACGTGCATTTTGAAGAGCATCTTATTCTTGTTCACGGTAAGGGAGATAAAGAGCGGCTTGTGCCTTTTGGAGAGGTTGCAGCACAAAAATTAAAAAAATATATGGAAGAAGTTCGCCCTGAGCTTGTAAAGGGTAGAAATATTTCCGAAGTTTTTGTAAATTACAAGGGAGAACCAATTTCCAGAAAGGGTGTATGGAAAAGGTTTCAACAAATGGAAGCGTTGTCGGGAGTAAAGGCAAAGGTTCATACTCTACGGCATTCGTTTGCAACACATCTTCTGGCGGGTGGGGCAGATTTGCGTTCTGTACAGGAATTGCTTGGTCACAGCGATTTAAGTACAACAACAATCTACACACATGTTACCGACACTCAGCTTGAAGATGCTCACAAAAAGTATTTTGAGGGGAAACAAAATGAATAAAATTAAGGCAATCCTTCTTGCAGCTGCCGCAACAATTGTGCTTGTTTCATGCGGTGGTGTATCTAACAAAACAATAATCCGTCATCAGAAACTTGAAGAGGGTGTAGAAAGCCCTACAACTATTGAAGAGCTTAAGGATGCCATAAAAAAATATCAGGAACGAGTTGCCGATGTTCAGCTGGCACAGAGTCAGATTGGAATATGGTATAAGATTTTGGGAACCCGTTACCTTGATAATAAAATGTACGGTGAAGCCCTTAAATGCTTTCAGGAAGCATTAACTTATTATCCAGACAATCAGAACCTTTATTATTATGTAGGCGTGTGTGCTGGCTATATGTCTCATGCTGCCATGGATTACAATGCAAGCGGAACTAATGAAGTAAAATATAATTATCTTAAACTTGCAGAAGAAGCATATCTGCGCGCAATTTCAATTGAAGACCGCTATGTTCGTGCCTTGTATGGTCTTGGTGTTCTTTATGTATTTGAGCTTGATGAACCAGAAAAGGCAATTCCTCATCTTGAAAAGGCACTTAGTATTGATACAAAGAATCTTGATACTATGTTTGTACTTGCCCGCGCTTATTATTCAAGCTATGAATTTGATAAATCTATTGAAATTTACGACAGAATCATAGAGACAACTAAGTCCGAAGATACAAAGAAAACTGCAGAGGAAAACAAAAAAATAGTTCTCGATGCGTCTTACTGATCAGAATTTCCAGGATGAAAACGTAATTCTCAAGCTTTTTCTTGCCCGAATGACCTTTTTAACGGTGCAGGAGAAAAAAAAATTCGCAAATAATATTGACAGTCTCTCTAAACTTGCACTATGTTCTATAGAAGATATTTGTAATGAAACGGGAAGAAAGATAAATAAAAGGATTCCCTGGGACGGAAAAGAAAACCTTCGTCTGACAAAGGCAGCAGCCTACAAATGCAAGCTTTTGGAATGCGAACTTATTTTCATTGACGACCCTGAATATCCTGAACTTTTAAGGCAGATTTCTGACCCTCCGTTTCTTTTGTTCTGCCGCGGAAACTATAAGCTTCTTAAGGAGCATTCTGTTTCTGTTGTAGGAACCAGACGTATTACTCCAGCCGGTCGTACTGCTACAAAACAGTTTGCATACGATGCTGCAATGGACGGCTGCAATGTTGTTTCTGGACTTGCAGTTGGAGTAGACGGAAACGCTCATCAGGGTGCTGTAGACGCTTTTTTTGATACAGACGAAAAGGGCGGCAACACAGATGAGATTGGAAGAACAATTGCAGTAATGCCAAGTGCAATTGATCAGATTCTTCCAAGCGGCCAGACAAGGCTTGCTTCACAGATTCTTCAGACAGGCGGATGTCTTGTAAGTGAATATGAACCTGGCGAAGAAATGGCTAACTGGCATTATGTAGGACGCAACAGAATTATAGCAGGGCTTTCTCCTGCAACTGTTGTAATTGAAGCACCTGCAGGAAGCGGCGCACTTATAACTGCAGACTTTGCCTTAGACTATAATCGTGATGTATTTTTTCACGAGGCAGCATTCGGCAAAATGGCAGAAGAGGTTGCTTCGCTTGTACAAGACGATCTGGAAAAACGTTTTGCAAGCGGGCAGGTGAGCAAATATAAAATTGAAAACAGACCGGAAAAGTTCTTAAAGGACGGAGCCGGAGTTATAAAAAATTATAAAGATTACTGTAAAGCTTTGACAGAAATGCCGGGGCAGCGCAGTTCAAATATTGTGCAGCAAAAGCTGTTCGAGGAATGATTATGGCTACTAAAAAGACAAAAGACAAAACACCACAGACTCTTGTAATTGTAGAGTCTCCTGCCAAGGCGCACACAATCGAAAAATATCTGGGACCAGGTTATACGGTAAAGGCCTCTATGGGTCACCTTATTGACCTTCCAAAGTCGCGCATGGCAATTGATATAGATAACGGATTCCAGCCTGAATATATTACAGTTCGTGGACGCGCTAAGCTTTTGAAGGAGCTTCAGAAAGATGCAAAAAAATCAGACTATGTACTGCTTGCATCCGATAACGACCGCGAAGGAGAAGCTATTGCATGGCATTTGAACAATGCTCTTAAAGATAAAACAAATGCAAAAATCAGCCGAATTGTATTCAACGAAATTACACCTACAGCAATTACAGAAGCTGTAAAAAATCCAGGTGAAATTGTTGAAGCAAAGGTAAATGCTCAGAAGGCACGCCGTGTTCTTGACCGTCTTGTTGGTTATAACTTGAGCCCGCTTTTGTGGACAAAGGTAAAGAACGGTCTTTCTGCAGGACGCGTTCAGTCAGTAGCACTTCGTTTGATTTGTGAACGTGAAAAAGAAGTAGAAGATTTCTTGCCTGAAGAATACTGGACACTTGATGCAGATTTTTCAAAAGGTAAATCAAACTTCACAGCTCAGCTTGTAAAATATAAGAACGAAAATCCTGAGCTTAAGTCGGAAGAAGAAGTAAATAAAATTATGGAAACAATCAAGAATACTCCTTGTGTTGTTTCTTCAATCAAAAAAACAGATAAGACTGTACGCCCTAAGCCACCGTTTACAACATCTAAACTTCAGCAGGCAGCAGCTAACCGTCTTGGATATACTTCACGTAAAACAATGCAGATTGCACAGCAGCTTTATGAAGGTATTCAAATTGGTCAGAACCGCGTGGGTCTTATTACTTACATGCGAACAGACTCTGTACGTATTTCTGATACAGCTTTGGCAGATGTTCGCGGCTGGCTTACAAAAAATTATCCTAACGATTTACCACCAGAGCCGATTCATTATTCAGTTGGAAAGGCTGCACAGGATGCGCATGAAGGTATCCGCCCAACTTACACAGAATATACTCCAGAAAGCGTAAAGGAATATTTGAACCACGATCAGTTCCGTCTTTACTCAATCATCTGGGAACGCTTTGTTTCTTCACAGATGAACAATGCAAAGATGGTAACTACAAGTGTTGAAATTACAAGCGGAGAAGCAGTATTCCGTGTTGCAGCAAGTAAGATTGCAGAAAAGGGTTTTTACAATGTAATTAAGATGCTTTCTTCAAAAGAAGAAAAATCTACTTCACTTCCTTCAATGAAAGAGGGTGAAGAAATTAAAGTAGAAAAGTTCCATCCTGAACAGCACTTTACACAGGGACCTGCACGCTATACAGATGCTTCTATTGTACGCATGCTCGAAGAAAAAGGAATTGGACGTCCTTCTACATATGCACCAATCATTTCTGTTTTGCTCGACCGCTATTATGTAACTCGTTCAAACAAACAGCTTGTACCGACTCAGCTTGGAAAAATGATTTCTAAGATTCTTGTTGAATCTTTCCCTGATGTTATCAATGAATCATTTACTGCAGAAGTAGAAAACAAGCTTGATGAAGTAGAAAACGACACACTTGTCTGGAATACAATGATGAGTGATTTCTATGCTCCATTCAAAAAGCGTGTAGACGAAGTTATGGAAACACAGGAAAGCATTAAGGGATTCTTAGACGAAGAAACAGACCTTAAGTGTGACTTGTGCGGAAAACCAATGGTAAAGAAGCTTGGCCGCTTTGGATTCTTCCTTGCATGTTCAGGCTTCCCGGAGTGTCACAATACAAAATCTATTCCACTTGCAAAATGTCCTTGTAAGGATTGTGGCGGTGATATTGTAGAACGTAAGCAGAAGGGAAGAGGAAAATCCTTCTACGGCTGTACAAATTATCCAAAGTGTAACTTTATCAGTCACTTTAAGCCAATCGACCAGTACTGCCCTCAGTGCGGCTGGTTCCTGGTAGAAAAGTTCGACAAAAAGAACGGCAGCTACAAGTCATGTATTAATCCGGACTGTAACTACCTGCACACAAACGACGAAGAGTAGGACGTCATTAAGTGGCCCTTCGACAGGCTCAGGGACCACAAGTGAAATGTACAGGACCACAAGTGAAATGTACATGACCACAAGTGAAATGTACGGGGTCCCTGAGCCTGTCGAAGGGTGCTTATGAAATTATGTGAACTTATAGACGAATTCCTTATCTATATTTCTGGTGTCAGGGATTTGTCTGAGAACACTGTCCTGGGTTATAAAAATGACCTGGAACACCTAAAAATATTTCTCACCCCCGAGCTCGACATTTCTACAGTCACAAAAGAAAACCTTAAACTCTGCATAGGTCAGCTTTCTAAAAATCACAGCTCTAATGCTTCAATCAACCGCTTTATTGCAGCTGTGCGTTCACTTTTTGCATATGCTTATAAGTTTGGATATTTAAAGGAAAATCCGGCACTTGAACTTAAAACAGTAAAGCTTCCTAAAAAAGTTCCACGCTTTATGACTTCTGCAGAAGTAGAAACTCTTTGTAATCAGCCTGAAAAAAATGAACTTTTATGGGCAAGCCGCGACCATGCACTTTTTGAAATGCTTTATTCTTCGGGCTGTCGTGTAAGTGAAATTACAGAACTTTGCCTCAATGATTTTTTGAACGGCTATGACCGTGCTGTTGTTACAGGAAAAGGCGACAAACAAAGAATCGTATATTTCAGTGATGAAGCAAAGGCAGCACTTAAAGTATATCTTGCCGACCGAAAAAAGGTTTTGCAGGAAAATGGAACTCTTGGAACTACAGACCGCATTTTTATAAGCCAGAAGGGGCAGCCGCTTTCTGTAAGGGGAGTGCGCTATATAATTTCTCGCTATTCTGGTGCAGAAGGAACAAATCATCATGTAAATCCGCATGCCTTCCGCCACACTTTTGCAACAACAATGATCGGCAACGGCGCAGATGTACGCCTTGTTCAGGAAATGCTTGGGCATAGTTCAATTTCGACAACCCAGCGCTACACGCATGTTACTACTGAAAAATTGATAGAGATATATAATAAAGCACATCCACATGGCTAGGGTCCTTCGACAAGCTCAGGAACCCCGGGGTCCCTGAGCCTGTCGAAGGGCAATAAATTTATTTGCCAATTTTTCAATTTATTATTATATTTAAATACATGGGAAATAAAACAAAAATCAGAAGCACTACTGTGCTTGCAGTTCGTAGAAACGGACAGGTTGCTATGGCGGGAGACGGACAGTGTACTTTGGGAGACACTGTTTGTAAAGGAAACTCTCGTAAAGTTAGAAAAATCTATGATGGAAAAATACTCACCGGTTTTGCCGGAAGCGTTGCAGATGCATTTACTCTGCTTGATAAATTTGAAGCAAAGGTAAAGGAATATAACGGAGACATCATGCGCTCGGCAGTTGAACTTGCAAAGGCATGGCGTACAGACCGCACATTGCAGAAGCTTGAAGCAATGCTCCTTGTTGCAGATAAATCAAAGATTCTTTTAATAAGTGGAGATGGAAACGTAATTGAACCTGAAAAGGATGCAATTGCAATTGGTTCAGGCGGCAACTACGCTTATTCTGCTGCTCTTGCATATCTGGACAGTTCAGACTTGAGTGCCCGCGAAATTGCAGAAAGATCGCTTAACATTGCGGGTAGCATTTGTATTTATACAAATCAGAATTTGACTATTGAGACGTTAGAATAATGGAAAACATAGAACTTACACCAAAACAGATTGTTGAAAGACTTGATCAGTATATAATCGGGCAGAAGGATGCTAAGCGGGCTGTGGCTGTTGCACTTAGAAACCGCTTTAGACGACTTAAGCTGCCTGAAGAAATCCGCGATGAAGTTGCTCCAAAAAATATTTTGATGATTGGACCAACCGGCTGCGGTAAAACAGAAATTGCCAGACGTCTTGCAAAGCTTTGTGGTGCTCCTTTTATTAAGGTAGAAGCTACAAAATATACAGAAGTTGGTTATGTAGGCCGCGATGTAGAAAGCATGGTTCGTGATCTTATGGCAGTAGGCTACAACGACGTTAAAGCCGAAATGGAAGACCAGCTCCGTGAAAAATCTGTTAGTGTTGTAGAAGAGCGCCTTCTGGATCTTCTTCTTCCAGGTTCGGGCAATGAAGAAAAGAAAGACGAAAAGAAAGCAGATCCAGCCCAGGGCGATGTAATTATTCTAGAAGCACCGGATGCTGCTCAAAACGATACACAGAATCATACAAGAGAAAAATTCCGTCAGATGCTCCGCGAAGGTAAGCTTGAAGACCGCGAAATAGATTTAGTTGTAAAGCGACAAGCAGGTATGCCTAATATGGAAATCATCACCGGTGGAAGCATAGATGATCTTCAGAACAGCATGCAGGGAATTTTAAATATCATGAACGGAAACGGCCGCAGTAAAAAGCGTTCTGTTACTGTAAAAGAAGCCCGCAAAATTATTGAAGAAGAAGTTCTCGACAGCATGGTAGATCACGACAAGGTTGCAGACGAAGCAAAGAAGCGTGTAGAGCAGAGCGGAATTATCTTCATTGATGAAATTGATAAGATTGCAGTTCACGGCGAAAGTCACGGACAGGATGTAAGCCGCGAAGGTGTTCAGCGCGATATTCTTCCAATTGTTGAAGGCAGCAATGTAAATACAAAGTTTGGTGTTGTAGATACAACTCATATTCTGTTTATTGCAGCAGGTGCCTTCAGTGTTGCAGCTCCAAGCGATTTAATTCCTGAACTTCAGGGTCGATTCCCGCTTCGTGTAGAGCTTGATTCACTTCATAAGGAAGACTTCAAGAGAATCCTTAGTGAGCCAAAGAACAGCCTGATTATGCAGTATACATCATTGCTCGAAACAGAAGATGTAAAGCTTAATATTACAGAAGATGCCCTTGACCGTATGAGCGTTGTTGCAGAAGAAGTAAACAATTCTGCCGAAAATATCGGTGCACGCCGCCTTCATACAATCATGGAAAAAGTCCTTGCTGATATTAACTTTGATGCAGATGAACATAAGGGTGAAACAATTACAATCGATGCCGCTTATGTAAACAGCAAGCTCGAAGGAATAAGTGAAAATCAGGATTTGAGCCGCTATATTCTGTAGCAGTAAGAAAAGCTATTCAAGAGATGGGGCGTGATCTGGAGTCGTAGAAAGGTCAAAATTCAGACTGTATCCAAAGCCGGCACTTACGCCGAATCCAAGAATAGCATCGTAGTTTCCTTCAATAAAGAAAGAAAAGCCTTTCCAGGACGCGCCTGTTCTAAGTGAAGCGTAAAAAGCAGGAAATACTTTACTTGTAATGCTATCTTTTCCAACTTTAGAATTCCACATCATATTTGCAGAAATTCCCGGTGCTATTTCTGCAAAGAATTCAATATTTTCCTGGAACGGGAACACACAGATTCCAAACGGAGCATAGATTTTTCCGCCTACAATAAGAGGTCCGTTTAATTCGGTGCCGCCAAGCTCATACTTATATGGGAATGCCTTTTGTGGAATGCCTACATGCGGTTCAAGAAATCCTCCAAAGTAGAACGGCTGAATCAACCTGTATTCAGTAAAGCCAGCAGCAAAGCTTATGCCAAGAATATAAGGCTTTGGAATATATGAAACCTTGATTTTAAAAGAAATAGTATCTGTGTTTTTATAGCGTATTAAAGCAAGTCCTTCGTATTCGTGTTTTTCTTCTTCTTCCTCTGGGGTTTCTTCAGGTTCTTCCTGTGGGGGTTCCTGAGGAGCAGGCTGTGATTTTGTCCCCTGCATAGAAAAAATTATTTCGTCATAGAAAAAGTTGTTTCCAAGGTCGTCTGCTTCAAAGTTTAACTGCCTCATTTCTACAAGATTTGTGTCTGTAATAAAGGCAATGTAATATGTTGAATCAGAAACAAAAAATCCCGGATTTACAAAAGTCACTGTGCGGATTGCCTTGTATGGAGTTTCAATCGTGTACAAAAGGTCAGAAGAATCGGCATCTTTTATAAGGATGTTTGACTGGTCAATTTCTGCAATAAAAACATCATCAAAGCTTAGGGCTGTTGTGGTATTCTGTTCTATAAGTTCTTCTTCAATTTCTTCTGTTTCGAATTCCTGCACCAATTCAGCATCTACTTCCTGAGCATATAACCCTGTAAGCATAAAAACTGCAGAAATGAGGATAAAAAATGTCTTGCAAACTCTACGCAAAAGCATTGTAGTAATTATAATGCAACACCCCCATTTTTTAAAGAGTTCATTTTTATTGCGATAAAAGTAAAAACATAATACAATATAGTAATGGAACAAATCGTAAGAAAAAACGGACTTTTATATACACCAGATTTACATACAGTTCTAGGCGTTGATACACAATCAGGAGAATTCAATGGCCGCATTCCTTTTGGCGCTCATTATGTAGATGAAGAAGTTTTTACAGAGTGTCCTTACGAAAAAATGGATATACCCGATTCTGTTATGGGAATTGGCGTTGCACTTTTTAAAGATTCCAAAAACCTTAAAACAGTAAAGCTTCCCGAAAAACTCACAGAGCTTCCACCATATCTTTTTTCAGGATGTACTGCACTTGAAAAGGTAAAAATGCCTAATGTTGTTTATTCTTTTCCGGAAGGCTTGTTCCAGAATTGTTCCAGCTTAAAAGAAATCCCTTTCAGAGCAGGAATCCGTGAGCTTTCACCTTATATTTTTGAAGGCTGCAGTTCTCTTGTTTCGCTTGTTATTCCTCCAACTGTTGAACGCATAGAAGCACGTGCTGCTGCAGGGTGTACAAATCTTACAGCACTTGTTCTTCCAGTTGCCCTTCGCGAGCTTGATGATTCTGCTTTTGAAGATTGTCCAAATATCCGCAATATCCGTATTTCAGAAGATAATCCTGATTTTTATGTAAACGAAGAAGACGGCTGTTTGTATGAGCGCACTGCAGATGGTGATAAGCTCCGCCTTAAAGTTGCAGGAACAGAAAAACAAGTTGTAAATCTCTTCAAAGAAAATGTAGACGACGAAACAGAACCGTTTTTTACAGATGAAGATTTTTACGAAGAAGATGATGATTTTAGTGCAGAAGTTGCAGCTCAGGATGAAATTGCCGAAGGTGAAGAACCCGAAGAAGCAGAAGAAAACCTTCATACACAGGCTTCTGTTTCTGATGAAGAACTTGCAAATCTTTTTGGTGGTGAATCAGGCGGAGCCCCAGCTGGTTCCGAGGTTTCTGAAGACGAAGATGAAATTGCAGCAGTTACAGTTAAAATTACCGATTCAAAAACTCAGGCAATTCTTGATAGCGTTGAAATCAGCCGCGTAATTGAATGTGAACCACAGGGAACTCCTCCTGATGATGCAGACTTATTTGTAATTGCAGAAATTATGGAAGACGGAGATTTTACTAAAAAGCTCGAAGCAGTTGCCCGCAGGTTTGCACAGATTCAGGATTACAAAAGAATCTTTATGCTTTATGGTCTTCCTGTAGACAACGACGAGTTTATGGAATTCTTTAAACTTTATGTAAGTAACCGTAATGTTGTGTTTGCCTGCGAAGCTCCAAATGCATCTACGCTTTCGGCATATGGAAAAACTGTATGTGAATATTCGCGCATAGATCTTTCGCACGAAGCAATGATAGAACAGAAAAAGAGTATAAGTAGTAAGAATGATACATTGATCAAGCTTATAATTAGAGATATCAAATAGAGATTGTCGGGTCAAGCCCGACAATGACACAATGTCATGTTCGGGCTTGACCCGGACATCTCATACAAAGAGGCATTTTATGAAAAGTGACAATGCAAAAAAGGGCATAGAACGCGCCCCACATCGTTCATTGTTTTATGCAATGGGCTACACAAAAGAAGAATTGGACAAACCACTTGTTGGCGTTTGTTGTGCTAAAAACGAAATAATTCCGGGACATATAGAGCTTGACCGAATTGCTCAGGCAGTAAAGGATGGAATACGCATGGCTGGAGGAACTCCTGTAGAGTTTCCTGCAATTGGTGTATGCGACGGTATTGCAATGGGTCATGAAGGAATGAAGTATTCACTCGTAACCCGTGAGCTTATTGCAGATTCAATTGAATGTATGACAAAGGCTCATCAGTTCGACGCTCTTGTTATGATTCCTAACTGCGACAAAATTGTACCGGGTATGCTCATGGCAGCAGCCCGTCTGGACCTCCCTACAGTTTTCTGTTCAGGTGGACCAATGATGCCAGGCCGCATTCCGGGTGCAGATGAAACAAATCCTTATGCAGGCCGCAATCTTTCTTTAAGCGATATGTTTGAAGCAGTAGGCGCTGTTGCAAGCGGACGAATCAACGAAGCACAGCTTGAGCAGCTCGAAGAAGTTGCCTGTCCTGGTTGTGGTGCCTGTTCCGGCATGTTCACAGCTAATTCAATGAACTGTCTTACAGAAGCAATAGGACTTGGTCTTCCTGGTAACGGAACAATTCCTGCAGTAACTGGCCGCCGCATTGCTCTTGCTAAAAAAGCCGGTATGGCAGTTATGGACATGTTCAACAAGGGAATTACTGCCCGCCGCATGTTTACAAAACAGAATTTTATAAACGCTCTTGCTGCCGATATGGCACTTGGCTGTTCAAGTAATACAATGCTTCATGTTCCTGCAATTGCAAAAGAAGCAGGATTGGAAATTGATCTTCACGATGTAAATGAAATTTCAAACAGAACACCAAACCTTTGTCATCTGGCTCCGGCTGGTCATACTTTTATGTGCCAGTTAGACGAGGCGGGTGGAGTACAGGCTGTTCTTGCAGAGCTTGCTAAAAAGAATCTGATTGACACTTCTCTTATTACAGTAACAGGAAAAACTATAGCAGAAAATATTAAGGGAGTAGTGAACCGCGATCCTCAGACAATCCGTCCTATAGAAAATCCATTCAGCGATAACGGCGGACTTGCAATTCTGTTCGGTAACCTTGCTCCAAACGGAACTGTAGTAAAACGCTCTGCCTGTGCAAAAGAACTTATGAAGCATACAGGTCCCGCACGCGTATTTAATGATGAGTCGGAAGCAATGGCTGCAGTACAGGGAAGAAAAATCAACAAGGGTGATGTTGTAGTAATCCGTTACGAAGGACCAAAAGGCGGCCCTGGTATGCGCGAAATGCTTGCAGTAACAGCAGCACTTGCAGGACAGGGACTAGATAAAGATGTAGTTCTTATTACAGACGGCCGATTCAGTGGTGCAACCAGAGGAGCTTCTCTTGGACACTGTTCTCCTGAAGCAGCTGTCGGCGGTCCTATTGCTCTTGTAAACGAAGGCGACAATATTACAATTGATATTAACGCATATAAAATCACACTTGAAGTCAGCGAAGAAGAACTTTCAAAAAGACGTGCAGCCTGGGTATGCCCTGAACCAAAGGTTAAGACCGGCTACCTTGCACGTTATGCAAAACTTGTTTCATCAGCCGACAAAGGTGCTGTATTGGAGTAGATTATGGAAGATAAATCAAATCCACTGGCTTTAATCCCAATCGGAGTATTCCTTGTATTATATTTAGGACTTGGAATTGTTTTTGAATATGTCCTCAAAATCCCAATGGGCTTTTATAATATCCCGATTGTTGTTGTATTTTTAATTGCACTTTGTGTAGCCTGTCTTCAGAACAAGGAACTTAAGTTTGATCAGAAACTTGCCCTCATGGGAAAAGGCGTTGGCGACAAAAATATCATCACAATGATTTTAATTTTCCTTGTTGCCGGAATGTTTGTAGGTGTTGTAGGTCGTTCTTCTGCATCGAGCGTTGCATATTTTATGCTTTCAATAATTCCTGCACAGTTTGCTGCTGTAGTTTTGTTTATTGTAAGCTGCTTTGTTTCTATTGCAATGGGAACAAGTGTTGGAACAATTACTTTGGTAACTCCAATTGCTGTTGCAGTTGCTCAAACTTCAGGTCTTGGCATTCCTTTGTGTGTAGGCTCTGTAATGGGCGGTGCTATGTTCGGCGATAACCTTTCATTTATTTCTGATACAACAATTGCCGCTTGTAACGGTCAGGGTTGTGCCATGAAAGATAAGTTCCGCAAAAACTTCTGGATTGCACTTCCTGCTGCAGTTGCAACTATAATTATAATCCTCATTATTTCTTTGCGTTATAAAGTTTCGGGAACAATCCAGAATGATTATAATCTTGTTCAGATAATTCCTTATGTTCTTGTTCTTGTCTGCGGTATTTCCGGAATTAATGTATTCTTAGTTTTACTGATTGGTATTTTCTCTGGTGCAATTATCATGCTTGCAACAGGTTCAATACAGGCAGTTAACCTTCTTTCGAACATGGGTGCAGGAGCAGCCGGAATGTTTGAAACAACAATGGTTGCAATTCTTGTTTCTGCAATTTGTGCACTCATTTCTGCCCACGGCGGATTTACAGCATTGTTGAACGGAATTCAGAAAATTTTCAAAGGCAAGAAAAACGGCCAGCTTGGAATGGGTCTTTTAGTTGGAGCTATGGATATTGCAACAGCAAACAACACTGTAGCAATTGTAATGGCAAACCCTATTGCAGTACAAATGGCTCAGACATACGGCATTTCAAACAAAAAAGCTGCTTCTATTCTGGATACATTCTCATGTGTTTTCCAGGGAGTTATTCCATATGGTGCACAGATGCTTGTAGCAATTAGTGCCGCTCAGTCACTTGGAGCAGCAGTTACAGCTTTTGATATTATGCCGTTCCTTTTGTATCCATATCTGCTTTTAGTAAGCAGCCTGATTTTTATTTATGTTATTCCAGAGAAAAAAGAAATCCCGGTTTTAGAAGGACTAAACAATGGAACAAACGTTTGAATCCTGGACAGAATATGACAATTGGCTCGTCCAAAATTATGATCAGTTTTCAATCTACAAAATAGACGAGTCCAATGGCCAAATAAATATTAAATATTGCGCAAAATCCGACTTTCCCGCCATCCGCGACCAGGACTACAAAAAGCCGGAAAGAAGGGTATAATAATACAGTGATTAATTTTAATTTATCAGAGAGGTTTATATGAAAAACAAAAGACCTTTTTTCTTAATTCCAATAGTTCTTTTAATTCTTGGATTAAGCTCGTGTTCAGATTTTCTTTCTTTTAAGAATGGTGCAGACATTTCATTCGATTTACCCGAAGATGTATGCAGAAACGTCGCCGCAAGAGCCGGTGTTTCTTATAGTTCAGCACTTATAACTGCAAAGGTTGAACTTTATGTAAATGACAAATTGTTTGATGTAGATTATCAGAGCTTTGCAGATAGATCACAACCAAAGCTTACTTTTGTTTTTAATAATGTTCCAGTAAAAGCTGCTGCCTATGCAAATATTTCACTTTATCTTGAAGATATTGAATTTGGAAGTGGAACTTCTGACCCTGTAACTGTAAAAGGTGGTGAAAACATTATTGAAATTACCCTGAAGATGATTCAGTATTCTGTTCCTTGTACAAAATATATGATTCCAAGGTATAATGATAAAGTTTTCCTTCAAGGAAATGATCATGTAGATTACTTTTTACGCGATTCTCCAACCGCAAGAATTTCCAGCAATGAAAAACCAGATTTCGAAAACGCAAGTGATTATTGTTTTGATAAAGAAGGTAACGTTTATGTAATAACCTGGCATGATCCTACCCAAGGATATTTTAAAGAAGCATGGCTTGAATCAAATAAACAAGGTTTCCAGACAATTATTTTAAATAACAGCGAAGGTGATATTGAAAATATCAAGGTTTTTGCAGATTTAACCTCAGGTGATGTTTATCTTTATTGTGATGATTCTGCTGCTGGTCAAAGTATAAAGAAAGTTGGTACAGATTATTCCTGGTCGGGTAGTAGTATATGGTCAATACTTGGTGTAAACATTTCAAATTACTCTGATGCCACAATTAAAAGAATAGCTGTTGATAATGATATTATGTGGATTTTATATCAATCTAGAGAAATGGGTTCAGGAGGAAATGCCGCTGATTATCGTCTTTCTAAAGTAATAATTTCAACAGGCACTCAATTGGAATTATCATTACCAACTTATTCTACAATTCCATTTAATGGCAAAGAGGTGATTAAAAATAATAATGAAACTGATTATAATTATAATAAAGATTATTTTCTTACTTTTACCGATCTAATTGCTCGAGAAGGATTTGTATATTTACCATATCAATATGAATATGTTGGAGACTATTCCAGAACAGAAAAAAAACAAGAGTATAGAGTAGATAGTTTTACGAGTCGTAATGATTTATATTCCTATGGTGGTATCATTAGATTTGATGTAAGGACTGATTCTGTTCAGATTAATTCAATCGATACAAGCATTACTCCGTTGGATATGAAACAGCAGGGAAGGGTTCATGTTGTCGAAGCTAACACTACAGACTTCCTTTATCAGTCAAAAACACCGAATGATTATCTTATTTACAGCTACCAGGATCTTGTAGATAAACAAACTGCATTAAGTGGAAATGGTGCAAATATTCCATTCGGAGGTTTTATAAATCTTTATAGTCCGGACAGCATAAATACTAAAGAACAGTTTTTTGGCGCAGGAAAAAACCTTGCAATAAGACCAAAACGTCTTGTTATTTCCGATTCAGGTTATTTTTTCTATACAAGCAACGATATATGGCGCTATAAAAAA
Source organism: Treponema sp. (assembly GCA_017551545.1). Taxonomy (GTDB): domain Bacteria; phylum Spirochaetota; class Spirochaetia; order Treponematales; family Treponemataceae; genus Treponema_D. Next base: position 9,211 of record JAFZLJ010000130.1, on the reverse strand, counting down.
GTAAACAGAGCCGTTACCATAGACTTAGAAACCTTTACAGTTACAGATGTTAAACTGATGGATATTGAAGAAGACAATCCTGATTGTTTAGCTTTCAAAACAATTGGTTCTGGTTATTTTGGATCTACAAGTGAAGCAACAGAAAAAGGTTCGAAGGCATATACATATGTTGCAGACGACGAAGCATTCTATGAAGTTTTCAGTGGTGATTTTGCTATTCTTGAACAAAACTATAAAGGAAATAATGTAATTCCTGTTGTTTATCCAAATAGTAATATTCCAACAACACAATTTATGTTAGGAAGGCCTCTAGAGGATTTCGGCTATGATTATTTCCTTAGCGATTATGCAGACGGTTATATTGCTTCTTATGGTAATCCAAATTTTGCAAAAGTAACTGATTACTGTTTTGATTCTGATGGATATGTCTATGCAATTACTTATAACGATGAAGGTGAAAAATGGTTAAAATCGAATAAGAGTGATTTTACAGAAATCTGTCTAAAACAAAGTACTGATTTCAAAGATATAGAACAAATTATTTCCGACATATCAACAGGATATATATATTATACTTATATCGAAAACGATACTTATTTTGTAATTTCTACGATTGATGAAGTAGCACAATATTTGGGAACTGAAAAAGAAATTCTTCAATATACTGGTAGTGATGATTTAGAAATACTTTTTGTTCAAGCCTATGATAATTGTTTTTATTTCTTCTATATGATTAAAGACAGTGAATTCAACAGACACTATTATTATACAAAGAGAAAGTTTTCAATATCGGGAAATGATATTATAATTTCAACTGCCGAAAATTATCCTTCTGTCGAGTTGGATATAAAAGGTTGCATAATTAATAACAACGAATCGGGTTACGATTTTAATTCTGATGATAATATGTATTTTTCTGATATGCTTTATCAGGAAGGGTACATTTATTTATTCTTTAATTACAATAATCTGTATGACCGCGCTGATTATTATTCTTATGGTGGAATTATAAGAATAAAAGAAGATGGCAAGCAAATCAGCCAGCTTGGTTTTTCAACAGATGTTATAGATTTAAAACAAAGCGGTCGTCTTAGTGTTTATAACGATGGAAATGCTCCTCTTTATCAATCAAAAAATCAGAATGATTATCTTGCATACAGCTATCAGAATTTAATGGATAAATATATTGCCATACAAAATGGGGCTGCAGGTGACTTAAATGCTATCCCGCTTCATGCTTATAATTATAAAATTTATTGCCCGAATGATTCTCTTTCAGAAACAAGATTATTTGGTCCTGCTAAAATTGCTGCCCTTAAACCAAAGCGTCTGGTATTCTTAGATGAAGGTTATTGTTTCTATATAGATACTGATGATATCGTCCGCTACAAATGGGTAAGCCGCATAGTTACAGTTGATTTAGAGAACTTTTCAATTAAGAGCATAAAACAACCTACAATAGAATTACCATATGCAGATTCAATGTCAGAAATAAAGGTATTTGAAGGTATTAGTTCAAATTTCTTTAGCGAAACAATGCATGCCACAGATGTCGGTTCTTCAGTCTATAACTATAATGCTGATAATAATACTTATTCTTCTGCTGCAGGTTCATCAGGAAATCAATTAGTTATTCCTTATGTAAAACAAGACAATTAAAAAAACATAATGAAAACAAAAAAAAATACCTTCCACTAAAATGTGGAAGGTATTTTTTTGTTTTTAACGCCTCGTCATTGCGAGCGAAGCGAAGCAATCCAGACTAGTCTGTAAGATAAACTGTGAATGGATAACTTACAGTTGTCATCTGATACTGTGCTGTAATAAGACAGTTGTAAACATAACCGGTTGGTAAGTTAGTCAATACAATATCAAATGTATTTGCTTCAGGATTAGCAACACCTACCTGAGTTTTGTTGAAATAAGTTTTCTTTGCATAGCTGATTTTCAAAGAAACCTTATCATATTTCCAGTCAACGCTATCTGGAAGAGCTACTGAAACAGTTGTTGCTGTAGGGTCTGTAAGAGAACCTTTAGAAACAATATTTGTAGAAGTCTTGCTTACACCTGCATCAACCGCATCAGAAGCGGCAATTCCAAAGGCGCTTACCCATGCTTTAAGAATGTCATAATCAAGGTCGTTATAAACTTCAATATCACCTTCTCGTGAATATGAAGCATAAAGATTAAGATTTTCAAAACCTTCATAATCAACAGGATTATATGTTGTACCTGTTGCATCAGGATATTTTGTTCCAGAATCAAGGTTTTCAATCCAGTAAATCCAAGAAGCAGGGCCCTGGTAGAGGTAAGGCTGGGCATTTGTGCCATAACCAACGCCATTAGTTATTGTAGTGGCCACTGGATTTAATACATCATAAGGAATATCACTTTGGCTCCAGTAAACAATTTTGTCCATGTCACTGCCATCTGGTTCTGTACCATGTGTTGCTCCTGCGTTCCAGGTACCACCCTGAGTCCAGTATTGTACTCTAAAGCGGTTGATTGTTGTTAATTCAGCACCATCTTCTACCGGTAGAATTGTAAGATAAGCAGCATCTTCTGAATATCCTGCATTGTTTTCAGAGTAGAGACGGGCAATATAACGTTTACCAAGTTCAAGATAAAGGTCTACCCAGCTGTTGTTTGCAAACAATGAACCGTCTTTGAAGAATCGCTGATCAGCTCTGATATCATTAAGATAATCAAAAGTATACTTTTCAACTGTTGTTCCTGTACCATCCCAGAGAGCTTCGAATGAACTATCATCATCAACAGGAGCTGCTATAAGTGCTTCAACAGCTGCTGTATCAGCTAATTCTGCAATTTCAAGTGCAAAGTTCATTTCTGTTTTTACATCAGTTCCATCCCATGTAAAGTGTGCAACATATTTGTCTGGATAATCTGATTCTTCTGCAATTGCAGTGCCAGAGCTTCCTGTTTTATTGAATTCAACAGTAAAATCATCAGGAGTGTCAGGTTTTTTACCAATAAGGTTAGGAATTGTAATTGTTTGTGTAACAGTTTTTCCTGGAAGAATAATGATAGTATCATTCCATATATATTTACGCAAATCATCATTTTTTGTGAATTCAACCTGGAATGAATAGGTACCTGGTGCAATTTCTGCTTCATTTGCCTTATAGTTATGTGCTGTTGTAAAGCTGCTGATTGTCTGACTAAGATCTTCACTTTCTGAACCTAATATTTTTTCACCAGTTGTAATGTCATAGATATATGCATTTGCTATGTAGCCATCTGGAATTATCATTGGATTTTCACCAGTTTCCAGCTGAAGTGTAAGGTCGACTCCACCATTCTTGCTGAGCCCTTTTGGTGTTAATGTAAATTTAATGCTGTTAGTAAACATCATATCTACATTAGCATAACCAATTAATACTGCATTCTGTAAAACAGTGTCGATAGAAGGTGTAGCACCTTGACTTGTTTCACAGGCGGCGAGTGTTAAAGACCAGTTGTAACAGTCAATATCAAGAATTACTTTACCAACAACTCCGTCAGATGATGTAACTGTTACATTTTTTGGTGCAAGATTCTGTCCACTCTGTGCAGTACCCCACAAATAAAATGTAAGGTCACTTGCGCTGAAAGGATCTGCTGCAATAGTTCGTCCGGCACCATTTTTAGTGAATTTAATCATTTCGTTTGGTGCTACGGTGATGTTTAAAGGCTGCTTGTTGCTTCCGGTAAATGTTCCTGTAGCATTTTGATTACAAGATACAAAAGCAAGTGCAAGTAGAGAAATCATAATAAACAGATGATTCCTAAGTGTTTTTGTTTTCATATTAATCCTCCTTGAAGAATGATTCTTGTCCGTAGACTTGGTCATAAATAACAATAGAACACCAGTCCTTGTATTCTATTCCGTTATTTCCTATTACCTTTAAATGAAGAATATAAGTTCCGGGTATTAAAGGTTCTTCTGCACTTATACGTGATTTTGGAACATAAGCCCGAAACTCCCGTTTGTCTGTACCGAAGCCAGAATAAAAATCAAGGCCTGCGGTAATATCAACAAGGGTAGAGTAAATATAACTTTGTCCACCCTGTTGATGGTATATAATTTTATAAAATGACCATTCATATGACCTGCAATTGTATGGAGCTGCAACATTGATTGAACCTTCAGAGCTGACAAAGTAGGTTGGATCAAGCATAAACTCTTCTCTAAAACCACTGTCGCCTGGATTAATTACAATATCCATATTAGTTGCCGGTTCATAATGACTGTTGTAATCATCCAGCATTGTGTAAACATTATCTTTGCAGGCAGTTAGCAAAAAGACTGCAACACATAATGAGAACAATGATGATGTCAAAACAACAGCTTTTGACTTCATAAAACTACTACTTCTCCAATTTATATTTTCGGCATAAAGCACGAAAAAAAGCACAAAATTATCGGCAGAATTTAAAAATTTCTTAGCAAATTCTGCAAATTTCGCGTAATTTTTTTTAATGTTTTTGGATTTTTTGATTTTTTGAATAGATATTAGTGATTAACGTTTAGCATAGGTATTTTACACTAGTTTATTTCAGAAAGCAAGTATTTTTTTCCTAATTCTGGATTGCCACGCTCCGCTCGCAATGACGTTATCCGGGCTAAAATTACATCCAGTGATTTTCGGAAACTTAAAAAATCAATTGCACAATAAAAAAATACGCTTAAAAAAATACAAGCTACGGAGTGGGAATATGGGCACGGATGCTTCTGAGTTGTGCCGGCGGCATAGAAGGAATCCGAGGATTTGCAAAGCAAACCGCAGGATTTCTATGATAACAAGCTCAGCCCGCAGCCGGGACCAGATTCCCACGGGAGTAGCTTGTATTTTTTTCACATGTTTATTTTTTTTTTACTAAACTATTTTTTCCATTTTCCGAAAATCAACTAGATGTAAACAATTTTTCAGGAGGCAAGAAATGAACAGTTTTACACGCTCAATCGACTTGTTGCAGCGTGAATTGGATGTAACTTCACTGCGTTATCAGGTTAGCGCAAACAACCTTGCAAACAGCGAAGTTCCTAATTTCAAACGCTCAGTTGTTAATTTCGAATCAGAGCTCAAAAGTGCTCTTGAATCGGAACAGATCGCAAAAGATTCCTTTAAGCTTACTACTACAGACAGCCGTCACATTCAGATTAATACTCCTTATGATTACCGTGACGTAGAACCAAGAAGAGTAGTAGATTACACTACAACTGCCAAGGCAAACGGAAACAACGTTGATGCCGAAACAGAAGCAAACAACATCCTTCAGATTCAGATGCAGTACAGACTCCTCACACAGCTTACAAGCTTTGAATTCGACCAGGTTAATGTTGCAATGAAGAAGTAATGTGTAGATAAGGAGAAACGACTATGGGAATGTTCACCAGTATAAATATTGCAGCTACAGGTATGGCTGCCGAAAGACTTAGAAGCGACGTAATTTCTGATAATATTGCAAATGCATCTACAACCCGAACACAGGAGGGTGGTGCATTCAAAAAATCTACTGTAGTTATGAGCCCTGTTAGTGACTCTAATCCTCAGTGGAACAGTCCTTTTGTTCCTTCATCTTTGGACAATGGTCCTGGAAAAGGTGTAAAGGTAATGGAAATTGTAAAGGATACATCAGAAGGACGCCTTGTATATGATCCAACTCACCCTGATGCAATTCAGACAGGTCCACACGCAGGTTATGTAGAATATCCAAACGTAAACATCGTAAACGAAATGGTAGATTTGATTTCTGCTTCACGCGCATACGAAGCAAACGCTACAGTAATTGATGGTGCAAAGGATATGTTTACCGCAGCATTGCAGATTGCTCATGTGTAAGCCCGCTGGCGGGCGGTGTTCAATAGCAAACCGTTAAAAAAATTGCGAAAGCAATTTTTAGGTTTACTTACTTGGATTTGACAAATCAGGTTTTATCATCCATAATTAGACCAAGAGGGGAAAAATGAAAATACCAGAATTCGGAACATTACAGATGACTCGAACAGATGCTGCTCATTATGGCACTGGTTCAGTTGTTTCTTTAACTCAGAATACAGATAAAACTTCTTTACTTCATACAACTCAGAAAGACGGAACTTTGTCTTTTGCAGATTATCTTCTTGATGCTGTTAATACTGTAAACACTCAGCAGATGGATGTTACAAAGCTTCAGGAACAGGTAATCACAGACCCGGAAAGTGTTGATGTTGCAGATGTTACTATTGCAATGCAGAAGGCACGAATGAGTCTTAGCCTTGCACAGACTGTAATTGACCGTCTTGTTTCCGGTTGGAGCGAACTTACTACTGTTCGTTAATTTTTAAAAATCTTCTTGCGAATTATTCTCTCCTATGATATAATTAATTAAATTTAGTATAAATTTGCATTGATTCGTTCAAGGGAGGGGTCTGATGAACGAATGGCTTAAAAAAGTGTTTGGCAAGCTTAAGGACATGTGGTCCAAGTGGAAGCCAATACAAAAAGTCATATTAATAGGCATTGTCGTTGTAGTTATTGTGGCAATCATACTTGCTGCCCGGGTTTCTTCTAAACCTACAACTGTACGACTTTTTAATGCCCCTGTTACAGAAAGCACTTCGCTTACAAAAATCTTGGATAGGATTTCTCAGGAAAATGTTTCTGCATCTGCTGATTCAAACGGTTATATTTCTGTAGCCGATGATGAAACTGCCCGCCGTATGCGTGAAATCCTTATTAGCGAAAATCTTGTTCCTTCTTCAATTGATCCATGGGCCGGTTTTTATGACAGAAGCTGGTCTACTACAGATTCGGATCAGAATGTAAAGCTTAAAAATACGATTCAAAAGCAGCTTAAAGCACATATTGAAGCCATAAGTGACGTACAGATGGCTGATGTAAATATTGTTCTTCCTGAAAAGCAGCTCTTTGCCGCAGACCAGGCCCCTGTATCTGCCAGTGTTATCTTGAAAACGACCCCATCAAGTACACTCATGACAGATAAAAAACGAATTCAGGGTATTCAGCGCCTTATTCTGTCTGCTGTAGAAGGCCTTAAAGAAGAATATCTTATCATCACCGATACCGAAGGAAATCAGATTAATGATTTTGAAGGTATGGCTGAATATGACCGTCTTACAATCACGGAAAAAACAGAAAAGTTTAAGCTCAAATATGCTACCGAAATCCGTGCTAAAATCTTAAATCTTTTCCAGAATACTTATGGTCAGGACCGCTGTCGTGATATGGTTGTTACAATTGAAATGGATACCTCGCAGCGTACAAGTACATCAACAGAGTACAGTCCTATTGTAATCAAGGAAGATAACCCTGATACTCCTTATGACGATTCAGAATTGCGTGATACACTTCCTGTAAGTGAACAGACAGTAGTAAAAGAATGGCAGGGAACCGGATATAATCCTGAAGGACCTGCCGGAACCGAAGGCCAGACCCCGCCTGTATACTCAGATATGTCTAATGTAATCGGTAAATCTACTGAAACAGGAAAGACTGTAAACCATGCACTTAATACAAAGCAGACAGAAGAAATCTCTGCACCAAAAATCGACAAAATTGCAGTTTCTGTAAACCTTGACGGTAAGTGGAAGTTGCTCAAAGATAAAAACGGAAAGCCTATTGTAAACGAAGAAGACGGTTCTCTTAAACGAGAATATACTGCTCTTACTCCAAACGAGCTTGCAGATGCAGAACGCTCTATTCAGGGTGCAATTGGTTATAACAGAAGCCGTGGTGATACTGTAGTTGTAACAAACATGGCATACGACCGCGACAAGGAACATGCAGACGAGGATGCAGCTTACTTTGCAAGAATCCAGCGTCAGAGAATGATTGTTCTTATTCTTATTGCAGTTGTTGTTGTTCTTCTTGGCTTCATTCTGTTCCGTGTTATCAGTAAAGAAATTGAACGCCGCCGCCGCGAAAGAGAAGCACGACTTCTTGCAGAACAACAGGCAGCACGCGAACGCGCTCTTTGGGATGCAAAAGACGAAGGTATGGAAGTTACAATGTCTGTCGAAGAGACAAGACGTATGGAACTCCAGGAAAATGCTATTACTATGGCAAAAGAGCATCCTGAAGATGTTGCAATGCTCATTAGAACTTGGTTGATGGAGGAATAAAATGGCTGACGAAGATTTAACAACCGCAGACAAACCAAAAGGTTCAAATCCTAAGCCTGTACCAAAGCCTGGTAGCCTCAAGCCTGCGGGCAGTGGTTCATCCTCAAAGAAAAATCAAAAGGATTATAAAAGTTTAACTGGTCGCCAGAAAGCCGCTATTTTCTTAATTTCGCTTGGACCAGAAGTTTCTGCCGAAATCATGAAGCACCTTCGCGAAGATGAAGTAGAAACCCTTACTTTTGAAATTGCACGCCAGGAAAAAGTAAACCCTGATTTTAAGGATGCCGTACTTGAAGAATTCCAGGAGCTCATGAATGCTCAGAACTTTATCACCACTGGTGGTATTGATTATGCCCGCGAGCTCCTCGAAAAATCATTGGGTTCTCAAAAGGCTATCGATATTATCAACAGACTTACCTCATCCCTCCAGGTTCGTCCGTTCGATTTTATCCGCCGTACAGACCCTGCTCATTTGCTCAACTTTATTCAGCAGGAATATCCGCAGACAATTGCCTTGATTCTTGCTTACCTGGAACCTGGAAAAGCTGCCGTAATTCTGCAGAACCTTCCGGAAGAAATGCAGGCCGAAGTTTCAAAGCGTCTTGCAACCATGGACCGTACATCTCCTGAAGTTTTGCGTGAAGTAGAACGAGTATTGGAAAAGAAGCTTTCAACTCTGTCTTCAGAAGACTATACTGCTGCCGGTGGTGTTGAAGCAATCGTAGAAATCCTGAACCTTGTTGACCGTTCTTCTGAAAAGTCAATTATCGAATCTCTGGAAGAAGACGATCCGGATCTTGCCGAGGAAATCAAAAAGCGAATGTTCGTATTCGAAGATATCGTTATGCTCGACAACCGTGCTATTCAGAAGGTACTCCGCGATGTCGATCAGCAGGAACTCGCAAAAGCGCTTAAATCTGTTGATACCGAAGTTCAGGATAAAATCTTCAGTAACATGTCTAAGCGTGCCGCAAGTATGCTTAAGGAAGATATGGAATTCATGGGACCTGTCCGCTTGAAGGATGTTGAAGAGTCTCAGCAGAAGATTGTATCTATTATTCGTCGTCTTGAAGATAGTGGTGATAT
>JAFZLJ010000129.1 GCA_017551545.1 Treponema sp. | reverse complement strand
CGGAATTATTGGTATAAAGCTCAACGATGGTGACAAGCTCATTAGCGCAATTGCAACAGACGGCAAGTCTGAAGTTATGCTCATAAGCCGACGTGGTAAGGCACTTAGAATTACAGAAGATTCTGTTCGCTGCATGGGCCGTGCAAGCTGCGGTATAAAGGGAATGAAGCTTAGCGAAGGCGATGAAATTGCTTCTGCTGTAAAAGTTGAAAAAGATGCAAACATGATTCTTATTACCGAGAAGGGTGTTGGAAAGCGTATTTCATTCGATTTGTATTCAGTTCATGGACGCGGTACTGGCGGTCAGAGAATCTTTGGAAACACCGAAGGCAAGGGTGAAATTATTGGTGCCCTCAACGTTAAAGACAAAGACGAAGTTGTCTGCATGACAAGCCAGGGAAAAGCACTACGATTTAAAGCAACTGATATTAAAGAGCAGGGCAGTGGAGCTTCCGGCGTAAACGTTGTCCGCGTTACCGAGCCAGATTACATTGTAGGTATCGATAAGGTCCAGGATAAGGATGATGATGTGAGAGAGCCCGCTGGCGGGCTCTAATAAATAGCAAACCGTTAAAAAAATTGCGAAAGCAATTTTTAGGTTTACCTTACTTAAAAAAGAGCCGTTCTTTTGGTGAAGTGCACCCCAATTATTGGACACTTTAACTAGGCTGATTTTAAGGACTGATTCCTAAATTGTAAAGGGGTCAGTCCTTTTAATTTAACCTTAATTCTCTTTTCGTTGTACCAAGTCAAATATTCAATTAATTCTTTTTTGAAATGCTCGACAGATTCAAACTCATGTAAATATAAAAGCTCTGACTTTAATAATCCAAAGAAATTCTCCATCACTGAATTATCAAGACAGTTGCCTTTGCGTGACATACTCTGTCTGATTCCCTTTTCTTTCAGACGTCTCTGATAGTCATACATCTGGTACTGCCAGCCCTGATCAGAATGCAGAATCAGATTTGTTCCATCAGGGATTTGTGCAAAAGCCTTCTCAAGCATATCAACTGTCTGAGCATAATTAGGGCAGTCAGAAAGATTCCAGCTGACTAATGACTGATCATGTAAATCAAGAATCGGAGACAGATAAAGCTTTGTTCCAAACAGATTAAACTGTGTAACATCCGTAACCCATTTTTCATTAGGTTTTGTTGTACTGAAATCCCGCTGCAAAAGATTAGGAGCAACTTTGCCTATCTGACCTTTATAGGAATTATATTTATGCTGACGAACTTTACATACAATGTGTTCTTCATGCATCAGTTTCTGAATTACTTTGTGATTAGTTGTCAAACCTCTGTTTCTGAACTCTAAAGTAATCCTTCTGTAGCCATAACGGCCTTTATTCTCGTGATAAATCTGCTGGACAAGTTCTCGCTCTTCTTGGTGATTATCATGTTTCGGATGAGTATCAGAGTAATAGAATGAGCTTCTTGGCAAACCAGTAAGTTTTGTTAGATCTGAAACATTGTATTTTGACCTTAGTTCTCTGACAGCTTCGACTTTTCTCTGTCTTTTTTCTGCTGCTGTTTCTTTTTGTCGTCTTCCTGAACTAAGGCCAGATATTTTTTTAAGTATTCATTCTCCATGCGAAGATAAGCTAGTTCTTCGTCTTTTGTCCATTCTTCTCTTGGTTTATTTGGTATTAAACTTTTCTTTGGCATTTTTGAATACCTGCCTTGTTTCTTAAACAGAGCTTCTTTACCACCGGTAATATACTTCTTTCGCCACGAACAGATTGTTCCGTGATTTGTTATTCCAAAAATCAAAGCTGTTTGCATATCTGAAAGATGATGCTCTTGCTGATAGTTTAACACTTTTAGCTTAAATTCTCCGCTAAAATGTCTAGTTGGTTCAGTAAATTTTCCACCTAGTTTATATTGAGCTACCCATTGCTGAATACAGGTCCTTGCAACTTTGTATTTGTTTGCAATTGTTCCTGCTCCTCCTTCTCCTAATAAATATGCATTTACAACTTTTATCTTGAACTCATTTGAGTATTTAGACATAAAAAATGCACCTCCTAAAATTGAACTTTATTTGTCCAACTTTAGGGGTGCACTTCATTGGAACGGCTCTTTTTTTATTTATATTTTATAATAATCGCTGTTGTTGTAAAGGTTCCTTTTTGAAATCCAAGAGCTGTTTGGCCTTCAAAATCTACAGTTATATTTACAACATCATCTGCTTCCGGATATGTTTTCTGTGCTTCCTCTAAAAGCTTATAATATACACTGTATTTCAAAGGTGCTCCAAAACCAATAAAGACCGTATTTTCTTCAACAACTTTTAATCTACCCAAAATTTCATAGTTTGAATTTGATAAAGGAATTTGACCAACACTGTCTTTTTGAACTGTTGCAGAAGATTGACATGATGTAAATGCAAAAGCTGCTCCAAGAAGACAAGCAATAAACAATAATTTTACTTTTTTCATTTTTATACCTCCGAGATTTTCATTATAAATACATACAGTTAAATTTGTCAATTAAATAGAATAACTACCGATAGTAAGTTATAAATATAACTAACGACTGTTAGTTAGAAAAAATGTTAAATTTATGTTGACAAACAAGGAAATATGTTTAATAATGAAACTATAAGAAAAGGGAGAACTATTACAAAATAGTTTAGGGGTTCTAAATATTCATTAGGCAAGAAAACCAGCTGGATTAATTCGGCTGGTTTTTTTTGTTTAAATCAATTTTGTTATCTACCGTTTGTTAGTTATAAAAGTTATGCACATTTTATTCACATTGTGGATAACTTTTGTTTCACGTGAAACAGAGAGCTAGGCTGCCATTACGAAGAATGTAACAATGTGACAATCCAGGAAAAACCGAATTAGTGCGTTGTGTGAATAGTGTTGAAAAAATTATTTTTGAGCGTGATAAATTATATATTTTAATATGTGATGTTTTAGGTAAATGATAAGCTGTTTTGTTTTGTATATGTTTCACGTGAAACAAAGATGGAAAAACTATATAAATCTTTATGTTTATAAACGGATTTCTTTTGGTTGCAAATAT
>JAFZLJ010000128.1 GCA_017551545.1 Treponema sp. | reverse complement strand
CTCTTGAAAAATAAAGTTACTAAAGATAAAATTTGTTCATACATAAGCGTATCCCTTTGATTTTTTTGTTGGGCAAAACAAATTTTAAAGGTTTACGCTTTTTTTGTAAATTTTTACTAAAACTCGAAATTCGGGCTATTTATATACTTCGAAACCATATATATTAGGAATTTCATTGCAATAAATCATGTATACAAATTTGAGAATAATTCACTTTATGTTGGAAAAAAAGAAATAAAAGTCGATGAAATTAAAAATGTTGAAATTGTAAAGAATAATAAAAACAATGAAATTGAATATATAATAAATGGGAAAGGAAAATATATTATTGAGAATGATTCAAATTCCATTCTTCAAAATTATATACAAACAATCATCGATTATAAAGAAAAACAATTTAATCTATCAGAAATGAATCCGTTCTTTAAAAAAGAAAATTATTTATACTCATTATTTTTCATATTTTCAGAAATTATTTAAAATACCTGTGAAAGAAAATTTCAAAAGAGAAATAACAAATTTATTCGCAGATAATGAAAATCATTATACAAATATTACCACAACAATTTTGTCCGATTTAGTAGCAAAATATCATATAAAAAAGATTTCTGATTATGATCTGTTTTTTCAAGGAATCTTTTATAAAATTCTTGTAGAATCTTTAAAAGATGCAAGGCTTTCAGATGAAGAATTGCGAAATATTGCACATGTAAAGCGGTTATTCAATATTCAAAATGATTGGCTCAAAGAAACCTTAGATAAATTAACCACTGAGATTTTTAAGCAACATGTTACCTATGCAATTAATGACGGTATTATTACTAATGAAGAAAAATCTGAATTGGAATCAATACGTAAAGACCTCCATATTCCATTAGATAAGGCTAAAGAAATTTTCAATACTGTAATAAAAGATAAAGGCGAAGAAGTCTTTAGAAACAGTGTTCAACGGGCAATAAGCGATGGAGAATTATCTGATAGTGAAGAACAAAATCTTAATAAAATTCAGGCAACATTACAACTTTCAGATTCAACTGCTGAAAATATCTATGGTCAGGAAGCAATGAAAATTTATAAGGACTATTTAAATCGTGCTATTGCTGATGAGCGTTTATCCCCTGAAGAAGAAAAACAACTTAGTGAATTAGGTGCTAAATTAAATGTTCATTTTAACTTAGATGATGCAACAAAAAAATTGTTAGATAAGTACCGTTTATATTGGCTTATAGAAAATGGTGAAATTCCAGAAATTAATAGTGATATTTCATTACAACGTGGTGAAAAATTGTATTTTAAAACTCATATAGATTGGAATGAATTACGTACTGTAACTCAACGAGTAAGCTATGCAGGAGTTTCTACAAGAATAAAAATCTGCAAGGGTGTTTATTTTCGAACTGGTTCTGGAGTTCCACAGCGTTTAACTCAAGATGTTTATAAGACAATAGATTCTGGAGAAATGTATCTTACAAATAAGAGAATTATTTTTACTGGTTCTAAAGGAAACAAAACAATACGTTTAAATAAAATCTTATCATTTTCTCCATATTCAAATGGAGTTGAAATTGGAAAAGATTCTGGAAAAAGTCCGTTCTTTGAATTTTCAGACGATATAGAATTATTTGCCTTGATGCTTTCAAGAGCTATAAATGATTATTAGTCTATGTACGACTACTATACTTATTCCTACAATTATAAGAAATCTCATGGAAAAGTCTTATTAATAAATGAGTGTTCGGAATTTCTTTTTATTTCAGAAAGAGAGTTCGCAAATTTTCAAAACAATCCAAATACTTGTTCTCTTGAAATACAACAAAAACTAAAAGAAAAGTTTTTCATTGTTGATGAATCAGACAAAAAGTATACAGACGAAATAATTCAAACAAAAAAGCTTACAAAACACTCGTATTTAATGAATGATGCCTTACTTTTAATGGTTGTTCCAACTCTCAATTGTAATTGCAACTGCATTTATTGTCAGGTGACAAGTCAAGCGAATTACAGAGAAGAAAACAACATGACATTTGAAAATGCAATAAAATTTTGTGATTTTGTTTTTGCTCTGCCACACAAAGATATAAAAATTGAATTTCAAGGTGGTGAACCATTACTTGCCTTTGATATCATAAAATTTATTGTTAGACGAATAAACCATCTGAATAGGAGAAAGCATAAATCAATACAATACGTTATTTGTACAAATTTACTAGCTTTAACTGTAAAAGAAATTAACTTTATTAAGAATCAGGAAATTCAAATATCAACTTCAATTGATGGATCAAAGGACTGCCATAACAAAAACAGACCTTCTTCAATATACAGTTCATCTTTTGATGAAACAAAGAAGAATATATTGCTTTTAAGAGAAAAAGGTATATATCCTTCGGCATTAGTTACAATAACTAATAACAATCTGCATAAGATGCAAAGTATTGTAGATGAATATATAAATCTTGGTTTTACAGGATTATTTCTTAGGCCACTTAATAATTATGGTCTTGCATATAAAAATGAAACTATAAAATATTCAACTCAAGATTTTATGGAAAATTATAAGGCATCTGTAAATTACATCATAAAGAAAAATCTAGATGGGGTTGTCATCAAAGAAGAATATTTTGTGATTTTGCTTCGAAAAATTTACTCTGCTTTTAATGATGGTTTTGTTGATATGCAAAATCCGTGTGCATTAGGTCAAATGTGTATGATTGTTGATCAACGAGGAGATATTTATCCAAGTGATGAAGCAAGAATGATTTCTGAAATGGGTGACAAAGAATGGAAAATGGGAAATATCCAAGAAAATGATTGTCTTGTAAAAATTGATAAAATTCAAAAATATATAAGGAAAATAGGTGATATTTATGAAAACAAGCATTGTATAGACTGTGTATATAAATCACTTTGTTTCTCTGATCCAATTAGGGAATGGTATATCAATAAATATTCAAATGATGATTATTGCGGAATCAGGCTTAGTATGTTTGATTTTGTATTTGAAAAGATATTAAATGCCTCTACTGCTGAGCAAAAACTTTTCTGGATGTGGGCTAATGACTGATAAAGAAATTTACTGGATTGAAAATAAGACCTTATCTCTTCTCATTACAACAAACTGTAATCAAAATTGTATAATGTGTCCACAGCATTTAAATGATGATTCTATTGATCACGATTCTAATGTGGAAAATATAATTTCAAAAATAAAAAAATTGAACTGTAAAGAAATCTATATAACTGGTGGAGAACCTTTCTTAAAATCTAAACTTATAGACAAATTATTTTTAGCAACAAAAAAAGAAAAAATCACCATTTTAACTAATGGTTCTATAATGCCATCTGAAATTGTTTTAAAATCTATGCGTGTTAATTTATGTATTCCGCTATATGCCTCTTACGATGATTTACATAATTCAATGACAGGTGAAAAAAACTTTTATAAAGTTATTAAAAATCTAATAGACATCTCTGTTTATAAAGTTCCGATAGAACTGCGGTTTGTAATTACAAATTTAAATTATAAAAATATGTTGGATTTTGCAGAGTTTGTTTCAAGAAACTTGCCATTTGTTTCAAATATTGCCTTTATGGGAATAGAGCTAATGGAAAATGCTTTCTTTAACACAGACAAATTATGGATAAATCCACAAAGTTATATGACTGACCTATGTAAAGCCATTGATTATCTTGAAATATTTGAAATGCCTGTATCAATATATAATATTCCATTATGCTTAATACCTGAAAAGTATTATAATTTAGCATATAAATCGATTTCAGAATGGAAACGAGAATATTTAAGTTTTTGTAATAGCTGTAAATATGTAAAAGAGTGCGGAGGATTTTTTACATCATGTACAGATAAATATAAAGAAATAATAAAGGAGCCGATTCTATGAAAAAAACTCAAAAATTTCTTTTACCGTTATTGGCAATTTTGCTTCCAAGTAAACAAACTTATGCCACTGTCCAAACACCCAAAACAAATGATAATGAAAAGAAACTGACGAGTATTGAAGAATTCAGTACAAGGAAAACACCAGTTCTTTATAAATTCTTTTCTGAAGATAATAAAATAATTCAGCTAATAAAACATTCATCACATCGTTCACATAGTTCGCACAGGTCTCATTCTAGTGGAAGTTATGGAAGTTCAAAAAAGCACTATTCTCATTATAGTAGCAGTTATGGAACAGATAATTCAACAAAAACAGCAGAACCTGATTACAACAAGAATTACAATGCTCCAGAAAATGCAGATAAAGTATATGCTTATGCATATCAGGATTTAAATGTCAGAAAAGAAGCTAGTTCATCATCGGCTTTAATAACTTCTATAAAAAAAGGTACAAAAGTTAAAATTTTATCAAGAGCAGAAGATCCATGGTTCAAAATAGAAGTTAATGGTTATACAGGGTATGTAAATTCTAAATATCTGTATTATTAAGATTAATTAGCCCGAATTTCGAGTTTTAGTAAAAATTTACAAAAAAAGCGTAAACCTTTAAAATTTGTTTTGCCCAACAAAAAAATCAAAGGGATACGCTTATGTATGAACAAATTTTATCTTTAGTAACTTTATTTTTCAAGAGCT
>JAFZLJ010000127.1 GCA_017551545.1 Treponema sp. | reverse complement strand
GCACCTTCAATAAAGTCCTTTTTCTTGCCCATAAGAACTTCAGGCTTTTTCTTACCCATGGCACGGCGGAGCATGTCGGCACCACCAAGAGAGAAGCCTGCAATAATCTGGGCAACCTTCATAATCTGTTCCTGATAAACCATTACACCATAAGTTTCTTTAAGAAGCTCTTCAAGCGAAGGGTCAGGGTAGTGGATTGTTTCAGGTCTCCATTTTCCTTCAATATATTGAGGAATGCATTCCATAGGACCAGGACGATAAAGCGCATTTAACGCAACAAGGTCTTCAATTTTTTCAGGCTTAAACTTCCTCAGGATATCCTGCATACCGGGAGATTCAAACTGGAATACAGCAACAGAGTCTCCGCGCTGGAAAAGTTCAAATGCCTTCTGGTCAGTCTCGCTAACCTTATCTGCATGGAAATCAGGCTCGCCGGGCTTTTTATGTTTATTGATAATATTTTCTGCATAACGGATAAGTGAAAGAGTTTTAAGTCCAAGATAGTCAAATTTTACAAGACCACATGGCTCAATAATATCCATTGTATATTGAACGGCAACTTCACCTGTTTTTGCATCTTTAAATACCGGTGCCCAGTTAGGAAGCTCTGTAAGACCAATTACCATTCCAGATGCATGAAGACCAGTATTTCGGTTTACGTTTTCGAGCTTAAATGCAAGTTCAAACAGCTTCTGGTAGCGTGGGTCATCCTTGTACGGAATAAGCTGACCACCATCAGGGAATTTTTCGCTTGGAGGTTCGAAAGCACTTTTTAAGGTTGCCTTTGGGTTGTCCGGAATACATTTTTTGAGCATGTTTACTTCGCTGAGCGGAATGTTTAAAACACGTCCAACGTCTGCAATTACCTGCTTTGCCTTGAGTGTACCAAAGGTAACGATGTGTCCAACCTGTGGTTCACCGTAAAGGTCGCGCGTATGCTGGATAATATCCTGGCGAAAATCGAAGTCCATATCAACGTCAAAATCGGGCATTGATACGCGTTCAGGATTCAAGAATCGTTCAAAAATCAAACCAAAGCGGAACGGGTCAATGTCGGTAATTTCAAGACAATAGGCAACAAGAGAACCGGCACCAGAACCGCGGCCTGGACCAATAGGAATATTATGCTCTTTAGACCAGTGAATGAATTCCCATACAATAAGGAAGTAACCGCTAAAGCCCATCTTAAAAATAATTCCAAGTTCGTATTCTGCACGGTCACGTATTTCCGGAGTGATTTCTACGTAGCGTTTGCGTAAACCTTCTTCTACAAGGTGGCGTACAAAATCATCCTGGTTTGCCGCATAGTCATCGCCGTGCTTCTGGAATTCTTTAGGAAGTTCAAAACGGGGGAGACAGGCCTTTAATTCTTCGGTCTTATACTGATGAATTGTAAGGTTGCACATATTTGCAATTTTTACAGTATTGTCGTAGGCCTCCGGGCACTGAGGGAAGAGCAGCTTCATTTCTTCTTCTGTTTTAAAATACCATGAGGTAAGATTCTGCTCACCGCCCATGCGTGAATGTGGTTCTGTAAGAATATCTTTAAAGCCAATACAGCGCAGTGCATCCTGAGCTTCGGCATCTGATTGTTCTACATAGTGAACGTCGTTTGTTACTACAAGAGGAATGTCCAGCTTATGGGCCAGTGCAATCAGCTTTTCTGCAACAATTTTCTGGTCAGGAAGTCCGTGATCCTGGATTTCTATATAATAATGGTCAGGCCCAAAAAGATTTTTATATTTAAGTGCAAGCTCTTCTGCCTCTTTGTCCATGCCTGCAAGCAGCATCTGAGGAAGCTCACCCATAATACAGGCAGAAAGACAGATTAAGCCTTCATGATATTTTTCAAGCAGTTCAAAGTCTATACGTGGTTTTCCGTAATAAAGGCCTTCTGTAAAAGCAATTGAAGAAAGCCACGACATGTTTTCGTAGCCCTTCTGATTTTCGCAAAGAAGAATAAGGTGAAAGTAGTGTGCATGACGGTCGCCGTCTTCACCCTTGTGGCTGTAAGGAACATCGTTTTTTTCAAGATGGCTTCCGTAGGCTACGTAGAACTCTTCACCTACAATAGGATTTATTCCGTTTGCATGGCAGATATGCTCAAAATTGAGTACTCCAAACATGTTTCCGTGGTCTGTAAGCGCAAGAGCCGGCATATTAAGCCTTTTAGCTTTTGCAATAAGAGAATCAAGCTTAGCACAGCTGTCCAAAAGAGAGTAGTCGGAATGTACATGGAGGTGAACAAAGTTAGATACCGGTGTCCCCTCCGGCGCCGGATCAAAAACATGTATGTCTGCCATAGTTCTAGTATGTTGGAAAAATGCGATTAATTCAAGTCAATAATAATTATTCAAACAGTAATGACAATTGGTTATTCATATGATATAATAGAAGAATAATACAATTCTGGAGCTTGCTATGAAAACAAATCATTTTCTTTTAGGAAAGAACACTATACAGAGGGGAGTATTAATAAGTATGGTATTATTTGCCGTAACCTTTTTGTTTACTTCCTGTGACAATTTTCTTAATGCTGGTAAAATCAGCGAAGATATTAAAGAAACAATTGATTATAATAATGCCAAAACTGTACATGTAAATATTTCTTGTGAAAAAGAAATGGGTACTATTTTCCCGGATTCTTCCTATTCAGCTAAACTTGGATATGACTTTGAGATTCAGTTTTTTCCAAATACAGAAAACTATTTTGTTAATGACACTTCAACTATTCTTGAAGCAGTGGATCGTTTAGGAAATCAGAGTCGTGCTGACTGTGTTGTTTTTTCTGTACAAGAACAAACTCAGGAAGAAAAAAAAGCAGGGATTTATAGAATTAAAGTAAAGGTAATTAAAGAATCAGATATAACGATTCGTCCAAATATTTCTGTTTTGCCAAAAGTAACGGAAATTTACCCTCCAAATAAACCAGAAGGAGTTGCTCAGGATACAACAATAAGAATTACATTTAATAAACCTGTTAATCCTATAAGTTTTGGCTTGTTTTCCTGTATAACAATCAGAGGAGCAACTAATCCAAATATTGCTTCCTGTTATGGAAAACCATATTTTTCAAACAATAATACAATATTGAATATACCGGTGGCCTTAGGAAAATCTATTATAGAAGATGATGAAGATAACTCTTATGAAGACGTAACTCTTAATATTGATTTTTCTAACATTACTGATGAAGAGGGCATTTCTTTAATTCAGAATAATTCTTATACCTTCCGTGTAAATAAAAATGTAGATAGGGTTAAACCAGTATTAACATCTTTAGTATTAAAAACAACTCAAGATACCACAGCTGCTTATTATAGAACACTGACAGCAGAGCCTTTTGACAGCTGGTCAAAAAGCGGATCCCAGAATAATCCTTATGGAGATTATTCAACCAACCATGTAGGTAAAAATATATATATTGAAGTTTCTGGTTATGATAAGGATTCTGGTGTAAATGGAATTCAGATAGTAGAAAGTCTCTATAAATTGGTTGAAGGCGGAGATCCTGCAGGTACCTTAGTTAAAACAGGTTATTGCGGTATAAATAAATTCGAATATGTTCAGACAGATTCAGACAATAATAATATTTATTCCTTAAATGACACCTATACTTTTACAACCTTTAATGATGGTGTTTTTAAACTTGATATTTCTGTACTTGATAACGCAGGAAATGCAAGTACACCTGTTACTTATTATGTATTAAAAGATACTGTAATCGATTACAATTCAATAAAATTTCTAGAAACAAAGGCTTATTCAGACTATGATCCGACTTATGAATATTCTGGGGAATATGTAGATATTTTTGACCATGTACGCATTCAGCAGAATGGTTCTGACACTGTTGTTCTTACATTAGACAGTTCTTCTGTAGATACTTTTTATGAAGGTTGTACATCTGAATACGAATTAGAAGTATTGTATGGTGATTCTGAAAGTTCAATAAACAACAGAGCTTCAAGGAATGGTAATGTATTTTCCTATACGCGTAAGTCTGACCAGCTTACCTTTGTAAAACTTATCTGTTCCGATTCGGTTGGTAATAAAGAGGAATTTTTAAGAGCATTACCTCCAAAGCCTATAATAAAATCTTATAGTGAAGGGTATTATAGTCCTGATGATGAGTCTGGATATTATTATCAATATCCTGAAATAATTCCTAAAAATGCAGATATGTATAAAAATCTTTGTGAAACCTATGGAGCAGATTCTTTTGGTGTTTTTTATGTAGTAAGAAATAAAACTATTGATAATGCAAATTATGGATCTTCGCCTGGTATTAGAAGAATAATAATAAAAGATTTTTCATATGATTATTCACCAAAAGAGCATGATTTTTATATTGTTCAGTATTATCGATATGGTGAAACCTTCTGGTATTCAGTTCTCAGTAGTGAATATGTAATTGCAAAAGCCATCTGTTACGAGCCATATGGAACAGTTGAGCTCACTGAAGACTTAACTTCTGTGAATGAAACGGGTTCTTCAAATCAATCTTACACATCAAGTTTTGACCCATATATGAAAGATTATTTAACAGCATCTGTACAGCCATGCTTAAATTCAGGTTGTTATAAAATCAAACTTAGTAATTATAAAAAACAAGGGGTTGATACTTCTAATATTATTTATTCTTTTGAATGCATAAATACGTCTACTAGCGAAAAGTATTCTTTTTCTGAACCAGAATTTTACTTACCAACCAGAGCAACATACAAGGTATTTGTTTATGCCAAAGAAAAAAATGGTTCACGATATTATAAATCACCGTGGTGTTACTGTTATGTAAATGGTTCTAGTGCCTATGATAGCAGTTATTCTTTTTATCTTTCAGAGGAGTTATCTGCACCAGGCTTTGATGAAACCCCACATGCATTTACTTCAGATACAGCAGCTTATTTTGTTGAGCCTGCTTTACCATATGATAATCCTGAAGGGGCGTCATATGCTGCCGGAATGTATGAAGATCCGGATCATCCTGGTTATGGTAAAATAGACTATTATTTTATTCCAAATACAAATACTAACATAGAAGAATATTCTAAATATACATTGCAGGATTTGCAGGCTTTTGAAAAGCATACCCTCCTTTATAAATTTACAGATACCAGTATTAAGATTCCTTACGGTCAGCTGGACGAAGGTCTTTATACTCTTTGTATGGTTGCCTACGATAAAAACGGTAATTACGCTATAAAATGTGCACCGGCCCTTAATATAACTAAAAAGACAAAAGTAAATCCTACCCTTACATATACTGGTAGAAATGAGGACGGTCGATATAAGTTTACATCAGATGTAGTTGATTTTTGTTTAGATTATTATAATGTTTCTAATCAGAAATGGGTGAATATAAAAACATTTGAATTGCCACAGACTCCGTTTTTTGGAGAATTATTCAATTCATGGTACTTCGAGTTTGACGGCAAAGAAACCCCTTCCTATGATGGATGGATGAAAATTTATGGTCCAAAATTTAATTTCACAGTAGATGATGGTAGTCATGTAGAATATAACAACACCATTTATAACAGCGGATTTTATTATGTTGATTACAAGTATATTCCATATGAAAAATCAAAAGTAAATCCAAATATTGCTGTAATGCAATGCAATAATAAAAATATTATTCCAGGTGTTATAGGACTGCAGGTTATCTGCGATAAATCGGTTTTTGCACATACACTTTATTCTTCAAAAAAACTTACAGAAACCTCAGAAGCCACTGATATTACAATTTGGGAAACAAAGGGCTTTGAAACAGGAATTGTTGTGAATAATGAAACCTTTACTTATACTGAGGATAATTATTCAGAAGTACCTGAGGGCTGGTATTATACAACAATAATCCACTTCGCAGATGGAACAGCTTATATGACCGAAGTAAAGAAGAAAAAATAAAAAAATATTGAATGGTTTTTAAGCAGGAATCTTTTTTAGGGGCTCCTGCTTTTTTTATTTATATATTCCAAATTTCATACAAACTCATTATAATTAGCGCATGTCACGAGAAAAGATTGTTGTTTTAGATTTTGGGTCGCAGTATGCGCATTTGATTGCTAAACGGTTCCGTATGCTTGGATATTATTCGGAAATTGCGCTTCCTTCGGCGGGGCTTGAAGCTTTTGAAAACGCACGCGGAGTTGTTTTTTCAGGAGGACCTTCTTCTATATATGAAGATAATGCGCCTGAGTTTAATTCACAGATTCTTTCGCTCGATATTCCTATTTTAGGGCTTTGCTATGGTCATTATATAGTACAGACCGGCTATAACGGAAAGGTAGAAAAGGCACCAGTTGGCGAATTTGGTTTTGCAACACTTAATTTTGCAGACGGAATGGGTGGTGCTTCTTCTAAATGCCCTCTTTTCAAAGACATAAGCGGTTCACAGCAGGTTTGGATGAGCCATCAGGACGGTGTTGTAAAAATGGGCGACGGTTTTGAAGTTGTTGGTTCTACTAAAGACTGTCCTTTTGCTGCTACACAAAATCTTAGTAAAAAGCGCTTTTCTCTTCAGTTCCATTGCGAAGTAAAAGATACTCCCAGCGGAAACCAGATTTTCCAGAACTTTGCAGATTTCTGCGGTATGAAAAAGAACTGGGATCAGGATACTGTTTTAAATATCATTCTTGAAAATATCAAAAAAGAAGCCGAAGGTCGTAATGTTCTGCTTTTCCTTAGCGGTGGTGTAGATTCTACAATTACATTTGCACTTTTGAACAAGGCTCTTGGTCAGGACCGCGTACTTGGACTTCATATAGATAACGGCTTTATGCGCAAAAACGAAAGTGCCAAGGTTGCCGAAGCTTACCGCAAGTTTGGATTTACAAACTTCATCGTAGAAGATGCAAGTGAAAGCTTCTTAAAGGCAATCAGCGGACTTACAGACCCTCAGAAAAAGCGTATGGCTGTTGGCGAAAACTTTATTACTGTACGCAACGAGGTTACCGCAAAACAGAATCTTGATGATTCATGGATGCTCGCACAGGGAACTCTTTATCCTGATATTATTGAGTCCGGCGGAACAAAAAACAGTCACACTATTAAAACTCATCATAACCGTGTTGCCGGTATTCAGGAGCTTATTGCAAAAGGCCTTATTATTGAACCTGTCCGCGATTTATATAAGGATGAAGTTCGTGCAATCGGTAAAAAGCTTGGACTTTCTGATGAACTTGTAATGCGTCATCCTTTCCCGGGTCCTGGACTTTCTATTAACGTTCTTTGTTCAGACGGTAAGCCTGATCCTAAAGATGCAGAAGAAATTGCACTTGCACAGAAGGAGCTTGATGCTGTTCCTCTTGATATGTTCTGCGAAAAATGTCAGTCAACTTTGAAGAGAAGCATTCTTCCTGTTCGTTCTGTTGGGGTTCAGGGTGATTTCCGTACCTACCGCTTCCCGGCACTTTTGACTTTTGAAAACTTCCACATGCCGGAAAAACGCGAAAAGCTTGAAGCTGCTTCTTCTGCAATTACAAACAGTGCAAAATATATAAACCGCACCTGTGTAAGACTTTACCAGAAGCCTGGAATTCAGGACAGCGATATGAAAATTCAGGAAGGTTATTGTGACCGCCGCAGACTTGATCAGCTCCGCGAAGTAGATAATATCGTTCTTACAGAGCTTCACAAAGCCGGCTGGTATGAAAAAATTTTCCAGCATCTGACTATTGATTTACCGTATGCCAGTAGTCCGGAAAATGCAAGCTTTGTACTTCGTCCTGTTATTTCAGAAGACGTTATGACAGCCCGATTTGCAATGTTTCCGCCTGAACTGCTTGAAACAATTGTACATAAAATTTCACAGCTGCCGTTTGTTGATGCACTTTATTTTGATGCAACAAACAAACCTCCGGCAACATTCGGCTGGGAGTAGAGGAGTATTAATCACATGAAAAAATCAGTTCGATTAGTGTTTACTGCATTATTTGTCTCTTTCGTTATGGCTTCAATGCCTGTTTTTGCTCAAGGTGTTTCTTACGGAGAACTGACTTTTGATAAATCAGAAGTAAATTCTTTTGACCGCCCGTTTATGAATGCATATTCAAAACCTCTTGATTACACTGCAACAGGCCTTGAACTTGCTTCACTTATGACACCGTTGTTCCTTATACCATCTCCAACTCAGGATTACTGGAAACTTGGTGTTGAATATGCAGAAACTATAGTTTTTGCATGGGGTGCAAAGGAACTTGCAAAGCATTGTGTTACCCGTTACCGCCCATATATGTATTTTGAAGGCGCTCCACAGGATGCAATTGCCGACGGCGACTATAAAGATTCCTTCTTTTCGGGGCATGCAACCTTAAGTTTTGCCGCAGCCAGCTTTACTACTTACCAGGCACTTACATATTTCCCGAATTCTCCATATAAATGGATAACAATAGGTGTTTCATACGCACTTTGTACAACTACAGCGGTTCTTCGTCTTGCAAGCGGAAATCATTTTATGACAGACGTACTTTGCGGGGCAGTTGTGGGTACAGCACTTGGATTTTTTATTCCATGGGTGAATCACTTTTGGTTTGAACCATCTCTTGATGCACAGAATCCAATAGCCTTGAACATCTTTCCTGCAGGTATAAATTTTTCCTTTAGATTCTAGTTTTTGGTTTGACAGATAGCCTTTTTTACTTTACAATTAAAGGTGAACTATTCTAAAAAATGTTATAATAGGAGTGAAGTATATGCCAACTTGGATTTGGTTTATAATTCTCCCTGTTGTTGGAATTGTTCTTGGATGGATTATTCGCTGGCTTTATGCCAGATTTCAATTATCTGCTTCAGAGCAAAAGGCAGAACGTGTAAAACAGGACGCAATCAGAGAAGCTGAAGCACAGAAAAAAGAAATTTTGTTAAATGCAAAAGATGAGCTCATTCGGGAAAGAAATCAGCAGGAAAGAGAAAAT
>JAFZLJ010000126.1 GCA_017551545.1 Treponema sp. | reverse complement strand
GTTTGACTACTGCTGCTGTCATGCCGCAATGCAGTTGAAGGAACTTGGCTACGAAACAATCATCGTAAACTGTAACCCTGAAACTGTTTCTACAGACTATGATACTTCTGACAAACTTTACTTTGAACCTGTAACAACTGAGGACGTTCTTCAGATTTACGAAAAGGAAAAGCCATTCGGAGTTATTGTTCAGTTTGGTGGACAGACTCCATTGAACATTGCCCGTGAACTTCAGGAAAACGGCGTAAACATTTTGGGTACATCAATTGACTCAATTGATATTGCCGAAGACCGTGACCTCTTCCGCCACATGATGGAAAAATTGGAAATCCCAATGCCTGAAAGTGGAATGGCAATTGATTTTGAAGAAGCCAAGGCCTGTGCCGATAAGATTGGTTATCCTATTATGATTCGTCCATCGTTCGTTCTTGGTGGCCGCGGTATGGAAGTTATTTATGATGAACCAACCTTGAAGGAATACGTTGAAAAGGCTGTTGGTGTAACTCCTGACCGTCCGCTCTTGATTGACCGCTTCTTGAAGAATGCTTTGGAATGCGAGGCTGATGCTTTGGCTGACTCAACTCACGTTTACATTCCTGCTGTTATGGAGCACGTTGAGCTTGCAGGTATTCACTCGGGTGATAGTGCCTGTGTTATCCCGCCGGTTTCGATTCCAGCCGACAACCTTGCAACAATTAAAGAATATACAAAGAAGATTGCCGAGTCTTTGCACGTTTGCGGTTTGATGAATATGCAGTACGCTATTGAGGACGGCAAGGTTTATGTAATCGAAGCTAACCCTCGTGCAAGCCGTACAGTTCCACTTGTATCAAAGGTTTGTGATACACAGATGGCTAGACTTGCAACACGCATGATGCTTGGCGAGTCACTTGAATCGCTTGGTTTGAAAGATAAGGTAATCCCATATTACGGTGCTAAGGAAGCAGTTCTTCCATGGGCACGCTTCCCTGGAGTTGACCCTATCCTTGGACCAGAAATG
The DNA here is from genome assembly GCA_017551545.1 of Treponema sp. Lineage (GTDB taxonomy): Bacteria > Spirochaetota > Spirochaetia > Treponematales > Treponemataceae > Treponema_D. Next base: position 68,145 of record JAFZLJ010000126.1, on the reverse strand, counting down.
CGTTCAACTGGTGAAGTTCTTGGTCTTGCAGATACATTCCCTCTGGCATTCTACAAAGCAGAGGAAGCTGCCGGTTCAGAACTCCCACACGCTCCAGCTGCCTGGGAAAACAAAAAAGTTTTGATTTCTTTGAGCAACAAGGAAAGCCAGAAAGAACAGGTTCTTTTCATCGGTAAAACTTTGAAGGATCTTGGTTTCACCCTGGTTGGTACACAGGGCACCGCCGACTTCTACAACGCAAACAACATCAAGTGCGAAGTAGTAAATAAGATTGGTGCCGGCCGCCCAGACGTTGTAGACTTGATTATGAACAAGGAAGTTTGCCTTGTAATCAATACACCAAAAGCAAAGAGAAACTACGCCGAAGACCGTAAGACAATCCGCAAGGCTTGTTTGAAGTACAAGGTAAGCTACATCACAACACTCGCCGGAGCTCTTGCAGCTGTTAAGGGTATTGAGTCCGTTAAGAACGGCAACGGTGGTGAAGGTGGAGTTAAGTCTCTGCAGGAATATCACAGTTTGATTAAATAAAAGATTCCCCGGTCAAGCCGGGGAATGACACCGCGGTCCCTGAGCTTGTCGAAGGGCCACACCACATGTCATTGTCGGGCTTGACCCGACAATCTATACGCCAGTCCCAATGGAGCTGGCGTTTTTTCGTGAAGTCGCAAAATGCGACTTCACGGACTTCTTGTTATGTTTTTTTTACACCACTAAAATCGGATTCTTCTTCAAATCATCTACAATCTTATGATACACTTTTGTATCTTCAATTTTTGTTATGGTATTGATTTTATTGCCAGAGTCTTTTGACGAGGCTCCACAATGATAGATTTTTTCATCAGGCGTGTTGTAATCAAGTACAATATAACGGTCGTGGTAAATGCCGTTGGTCTTTTGAAATGAAAGTTTAATACTAGGATACTCTTTTGTGAAATCCGAGAGTTCAGTTCTATTCAGTCCTTTGTGAATGTTGTCGGAAAAAACAATAATTTGTACAGCCGTTTTTGCGTGTGAAAGCAAGGTGAGAGTTTTTAAGTTTATATAATTATCAATTACATAAATCGTTTGTTTTGCTTGCTGATAAATTTTTATATAAGCGGTATCTGCCTCAACTGCTTTGCCGTTTAGAACAAGAACTTCGCGTATAGCTGACAATTCTGAAAAATCGTTGATTATACTCATAAGGTAATCTTTAGAGACCATCGTTTCTTTTATTTGGGCTATGTCGTCCGTGTTTCTTACAGTCTGAATCGAAAGATTTGCAAGTTCTGTACCATCAAGGAGTGCACGATTATCAAGAATAAAATCTTTCATTTTTTTGAAGATTCGTATGAGAGCTTTGCTTTGCTGGGTAGCAAGTTCTCCTTTTAGAACAGTCATAAGCATATAGATTCCCTGTTCAGTAAAGGCATAGGGAAGGTATTTGGAGTATTTTCCTTGTTCTAAGGTCAAAAAATTTGACCTTAGAAATTCATTAACTTCATCTTTGGTAAGTTGGAATCTAAAATCCTCATCAAATTTTTCGATATTATTACGAACCTGCTGGTTAAATGCTTTTGTCGTATATCCGTAGATTTGTGCTAAATCCATATCCAGCATGACTTTAACACCACGGATGGTGTAGATTTTGTTTTCGATTTGTAAGGTTGAAATTTCTGTTTCCATACCACATCCTCAAGAGTTTTTTAGGTTTTCAGCGCCTGTCCAACCCCGGGCCTGAATTATGGTAAAGAAAATAAAAGAGATGTTATTAAGCCCCTTCGACAAGCTCAGGGACCCCGAGAATTATAACCACACATACTAACAAACGCTAATAATTGTTGGATATGACCTTCTGTGCGGTAGCTTTACGATTTAAATATAATAGTTTTTTGGGATAAAGACAATGGAGAAGATTAAATACTCTCTTTTTTTATTTTATCCAGCATTTTATTAACTCCGTGGCGGATTTCTTCGACAATTTCGTCGGTCATCTGAGCACGGAGTTTTTCATTTTCTGGGGTTTCTTCTATTACAACTGGAGTTTTATCTTGAGGGATGAAAAGCTGATAGACTTCAACATCTAAGGCGTTTGCGATTTTTACGAGAGTATCTGTTCGAGGAAAACGACGTTTGCCTTCAATATCATTTATGTTCTGAGCAGATACTCCTATTTTTTCTGCTAAAGTTTCTTGTGTGAATTTTCCACTTCTGTATTTCTTTATATTTTCTGAAAAAATTGATTTCAAATCATTTTCTGTCATACTTGCATTTTGCAAGTGAAAATCAAATTTTAACACTAGCGTTAACTTATAGTTAATAATATACTAGCAATATGCAAGTCTTGTTCTGACAATTGCATTTTGTAAGTATATGAGTAAAACCAGCCAAGATTCTTCTGTTAAAAAAACTCAAATCAAATCCCGTGAACGAGTTGCAAAAAGAGGCGAAGTTTTTACTGCCGAACGCGAAGTAAAAGCCATGTGCGATCTTGTAAAAGACGAAACAGAACGCATAGACAGTCGTTTTTTGGAGCCGGCTTGTGGTGATGGAAATTTTCTTGCAGAAATCCTTGAACGAAAGCTTGCAGTTGTTTCTCGTACCTATGCAAAAAATCCAAATGATTGGGAAAAGTATTCAGTAGTTGCGGTTAGTTCTGTTTATGGCGTAGACATAATGGCAGATAATGCTGCTATTTGCCGGAACAGATTATTTGAAATCTGGCAGAAGCAGTATGAAAAGTATTGTAAAAAACTTACATCAGAACAAAAGGAAGAAACAAAAAAAGCAGTTCGTTTTATTTTAGAAAGAAATATCCTTTTGGGTAATGCTTTAAGTCTTAAAGAAGTAGATGAAAATCAAAATGATAAAACAACACCAATAATCTTTAGCGAATGGTCGCTCATAGGTACAAAACTAAAACGCCGCGACTTTGTTTTTAATGATCTTGTAAATAAAAACTACGGAACAAATCTAGTCTCTGATTCAGGAAATCAGGCAGAAATCTTTTCGCCAGTCCAGGATTTCCCTCTCGTCCATTATAGAAAAATCAGCTCTGCGGTCCCTGAGGTTCTCGAAGGGCCAGCAAATAAGGAGAACTAAATGCCCGATACTCTTTACGAAAAAGCCTACAACCCCGATGTACTTACTTGCATTGCAAATCTTAGCAATGATGAAGTTTTTACTCCGCCAAGTGTTGCAAATGCAATGCTTGATTTATTACCTCAAGAAATTTTTAGTAATCCAGATGCAAAATTTTTAGACCCTGCTTGCAAGAGTGGAGTTTTTCTGCGTGAAATTGCAAAGCGCCTTTTGGAAGGTCTTAAAGACAAAATTCCTGATTTACAGGAACGTATAGACCATATTTTCAAAACCCAGCTTTACGGAATTGCCATAACAGAACTTACAAGTCTTTTGAGTCGTCGTAGTGTTTATTGTTCTAAATATCCTAACTGTAAATATTCAGTAACTCAATTTGATAATCCCCAGGGAAATATTTTCTTTAACAATACAAAAACAAAACATCTGTGGATAGGTGGGAAATGTCTTCACTGTGGTGCAAGCGAAAAAGAATATGGTGATGAAGCTCGCCAAGGGCTGGAACGACACGCATATCAGTTTATTCACAATGCTATACCAGGAGAATTAGAAAATATGAAGTTCGATGTAATTATTGGAAATCCGCCATATCAGTTGAGTGATGGAGGTGCGCAAGCAAGTGCTTCTCCTTTGTATCATTTTTTTGTACAACAAGCCCAAAAATTAAAGCCTAGATATTTGGTGATGATTATTCCTGCAAGGTGGTATTCAGGTGGAAAAGGAACTGATATTAAGAAATTTCGAGAAAAAATGATTAATGATACTTCTATACGAGAGTTGCACGATTTTGTTGATGCTACTGATTGTTTTTCTGGAGTAGATATCAAGGGAGGAATTTGTTATTTTCTGTGGGATAGAGACAATAAAGGATTATGTAAAGTTTTTAATCATGAAAAGGGTGATGTCGTTTCTACTCAAGAAAGATTATTAAAAGAACCAGGTTCAGATTTCTTAATTCGTTCTAATGAATCTATTTCTATTCTCCATAAAATTCAGGCAAGAAAAGAAAAGCCTTTTTCATCGATTGTTCATTCAGCAATGACTTTTGGTTTCAGAACTTTTTTCAAAGAGTTTGATTCTGAAACTGAAAAAAAAGGAATGACAAAAGTATATGCTAATCACTCTGTTGGGTACATAGAAACAAAAAAAATAAAACATGGGATTGAATATATTAATTCTTGGAAAGTATATTTACCAGAAGCAATTGGTTCAGGTGATTCACGAACAGATATTTTTAAACCCATATTAGGAGAGCCTAATACTATTTCAACAGAAACATATATCATGAATGGTCCTTATAAAACTAAAAATGAAGCGGAAAATGTATGTGAATATATAAAGACAAAGTTTTTTCATTTTCTAGTTGGATTATTAAAAAATACACAACATACGACACAAACTGTGTACCAATTCGTCCCTCTCCAAGATTTCTCCAAATCCTGGACCGACGAAGAACTGTATGCAAAATACAAGCTTTCCCCGGAAGAAATCAATTTTATAGAAAGTATGATTCGCCCAATGGAATAATAGGAGAGAGTAATGGCATCAACAAAAGACTACATATCAGAAAAACCAAAAGGCAAGCCAATCATTTATGCATACCGCGATATAAATATGCCTGATATTCTTAAAGTAGGTTTTACAACTCGAACAGCCGAAGAGCGTGTCGCAGAGCAATATCCAACTTTAAAACCAGGAGAAAAGCCATATCAAATTGTACTTGTAGAAAGCGCATTGGATGAAAACGGTGAGTCTTTTATGGATCACGATGTTTTTAGAGCGCTTGAACGATGTGGTTTTCCTCGGCTTTCTACTTCTGATGGTAAAGATACAGAATGGTTTAGATGTACTGTCGATGATATAAAAAATGCAATTATTTCTGTAAGAATTCATAGTGATGCATTAGAAAATCGCTCGCTTGATTTTAAGATGCGAAAGGAACAGGAAGATGCTGTAAACAAAACTGCTAATTATTATGAGCGAACAACAAAAGAAGGATATATAAAATCTCCAAAGTTTTTGTGGAATGCAAAAATGCGTTTTGGGAAAACCTTTGCAGCGTACCAGCTTGCTAAAAAAATGGACCTTAAGAAAATCCTGATTTTGACTTTTAAACCAGCTGTTCAGTCTGCGTGGCGCGATGATTTATTACGCCATGTTGATTTTAGAGGCTGGCAGTTTATTGCGCGTCCACAAGAAACAGGCGAGGCAAGTATTGATGAACAATATCAAAGAGCTGATAAAGAAAAGCCAATTGTTTGTTTTGGTAGCTTTCAGGATTTTCTTGGACGAAATGAAAACGGTGGAATAAAAGAAAAGAATGAATGGGTTCATACAACAAACTGGGATTTAGTTATTTTTGATGAATATCATTTTGGTGCATGGCGAGACAATGCAAAGCATCTTTTTGAAAACGAAGATGAAGAAGATATAGATTCAAAAGCAGAACCAGATAACACAGGAAATAATATTGATGAAACCTGGCTTCCTATAACTACAAATTATTATCTTTATCTTTCGGGAACTCCATTCAGAGCTTTGAATAGTGGTGAGTTTATTGAAGAACAGATTTTCTCATGGACATATAGTGATGAGCAAAGAGCCAAGGAAGAATGGATTGGACCAGATAATCCATATGCCGCTTTACCAAAAATGATTATGTTCACTTACAAGATCCCTGATTCAATTCAGGAAATTGCGAAAGGTGGTGAATATGATGAGTTTGATTTAAATGAATTCTTCCGTGCAGAATTAAAAGAAAAAAATAAGATAGAATCCGCAGAATATGTTCATAAAGAGTATGTACAAAAATGGCTCAACTTAATTAGAGGTTCTTTTACAGAGACTGCAGTGGATGATTTAAAGCTAGGAGCAGAACGTCCGCCAATGCCTTTTAGTGATACTCTTTTAATGGGAGTTTTGAATCACACATTATGGTTTTTACCAAATGTTGCATCCTGCTATGCAATGAAAAATCTTTTAGAAGAAAAACAAAACCTGTTTTATCAGGAATATAAAATAATCGTTTGTGCAGGTACTAAAGCCGGAATAGGACTTGGTGCACTTCCACCTGTTCTTAAAGGAATAGCAAACGGAACTAGTGGAACAGAATGTAATCCTCTTAAAACAAAATCAATAACATTATCCTGTGGTAAGCTTACGACTGGTGTAACAATTAGACCTTGGTCTGGAATCTTTATGCTTCGAAATCTTAATTCACCAGAAACATATTTTCAATCTGCCTTTAGAGTTCAGTCTCCATGGACAATTCAAAATGAGAATGGTGAAACAGAAATTGTAAAAAAGGAATGCTTTGTTTTTGACTTTGCATTGAACCGCGCGCTCAGACAGATTTCTGATTATTCAAGAAACTTAAGTGTAGATACTGGCGATAAAAGTCAGGATAACAGTCCAGAAGTGAAGGTTGCAAAGTTTATACAATTTCTTCCAGTTCTTGCCTATGATGGTTCTAGTATGCGTCAGGTAAATGCTGGTGAAATTCTTGATATTGCAATGGCAGGAACAACAGCAACACTTCTTGCTAAACGATGGGAAAGTGCTCTTCTTGTAAATGTTGATAATGAAACTTTATTGCGTCTTAAAGATAATCAGGAAGCGATGGATGCTCTGATGAAAATAGAAGGCTTCCGCAGCTTAAACAAAGAAATTGAAACAATCATTAACAAGAGTGAAAAAATCAAGAATGCAAAAACTCAAGAAAAGGAACAGACACAAGAAGAAAAGCGAGAAGTAAGTCAAGAAGAAAAAGAAATGAAGAGCCTTAGAAAACAGATTCAAGAAAAACTAATAAAATTTGCAACCCGTATTCCTGTTTTTATGTATCTAAGTGATTATCGAGAACATTCTTTAAAGGATGTAATAACACAGCTTGAACCACAACTCTTTTATAAAGTAACTGGATTAACTGTAAAGGATTTTGAATTGTTAGTAAGCCTTAATGTGTTTAATGCAAACATAATGGATCAGGCAGTTTACAGCTTTAAGCGATATGAAGACTCAAGTCTTTCTTATACTGGTATTGACCGCCACGAAGGAGAAAGTGTTGGTCTCTTTAGTACAGTCCTTAGTGCGCAGGATTACAAAGACTTAGCACAGGCTCAAGGGTTGAGTGTTTAGCAAACTTGAGGTCAAAATTTTTGACCTTGAAAATTCCTCTCGGGTTTTAGGGCGGAGCCCTAGGCGAAAGGGGTGTGGTGAAGACCGTTCACGGGCTGAACCCAGGGGAAAGGTACGCTTCGCTATCGAGTTTTGTTTCCAATAGAAAATAATTGGATAACAAAACTCGCTTTTCCCCTTATTATTTTATAATTAAATCATTTTATAGATTCCCCAAAATCATCGGAATGAAACTAGAATCCAGTATACTAAATCCAAAACACTTTTTACCCAAGTCTTTTAATGAAGCGCCAATGTGATAGATCGTAGAGTTATCTATAATCAAAAATCTGTCGTGAGTTTTTGTTGTATGAGACACAGTAAGGGTAGGGTACTGGGCATTGAAGGTTTGAATATCCTGAGAAGTTAGTTTGGTTTTGGGGTCAGTGTAAATTGTTACAGTAACACCTTTTTTCTTTCTTGCAAGGCGCTGAAGAATGGACAAGTCTACATAATTGTCTATTAGTATGATTTCCTTCTTTGCGGCAGCCAGAAAGCTTTCGAACTTTGCATAGGCATCGAAAATCTGGCCTTGGAAAAAGATACCCTGAGTTTCTTTGATGTTGTATTTATCCATGAGAGAAAAAAGCTCTTTTATCTTAATATCAGTTTCTTTTTGGTGTAAATCAGATTCCAAAAGATGCTTTTTTATATCATCAAGTTCAACAAAAATATGAGAATTATTCTGAACAAAATGTTTTATTTCTTTGAATGTTCTTATCAGCATTTTACTTTGGGCAACGGCTAGGTCACCTTTGAGGACGGTCATTAACATGTAGATTCCCTGCTCGGTAAAAGCCTTTGGTGCATATTTTATATTACTGCCACGTCTACTCTTCAAGGTCGAAAATTTCGACCTTGAAAGTTCTTGTATCTCAGTTTCTGATAATTGGAACATAAAATCTTCATCAAAGCGTTCTATATTATTTTTTACTTGTTCGTTAAATCGTTTCGTTTCATATCCATAAATCTGAGCTAAATCAAAATCCAGCATAACCTGCTGCCCTCGAATAACATGAATCTTTGAACGAATGGAGTTTTCTTCTAGAATTGAAATTTCATTTTCCATACCACATCCTCAAGAGTTTTTTAGGTTTTCAGCGCCTGTCCAACCCCGGGCCTGAATTATGGTAAAGAAAATAAAAGAGATGTTTTTAAGCCCCTTCGACAAGCTCAGGGACCCCGAGAATTATAACCACACATACTAACAAACGCTAATAATTGTTGGATATGACCTTCTGTGCGGTGGCTTTACATATTTAATATAATAATTATTTAAAATAAAGACAATTATAATCCATTGTAAATCTCCAAAATCATGTTATGATAGAAAAGACGTTGCGAAGATTTTTTGGAGGAGGCGGCGACGAATGGAATACGAAGTTACTGATTATATTACGCCGGAAGAATATATGGAGATGCGCAGGCTTGTGGAGTGGTCGGAGTTTCCGATGGAGCAGGCGGTGGAAGGGATAAAGCATTCGGCGTATCTTTGTGTTTTTAGGAAAGAGGGGAAGGTGATTGCGCTGGCTCGAGTGATTACTGATTTTGGGTATGTTGTTTATATTGCTGATGTTATTGTTCGGCCGGATTATCAGGGGCAGGGGTTTGGACGTCAACTTATGAATAATATAATGGATTATATAAAGGGGCAGCTTAAGCCCGGCTACAAAAAAATGGTTAGTCTGATGGCAGCTCAGGGCAAGGAAGAGTTTTATAAAAAGTTTGGATTTGTTACTCGCCCGAATGATATGTATGGCTGCGGAATGTGTCAGTGGATTATGGCTGAAGAATAATGTGGAGGGCTTATGCCGATTATAGCTTCTTTTATGGTGCCGCATCCGCCGATGATTGTGCCGGATATTGGGCGTGGTAGTGAAAAACAGGTTGCAAAGACGATTGCCTCTTATGAAAAAGTTGCTGATGAAATTGCTGCACTCAAGCCGGATACAATAATTATTTCCAGTCCTCACAGCATAATGTATTCTAATTATTTTCATATTTCACCGGGGGAAGGGGCGCGCGGTTCCTTTGCTGATTTTGGGGCGCCTCAGGTTAAGTTTGATATTGAATATGACCAGGCGCTTGTGAATCTTCTGGCTGAAAAGGCGGAGGCCTCGAACTTTCCGGCAGGCACACTCGGTGAAAAACGACCTGAGCTTGATCACGGTACAATGGTGCCACTTTGGTTTATCACAAAAAAATACAAGGACTTTAAGCTTGTTCGCATAGGTCTTTCGGGCTATGACCTTTTGAAGCATTATGAATTGGGCGTGATGATTAAGGACACGGTTGAAGAGCTTGGCCGCAGAGTTGTCTATGTTGCCAGCGGTGACCTTTCCCACAAGCTCCAAACTTACGGACCATACGGTTTTGCAGAAGAAGGCCCGGAATATGACAAGCGAATTATGGATGTTTGCTCCGGCGCACGCTTTGAAGAGCTTTTTGATTTTGATGAAACCTTCTGCGAAAAAGCTGCTGAGTGCGGACACAAATCCTTTGTAATGATGGCAGGTGCACTCGACGGGCAGGCTGTAGAAGCAACACAATATTCACACGAAGACATAACTGGCGTTGGCTACGGAATCTGCTCTTTTATACCAAAGGGCCCGGATTCCGGCAGACACTTTTTGGAACAACGCCTCAAGCAGGTGCAGGACGAACTCGCCGCAAAAAGCCAGAACTCCGACGCCTACGTAAAACTCGCCCGAGCCTCAGCAGAATATTTTGTAACAAATGGCGACATCATGCCGCTGCCCGACTGGGTGCCTGACGAACTGCTCAACAGACAGGCCGGCGCTTTTGTTTCCATACATAAGTTTGGAGCCCTTCGTGGTTGCATAGGCACAATTGCTGCTACTCAAAAAAATCTTGCTCAGGAAATAATAAACAATGCAGTAAGCGCAGTTTCAAAAGACCCGCGTTTTGACCCGGTCACAGAAGACGAATTAAAATATCTGGATATAAACGTAGACGTCTTAGGCGACGCAGAGCCAATAAAATCACTTGCAGAACTTGATGTAAAAAAATATGGCGTAATCGTACAAAGCGGCTACAAGCGTGGGCTCTTGCTCCCGGACTTAGACGGCGTAGACACCGTAGAACAACAGATTGATATTGCAAGGCGGAAAGGCGGAATTGCTCCGAACGACAAAATAGAACTCTTCCGCTTTGAGGTTGTGCGTCATGCCGATTTGTAACGTCTGCTTCAGGCACTGCAAAATCGAAGAAAACTCAACAGGCTTTTGCGGGGCCAGAACTTGCAACAACGGAAAAATCGTCGCCGCCAATTACGGTAAACTCACTTCCATCGCGCTCGACCCAATAGAAAAAAAGCCTCTCAAAATGTTTCATCCGGGCAGTAAAGTTTTATCAATCGGTTCGTATGGCTGTAATCTGCGCTGCCCCTTCTGCCAGAATTATACAATCTCCTGGTCGCAGAAAGCCTTTGAATACAAAGACCGCGCAGATTACTATTCTCCAGAAGAAATCGTAAAAGCTGCCCAGGATTTCCGCCCGCAAGGAAACATAGGAATAGCATTTACTTACAACGAACCCCTCATCGGCTATGAGTTTATCCGCGACACAGCAAAGCTTTCAAAAGAAGCAGGCATGCAAAACGTCCTTGTAACAAACGGCACTGCAACACTCGACACACTAAACCAGATCCTCCCATATATCGACGCCATGAACATAGACCTCAAGGCTTTCACAAACAGTTTTTACAAAAACTTCATCGACGGCGACTTTCAAATGGTAAAGGACTTCATCACCACAGCAGTCCAGTCCTGCCATGTAGAACTCACAACACTTATAATCCCTGGTGAAAATGACAGCCCTCAAGAAATGCGTGAGCTCTCTACCTGGGTTGCAGACCTTGAAAAACAATACAACAAAAAAATCCCTCTTCACATCACACGCTTTTTTCCAACCTTCAAACTCACAGACCGAGAGTCAACCCCGGTCACCACAATAATGAACCTTGTAGAAATTGCAAAAGAAAATCTGGAATTTGTTTTTCCGGGAAATGTGTGTTGAAAAATCTTTGGTGAAACGATACTATTCCCCCATGGAAGAAAAGGTAGATTTAAGTGATTTGAAATGCGGTTATCCCGACTGCTGTTTTATGGTTGCAAATAACTGGTTCCGCTATCGTGCCGGTGCTTTGATTGTTGAAGACGGAAAGCTGCTTGTTATGAAAACTAAAAGCTCTGATTGTTTTTATACTGTTGGAGGCGGCGTTCACATGGGCGAAAGTGCAGAATCTTGTGTGCTTCGCGAGGTTCAGGAAGAAACAGGTGCTCCATACGAAATTGATCATCTTGCAGTAATCTGTGAAAACTTTTTTACAGGCACCGAAGAAATCATTAAAGGCTATACCTGCCATGTAATTGAGTTTTACTTTTTGATGAAGCCACGCGGAATGCAAGAACTCAATGCCGAAAGCTATGGCTGGAACCGTGACCGTGAAGAACGATACTGGATTCCTCTTGAAGAACTTCCAAAAATAGACCTGCGACCTGAATTCCTGCGTACCAGAATGCCTGAAATTTTAAAAGGAAAATCACTCATTCATATTGTTAACGACAGTAGAAAACTTACAAAATAATTATAAAACCGGAAACAGAATATCAGACAAAAAATCAGTTTGTTCCTTTATGATATCCGGATGTGTTTTTGCATAATCAATTATTTTTTGCCCAAGTCCCGATTTTAAAAGCTCAGAAATTTCAGCCCGTGAAACTTTATTAATTGCGGGGCAGGTTGGAGTAAGGGCAACAGCAATTTCATTTTCTTTTGTGTGAACTGCACGGAACGGCCAGATGCTGCAATCAAAAGGTTTAAGTTCTGGTGGAAGACAGCATCCGTTTGATGAATCAAGAAAAGGGCAGGGAACTTCTTCTTCGGGATTGTCAGTTTTGTATAACATCGCAAGGTCAATTGTCATACTGTTGAGGCCTGTTTGTTTGAATCTTGCTTCCGGAAAAAGTGATTGTAATTGTTCAGCTGCTTCCTTTGTAAAAACAGGAGTTTCCCAAAGGCTTTGTCTACGGAAGGAACAGCAGAATTTACAGGATGCACAGTCTGATTTTTTTAAGATTGCCGACAGCACAGTATTTACTCCACAGAACCATAAAATTTTTCAAGAATCATTGCAGGCTTGTAAGATAACTTTGCTTTTCGTAAACCTTCAACGCCCATATCTTCTTCACGGTTTAGATACAAATATGAACCGCACAGTTTTGAAAACTGTTGATTAAGCACAGCATAAACTCCATTCTTTTCAAATTCTTCAACTGCTTTTTCATAAATTACATCAAGCACAGAATCCGAAATTGGAGAAGCAAGTGTCATTGCAGCAGGCTGACCTTTTATATACAGAACGCCCCCGGTAAATTTAAGAGGCTCTACATTTTGAATTGCAAGTTCAACACTCTGCAGTTCCAGCTTAAGCACAGGATTTTCTTCACCATTTTTTTCTTCATACCATTTTTGCGCAATAGTCAGAATATCGTGTGCAATATCATTTTGTGGGAATGATTTAAATTCCCAGTCGCTGCCATAAATACGGTTAAATCTTGAAACATGATTTCTTTTCTTCTGATAATTTGAACCAGACAGGTCTGCAAGATCTTTCTGAAGATAAATATAATCACAGTCATCGCGATTTGTTTTCCAGGAAATATGCTTTTTAAAATACTGAGAAAGACAGGAATCAAGAAGTTCCTTTTGTTCACGAGTGATAAGACAGAAGGCAGACTTTCGCTGCTGGATACGGGCGTCTTCAAAAATATATTCAAGTGCCGATTTTAACCACATAGTATCTGCTCCTTTTAATGGAACAGGAAAACCATAGCCTGTACGGTTTTCATCACCATAGTAGTAGCGGAACAAAATATTATTGTGGATTTTAAGCCATGTATTGTATTTTTCCTGAAGCAAAAAAAGGTTAGCAATGCAGGTATCGCTTCCATACAGGCCTTGAGTATCAAGATTATTTTCCAGATACTCAAAATCAAGCAAATTCAAATTATTTACCTAATTCAATAGAACGGTTGCATGCTGCGGTAATTGCTTCAATCACTGCATTGCGGAAACCATTTTTTTCAAGGGCTGCAACACCTTCGATTGTTGTTCCTGCAGGAGAACAAACCATATCTTTTAAAGCTGCTGGAGTTTTGCCACTTTCCATAACCATACCGGCTGATCCATAAACTGTCTGAGCTGCATAAGTATAAGCCTGAGCGCGAGGCATTCCGCAACGAACAGCTGCATCTGCCATAGCTTCAATAAACATAAATACAAAGGCTGGACCAGAACCGCTTACTGCTGTTACACAATCCATAAGTTTTTCAAGAACAACTTCAACCTTTCCGGCTGTACTTAAGATTTCTATTGCTGTATCGGCTTCTGCCTGTGTGATATTTGAATTATAAGAAATAGCTGTCATTCCTTCGTTTATTTGAGCGCATACATTAGGCATCATTCTAATAAAGCGAGCCTTAGGAGCCCACGACTGAAGCTTTTCAATTTTTACTCCGGCTGCCATAGAAATAACAACGGCCGATTCAGGAATAGCGTTTCCAATTTCTGCAAAAACGTCTCCCAAAAACTGAGGTTTTACGGCCAGGAAAATATAATCACAGTCCAGTACATCTTTGTTAGCTTCAACAAACTGAGCGCCTGTTTCTTCTGCAAAGGCTTTTCCCATTTTTGTATTTTTATCTGTTACCTTAATCTGTTTTGCATCATATTTTTTGCAAATAGCGCGCATGATTGCACCGCCCATTGCACCTGTACCTATACATCCGATTTTCATAATATTGCCTCTTTGATTTTAGTATATCATTTTTTTTGTAATGTGACTATAAATTGTGGGTTGCCGCGCTTCGCTCGCAATGACGAGAATTTGATGCCCTTGCAAACTTCCCATATCTGCGATAGGCTTTATTTATGAAAAAATTTGCTAATTCTTATATTTTTGCTTCGTTGTTTATATTCTTTTCTCTTTGGATAAGATTATTTGATGTTCAGCCTGTTGGACCAGAAGGTTCAAGTATTGGATTTGCCGGACTTAATGTTGCAGTTCATGAATTGTTTGGAATGCATTTGTTCTGGTATAAGCTTACTCAGCTGCTTGGGGTTGCCGCAATTGCAGTGGCCGCCGTTTTTGCAGTTGTTGGATTTATTCAGCTTGTTCAACGCAAAAGTCTTTTGAAAGTAGACAAAAAGATTTTGATGCTTGGTGTAATTTATATTCTTGTTATTCTGCTTTATGTACTTTTTGAAAAGGTTCCGTTTAACTACCGACCGGTAGTTTTAGATCCTGCAGAAGGACTTGAGCCGTCATACCCTTCAACACATACAATGATTATTCTTACAATTTTTGGAACAGCAATTGGTGTGATTGGCGACTACCTCAAAAATGCAAAGCTTGTTCTGCTGCTAAAAATCATTTGCCTTGTGATTATGGCAGTTACAATTGTAGGCCGTCTTATCTGCGGAGTTCACTGGTTTACAGATATTGCCGGTGGAGTAATTATTTCGCTTTTCTTTATAAATCTGTTCAGGGATTTAACAAAAGAACCGGCAAAATAATCTATTCAACTAAAAACAACGTTCCTGCGGAATCTTCTTCAAGAAGACCCACAAGGGCGTTTTCTTTTTTGCCGTTTGCCAAAAGCAGTTCAATTCCATACTTGGTGACTTTCTCGGCGGCCTGGATTTTTGTTTCTACGCCACCGGTACCAAAGGAGCTTGTCCCACCAATTTTAATTTTATCGCGCAACTCTGGAATTGAAGAAACAGTTTCAATAAACTGTGCATTTTTATTTGTTTTTGGATTATCAGTAAAAATACCGTTTTCATCGCCAAAAAGAATCAGCAAATCTGCCGACCACAAAATTGCAGTAAGTGCGCTCAGGTTGTCGTTATCGCCGATTTTAATTTCGTCATAACTAACGCTGTCATTTTCATTGATGATTGGAACAACACCTTCATCAATAAGTGTAAAAAGTGTATTGCGGATATTCAGAGAGCGGTGTTCGTTTTCAAAATCATCCTTAGTAAGAAGCAGCTGACCAATATGAAGCTCTTGTGACTGGAATGCTTTTCGCCACTGATGCATAAGTTCTACTTGTCCAATAGAACACAAGGCCTGGCGGTAATGAACATCTTTTTTGCGGGCCCATTCCTTCAAAGTAGAAACTCCGGCAACCTGTGCTCCCGAAGAAACCAGGATTATTTGTTTTCCCTGTTTAATAAGAGCAGCACACTGTTGAGCAAAACTCATCATAAAATCAAGGTTTGTTGTGCCGTCTGATTTTGCAAGAGTATTACTGCCAATTTTGATTACAATTTTGCGTGCTGATTTTAATGCTTCTGATATTTTACTCATCTTATCTGTCCTTCACCGTCGATTAAATATTTTGTTGTTGTAAGCACTTTGATTCCCATTGGGCCGCGTGCGTGGAGCTTTTGTGTAGAGATTCCAAGCTCGGCACCAAAACCAAATTCTCCGCCATCTGTAAAGCGGGTGCTTGCATTTACATAAACACAGCTTGCGTCAATCATAGACTGGAAAAGTCTTGTGTTCGCGCGGCTCTGCGAAATAATGCTTTCGCTGTGTTTTGTGTTATGTGTATTTATATATTCAATTGCTTCTTCAATAGAATCTACAACCTTTATACAGCATTCGTAGTCCAGGTATTCGTTACCAAAATCTTCGCTTGTGGCCGGGAACAGCGGGGTCCCTGAGCTTGTCGAAGGGCCCTTCAAGATTTCATAACTTCTTTCATCTGCATGAAGCTTTACGCGGCCTGTAAAAGTTTTTTCGAGCATTGGCAGGAACTTTGCAGCAATGGCATTGTGAACAACAATACATTCAATTGCGTTGCATACGCTTGGTCGCTGGATCTTTGCATTTTCTGCAATGCGGCAGGCCATTTCAAGGTCGGCAGATTCGTCAATAAACAAATGACAAACACCGCTGCCTGTTTCAATAACCGGAACTCTGGCATTCTGTACAACATTCTGAATAAGCTTTTTTCCGCCTCGTGGAAGACATACATCAATCATCCCAACTGCATTCAAAATCTGATCAACATCGCTGTGGTCGTGGTCGCGGACTTCTACAAGTTCAATTGCTTCAGGAACACCGCCTTCTACAGCTGCTAAGGCTTCTTTAATAACCCGTACAATTTCAACATTAGAAACATACGAAGAAGAAGATCCTCGGAGCAAAATTGCGTTTCCGCTTTTATAAGCCAGGCTGAATGCATCTACAGTAACATTAGGACGATTTTCGTAAATAAGGGCAACAACACCAAGAGGCACGCGGACCTGGCGGATTGTCATTCCATTAGGAGTTTTCCAGCCGGCAACCTCTTCGCCAACGGGGTCTGTCTGACCAATTACTTCGCGAAGGCTTGCAATAATTCCGTTGATTCTTTTGTCATCAAGTAAAAGTCGGTCGATGATAGATTCGGAAATTCCTGCGGCACGGGCGTTTTTTACGTCTGTATCATTTGCAGCAATAATAGAAGTGCGGTTTTTATCCAAAGCGTCTGCAACTGCATTCAAGGCAGCGTTTTTCTGGCAGGCGTTCTGAAGTGCGAGCTTCTGGCTGGCGGTACGCAGGGAATCGGTTGTTTTTTTAATGTCCATATTTACCTCAAAAAAAAAGCCGGAACTCATTGTCCGGCTTGCATATTCAGTTTTAGTAATTTGCCAGGAAGTACATTCCTAACATCATTGCTAACCGGCATTTTTCTTCTGACCATTCAGTCTTGGGAGGAAGGTTTGAAATGTACCACCAGAAAATACCGAATTCAGGATCGATTCGGAGAGTATATTCTGCAAAGTCTGGGGTGTCCGGTTTCTGACCAAACATAAGGAAAACTGCCTGATTAATGAGCTGAAGGAAAAGAGAATAATTATCAGTCCATGAATCGTTGCTAAGGAAAATATTCAACTGGTAAAGAAGCTGATCCTTAAGTGCAATATCAGATTTTTCTACCCAGGTTTTCTGAATCAAAAGTGTAAGATTGTTTTTGAAGCTTGAAACAAGCTTTTCAACAGCATCTTTCTTCATTTTAGAAAAACCCTTTTCGGCACCAAAAGCAATGGCAATCACATCACCAAAAGATTCAAATCCCTTCTCTTTTTCCAAAAAGCTTCCAAGAGATTCAATTGTTTTTGAGTCCAAAAAATCGGATATTTCATCTGCCTGTTTAGTCATACTTTTATATTAAAATTTTATGGCTATTTGGTCAATGGCACGAACTTGAAAGTTAATTGGCTATTTTTAATTTTGGATGTTATAATTAATGAAAGAATTACAGGGAGTTTTTATGGGATTATTTGAACCAAAATGGAAAAGCAGTAATGAAGAAAAAGCCATAGAAGCAATACAATTCTTAAATGCAAAACAAGATAAAGCAGAAAAAATCTTCAGGGAAATAATCCTCACAGAAACAAGAGAAAATGTAATCAAAACTGCAATTTATAAAATTCAGGATGAAGCCTTTTTAAAAGAAATCTACTTAGACGGGAAAAACCTTTTGAAAATTCAAGGGGAACCTGCAGAAAGAGTTATTTATACAGCAGGAACCCACATTCATGATCAGGAATTCATTAGAAATATGATTCTTGAGGAAAAGGGAAAATATTATGCCCTTGCAAATAATCTTGATAAAACAAACAAAGATTTAGCTTATGATATTTTGTCTGGAAAATTAAAAAGAAAAGTGGATAAGGATTTTTATCATAATGCCGTAAACTGCATAGGCGATGAAAAACTTATTTACGAGCTTGCAAAATCAACAGAAAGCAACTGGGTAGCCGAAGCCTGTGTTTACGGATTAAGAAATAATACAGAATTATTAAAAGAACTGGCTGGAACCGGAACAATAATAGCCTATCATTTTTTGTCTGATAAATTTTTAAAACCCGAAACCGTACTAAAAGCAGAAGCAAGAAAATATCTTAAACTCAAAGGAGTATAAAATGGACAATATGTATTTTTTTGAAGTACCTTTCACTTGTATCTGTGAGGATTGTAAAAAAGACTTCGGTGGTATTATAAAAAGAGGGCCACTGCAAATTGGAAGCAGCATTTTATCTACAGGCCTGCAGGAAGGAATGAACTCTGCCGAAAAGAAGTTGTCAAAAACCCTTATAGAAGGAGACCTTGCAAACGGCACCCGAAAGTACTTCACCGTCGAAAATGATGGAAAATGTCCGCATTGCAATATAAGACAATCCTGGTATTCAATGGCAGAACCAAAAAAATCGCTGGGAATTGGTTTGTATGTTCTAGCTCTGATTGTTTTCCCTTTGCTGGGAATGCTTTTGTGGGGAATTATATTTTTTGATGCAATTCTCCCTTTTGTTATAATAATGACCCTGTCTGTGTTTCTAGCAATTTTTCTGCCATACCGTTTTAATAAAAAGCACAAAAAAGAAGAATGGAAATTATATGAACAGCAAAAGCAGGATTATCAAGCCTACCTTGAAGTCATGAAAAATAAAACCGAACACAACAAGCCGCAAATTGACTGGGATAAGGCCAGGTATGTGCCTGTATAAGTTTTTGGGATGATTATTCTTCCGTCCAGAAATAATCTTCAAGTCCGCTTACACCATTAATAGCGATTTTCTTTCTGAATGCGTTGTAGTCTCCGTCCCAGGCAATCCAGAAATGGAAAACCGGGCCTTCTTTTGTTTTGATAACATATTCCATTGAGTCGCCATATGAGCGGTCGGTGGCACCTTTTACGAAATAATATTCAACAGAAGTAATTGTGTAATTGATTGTCTTGTCTGTTGAATTGATTTTCATGCCGCTTACGTAATTTGATCTGTCAGCAACAGCATCTTTCCAAACAAATTTAAGCTCTGCCTTTTTCTTGTCCAGGTCAAATTTCCACTGTATGTAGCTGGCACCAATATCAATATCTTCATCAGCTTCATTATCGCCTATAGAGATTACTGTGCCTTTTTTATAATCTGTTTTCTTGTATTTAGAAGCGTTCACTTCTGATTTATAAATGAATCCAGAATCGCCCTTTGCTTTACTAACCTGGTCATAAAGTTTCTTTACAGCCTTTCCCTGCTCGTTGATTTCATTCATGCTTAAATCGCTTGTTTGAGAAGCAACATCCTGGGCAGAAGCACCAAGGCGGCTATAAAGGTCAGCAAGTTCAGCATCACTATAAGAATAATCATCGCTGGCTGAATCATAAGAGCTTGAAGAACCAGAATAAGAGCTTGTGTCTGCATTTTTAACAGCATTTACTACAGCCTTTGAATTGGCCTGTACAACAGCAAAGTCTTTTGAATTTGTATATTTTTTAAGTTCGGCCATTGGGTCCAAACCAAAGCTTTTCATAAGGGCAATACTTTCTGCATCAAGTTCACTTTCGCCTACAAGAACTGCAGCGCAGGCAGAAATCATACCGAATTTTTCTATGCAGTTGCTGCCGCTGATTCCGTATTTCTGTAAGATTTTATCTACATCAGCCTTTTGCTTTGCTGTGGCTTGTATATTATTATCATCTGTCAAAACTCCAAGCTTGTCTAATTCCTTTTGAATTGAATCAAAGTTCTTTGCATAATTCTTTACATCGCTGTCGGTAATTCCTGTACTTTTAGGTTCTGCAAACAAAACAAAAGCAAAGGAAAAACATAAGGTAAACAAAACAATTTTTTTGAACACACTCTTCATAATATGAACTCCTGTTGTGTGATTTATATTCTTCTATTTTACCACGGGTTATGAATATTTACAAAGCATTTTCTAAATCTATGCAATCTGCTATAATGCGCTCATTATGATTATAGATTTTCACGCACATATATATCCGGAAAAAATTGCCGAAAAAGCTACAATGGCAGTTGGAACTTTTTATGGTGATGCCCCAATGGCCTGGCACGGACGGGCTCAGGAATTAATCGAAAGTGGAAGCAGAATTGGTGTAGAAAAATATATTGTTCATTCGGTTGCAACAAAGCCTGAACAGGTAGAATCAATCAATAACTTTATTATAAGTGCCTGTGAAAAATTTCCTCAGTTTGTTGGTTTTGCTACAATGCACCCTGATTATGAAAACTTTGATGCAGAACTGGACCGTGTTTACAAAGCAGGTCTTCGCGGTGTAAAGCTTCACCCTGATTTTCAGAAATTTCAGTGTGATATGGAAAAGATGGATGCCGTTTACAATAAATGCGCAGCCCTTAATATTCCGGTCCTTTTTCATGCAGGTGACTGTCGTTATGATTTTTCTGGCCCGGCTCGCATAGCACATATTCTTGAAAAACATCCAGATCTTATTGTGATTGCAGCTCATTTTGGCGGCTACACAGAATGGGATGAAGCTATAAAGCATCTTGTTGGCAAAAACGTTTATTTTGATACTTCAAGCACCTTGTGGAAGTGCCCGCTCGAAAAAGCAAACAAAATGCTTAAAGAACACGGTGTAGACAAGTTCCTTTTTGGTTCAGATTTTCCAATGTGGGACCACGAAGATGAAATGACCCGCTTTAATAAACTTGATTTGAACGAAGAAGAGCGGCAAAAGATTTTATATGACAACGGTGCGGCACTTTTAAAGAGAATAGGAGCATAAGATGGCCCTTCGACCCTTCGAGGGCCTCAGGACGACGGAGCCTCAGGGACCCCAAAACGCAGACGTTCAGTATAACAAGATGGTAAATACTCCGGTCTGGAAGCTTATTACAAAGCTTGCAATTCCGACTATTATTTCCATGCTTGTTACTTCGCTGTATAACATGGCAGACACATTCTTTGTTTCGCAGCTTGGAACAGAAGCCAGTGCAGCTGTTGGAATTGTTTTTCCTATAATGTCTATCATTCAGGCGTGTGGTTTTACCCTTGGTATGGGTTCGGGAAGTCTTGTAAGCATCCGCCTGGGCCAAAAGCGTAACGAAGAAGCTTCCATAATCAGTTCTACAGCCTTTTTTGCAGCTCTTGCTGTTGGTATTCTTATTACCTGTTTTGGAAATCTTTTTGCACAGGTTGTTTTGAGCTTTGCAGGTGCAGACCAGAGTGTTCTTCCTTATGCCAAGGATTATGCCCGCTATATTTTCTGGGGCGCACCTTTTATGTGTGCTTCTTTTGTTCTGAACAACGATCTGCGTGCCGAAGGAAAAGCTTTTTTAAGCATGATTGCTCTTACTACCGGCGGCATTTTGAACTTAATTCTGGATCCATTCTTTATTTTTGAAGAACTCCCTGTTCTGGGCCTTCATTTGCGGGGCTTTGGTCTTGGTATTCGCGGCGCTGCTCTTTGTACACTGCTTACTCAGTTTACAAGCTTCTGGCTGCTTTTCCAGTTTTACCTCCGTCGTAAATCAATATGTCATATCAGCATTAAAAATGTTTCAAAAGATATCCGTGTGCTTGGAAGGGTAACAGCAACAGGTCTTCCTTCCATGGCAAGACAAGGCCTTGCAAGCATTGCTTCCATTATGCTCAATAAAACTGCGGCAGGCTTTGGTGTAAGTGCAGTTGCTGCAATGGCAATTGTCTTAAAAATCATAATGTTTATTGCCAGTATGATGATTGGAATTGGTCAGGGCTTCTCTCCTGTAAGCGGCTACAACTATGGTGCAAAGCGATACGATCGTGTACGAAAGGCATATGTTTTCCTTGTAGTGAGCGGAGCAGCTGTTATGTCTGTTTTTGCTCTTCTTGCAGTGATTTTTGCCCCACAAATAATCAGGGCTTTCCGTGATGATCCGGAAGTTATTGCTGTTGGAAAGGTTGCTTTACGCTGGCAGGCTGCATTTTTACCTCTTCATGCCCTTATTGTAGGTACAAACATGCTCATGCAGTCTACAAGGCACATAAAACAGGCAACTTTCCTTTCTATGAACCGTCAGGGTGTATATTTTATTCCTGCAATTTTGATTTTGCCATATTTCTTCGGGCTTTTTGGCGTAGAAATAAGTCAGGCTGTGGCAGATTTGCTCAGTACGTTTACGGCAATTCCTTATTTGATATGGTTTTTTAAGAAATTGCCGAAAACTGAAGACTGATTATTTTTCTTTTTCTGCTGTTCCAGAATCTTTTTTAGGTTTATCAAGCTTTCCGTCAATGAATTTTCCAAGAACAGACTTAAGGTCAATTCCCAAAGTTTCACCAAGGCTTTCAGAAACCTGAGTTACGTTTGTCATAATGTCTTTTGTAAGCTTTGAAGAATCTCCGCCGTACATATAAATCTTGTCGACATTCTGATAAGCTTTACCCGAAGCTTCTGCGATTTTTGGAAGCTGTTCAAAGTAAACCTTAAGTGCATCGAGCTGCATCTGCTGTTTAGCGGCGTCTCCATACTGCTTTAAGGCTTCTGCTTTTTCGCGCATACCTTCTGCTTCTGCAACAAGCTTTGCTTTTACAGCTGCTGCTTCTGCTTCTCCCTGTGCCTGAATAGCAAGAGCAAGTGCTTTTTTACCGGCGGCTTCGTTTTCCATAGCAACTTTTTCTGCTTCGGCTTTCTTCTGGCGGGTAAATGCTTCTGCTTCTGCCTGTCGCTGAAGTTCAAATGCTTCGGCTTCTGCTTTTTTCTGACGTGTATAAAGAGCTGCATCTGCCTGCTGCTGAGCGGCAAACTTTTCTGCTTCTGCTGTTTTCTTTACTTCTGCATCAAGGGCTTTTTCTTTAATAGAAACTGCTTTTTCCTGAATCTCAATCTGT
This sequence comes from Treponema sp., assembly GCA_017551545.1. GTDB lineage: Bacteria > Spirochaetota > Spirochaetia > Treponematales > Treponemataceae > Treponema_D. Next base: position 45,173 of record JAFZLJ010000126.1, on the reverse strand, counting down.
TTTTCCTGCTTTGCAATGTTAGCATCGGCAGCTTTGATTTCAAGAACTTTACGCTGATTTTCTGTTTCAATCCCTTTGGCGGCTTCGGCTTTGGCTGCTTCTGTATCAGCCTGTAACTGTAAAGAGGCTTTTTTAATTGCTAAATCTGTCTGTTTCTGAGCAATTTCAAGTTCTGCTGCAACACGGGCATCATTTGCATCTTTATCTGCCTGAGCCTGTGCAATTTTAACTTCTGCTTCGGCGGCTGCTTTTGCTTTTGCTGCGTCTTTAGAAATGGCAACAGTGTTTTCAATACCAAGATTGTTGATTACGCCATTATCATCTTTAAAGTTCTGAATATTGAAGGTAGTAAGTTCAAGACCAAGGTCAAAGAGGTTTGGTTTTACGTTTTCTACAACCTTTTCTGAAAGAACCTTTTTATCTCCCTGAATCAAATCCTTTAATTTAATCTGAGAAATAATTTCGCGGATATTACCTTCTAAAACAGGTGTTACAACTGTTGCAATATCTGCTGTTGAATAACCGATGAATTTTGCAGCAGCTTTTTTCATTGTTTCAGGATCCTGAGAAATTGCAATGTTTGCTACAGCATCTACTTTAATATTGATGGCATCTTGTGTCGGAATAGAATCTTTAGAAACAAAATCTACCTGGATATTTTCAAGGGTCATGTAGTCTATTCGCTGAAGGAAAGGAACAACGAAAATTGCTTTTCCTGTTACAGTTTTTGAGCCAAATGGACCAACTCTAATACCAATGCGATTTTTTGGAACTTTTTTGTAGGAAATAAAAAAGAAAAGAATTAAAATTGCTGCAGCAGCAATACATAAAATAACAAGTGGTGTCATAAATACCTCCGAACACTTTTTTAAGATTATTAAAAGTATAAATCACTTTTATGGTGTGGGCAAGAAAAATTTACAATTCAAAATTCTCGTGGTATAATTAATGATACTTTATATAATAACAGGATATAATTATGCGTAAAGATGGACGAAGAATCAAAACTATTGACCCAATGTACAAGATTATTGGACAGATAATGGTAGATCGAAATGATGCTATGAATATGATTGAGCTTACTGTTCAGCAGGATCCAATCAGAAAGTACATCAGAAGAAAGAAGGATGAAGGATATACCTTTAGCCATCTTGCGGTTGTTATGGCGGCTTTTATTCGCACTGTAGCGGAATATCCGTTTTTGAATCGTTTTGTTGTAAATAGAACTCTTTATGCTAGAAATGAGCTTGCTGTTGGTATGGTTGTTCTTAAGCCTGGTGAAACTGAAGGTACAATGAACAAGATGTACTTTAAACCAGATATGACTATTTACCAGATTCAGGAAGTTCTTGATGAATATATAAATACTAACCGTGGAACAGGAGAAACAAACTCTACAGATAAAATCATTAATACTTTGCTTTCTATTCCAGGGCTTGCCCGTGTTGGTGTTAGTATTCTTAAATGGATGGACTGGCATGGCTTACTTCCAAAGGCAATTATTAACGCAAGTCCTTTCCACTGTTCTATGACTATTACAAATCTTGCCAGTATTGGTACTAATTATATTTTCCATCACGTTTACAACTTTGGTACAACTTCTATGATTATGGCAATGGGAAACACTCGTGAAGATGCTGTAAGACGTCACGGGGAAATTGTATTTGAAAAAGTTATTCCTATTGGTCTTGTAATGGACGAACGAATTGCCGAAGGTGTTCAGTTTGCAATGGCCTGCAGAAAGCTTCAGAGTATTTTGCAGGAACCTTCTGTTCTGGAACAGCCGCCGGCAGAAGTAAAAGAAGATATTAAATAAGGAAACTCTATGATTTATTACGTTAACTCAAATGTTGAGAACCACGGAAACGGTTCTAAGGAAAATCCTTTTAAAACAATTCAGGAAGCGGCAGATATTGCTGTTGCCGGTGATGAAGTTATTGTTGCTCCCGGTGTTTATCGTGAATGGGTAAGTCCTAAAAATGGTGGAACAGATGAAAAGAGGATTATTTATAAGTCTGAAGTTCCTCTTGGTGCGCATATTACCGGAGCTGAACTGTTGACCGGTTGGAAGCAATTTAAAGGTAATGTTTATACAGCCCGAGTTTCGAATAAGGTTTTTGGAAGTTATAATCCTTATAAAGAGCTTGTAAGCGGCGACTGGTTTATTGCTTTTATGACTGCGCACACCGGTGATGTATTTTTGAACGGTAAATCTATGTATGAAGTGCAGTCAATTGAAGAAGTTGAGGCTGCTTCGGTTAGTGTTCCTTCTTGGGACCACGAATTTTCTGTGTATAAATGGTACGCCCAGCAGGATTTAGCTACAGATGAAACTGTTTTTTATGCAAATTTCCAGGGAAAAGACCCGAATAATGAAGATGTAGAAATCACTGCACGCCAGGCTTGCTTTTATCCAAAGGAAGAAGGCCGCGGTTATATTACTTTGAGCGGTTTTAAGGTTAGTAAGGCTGCAACTCAGTGGGCACCTCCTACAGCTTACCAGGAAGGAATGATTGGCCCTCACTGGTCAAAGGGCTGGATCATCGAGGACTGCGAGGTTTTTGAAGCTAAATGTTCGGGCATCTCGCTTGGAAAATATCTTCAGCCGGAAAATGACAACAAGTGGCTTAAGTGGAAATACAAGGACGGCGCTCAGACAGAACGCGATTGTATCTGCCAGGCTCAGCGTGAAGGCTGGACAAAGGCGCGCATTGGTTCTCATATAATCCGCCGCTGTAATATTCATGATTGCGGTCAGACTGGAATTGTTGGGCATCTTGGCGGAGTTTTCTCGCTAGTTGAAGACTGTCATATTCATCACATAAACAACAAGCAGAATCTTGCAGGCTGCGAAATTGGTGGAATTAAAATGCATGCAGCAATTGACTGTATTTACCGCCGCAACGTTATTCACGATTGTACCCGCGGAATGTGGCTCGACTGGCAGGCTCAGGGAACACGTGTTACTCAGAATCTTTTTTACAATAATGTTGTTCCAAAGGAATATAATCAGAACGACGAGAGTATGGTTGGCTGTGCAGAAGATTTGTTTATTGAAGTTTCGCACGGACCAACGCTTGTTGATAATAATATCTTCTTGTCTGACAGAGCACTCAAACTTGCAACTCAGGGTGTGGCTCTTGTTCACAACATTATTTATGGCGGAATTGTTGCAATCGGGAAGGGAACAAACAACGGTGCACCAACAAGACCTTCTCCTCGTTATACACCGTACCATGTTCCGCACCAGACAGAAATTGCAGGCTTTATGACAATCCTTCACGGTGATACACGCGTTTACAATAACATCTTTGTTCAGGAGCCGATTCGTCCTGCGCTTAAAAAGGGCATGGATAACAATATCGCAAACAACAATGACTGGGATGACGGAAACATTCTGGCAGGAACTTTTGTATATGAAAAGTTTCCGACCTTTGATCAGTGGAATGCTCAGTTTGAAGGCTACTGCGGTCAGGGTTCGCAGACTACAGATAAGTATTATTCTGAACTTCCTGTATGGGCTGGTGGTAACGTTTATTTGAATGGTGCCAAGCCGATGTCTAAAGAAAAAGAGCCCGATGCAGTTGTGATTGAAGGCGAAAAGGTTGAGTTTGCTGTTGAAGAAAATGGCGGTGACTTTAAGCTCAAGACTAATTTGTACAAAGTGATGGGGGCTGCCGGAATGCCTTCGTGCAAGCTCATGCACACCGACGACATGAAGATGGCCTTTGAACCGGAACAAAAGTTTGAAAACCCGGATGGAACTCCGATAACGTTTGATATGGATTTTTATGGTAAAAAACGCGGTGAAAAAGTGATTCCAGGGCCATTTTGTGATGGAATTTAGAGCGTCATTGCGAGCGAAGCGAAGCAATCCACGAATAAAAAGGCATTTTGATATGTGGATTGCCACGTCGCTACGCTCCTCGCAATGACAGGAGACCTTTATATGCCAATAAAACCTTTATATTACCCACAGATCAAACAAACCAACTTCTCAAACCTGCAGGAATTTGCGCCTTCAGACATCACTATCCTTGATAACTTCCTGAACGACATTACCCAAAAAGATGTAGATTTTCTTAACACCTTTAATCCCGACAAGCTGCTTTATAACTTCAGGGTTACTGCCGGGCTCCCGAATACAAAGGCCACAAGCTCTTACAGCGGCTGGGAAAATACACGAATCGGCGGACACACAATAGGGCATTATCTTGCAGCTGTGGCTCAGGCAATTGCTCGTGGATATGGTGAATGTAAGGGAAAAGACGGCCAGTCTTTGCAGCAGCGTTTTGATTATATAATCAGCGGTCTTGCAGAATGTCAGAAGGCACTTGGAACAGGCTTTATTTTTGGTGCCACAATGGAAGATCCGACTAAGCCCGAAAAGCAATTTGACCGCCTTGAAGAAGGTAATCCTGCAGACACCTGGGTGCCCTGGTATACAGTTCATAAGATTATGAATGGGTTAGTTGAGGCTAACAAATCGGCAGGAAACAGGCAGGCTCTTGAAGTTGGCGTTAATTTTGCTGAATGGATTTATAAGCGTACTGCCCGATGGGATAACGAAATACAGGCACGAGTTCTTGCAACAGAATACGGTGGAATGAATGACTGCCTTTATGAATTGTATAAGTGTGCAAAAGCAGGTGGTTATGATGAAGCAGCCTGCGAACATATTTTAGCAGCCGCACACAAGTTTGATGAAATCCCGCTTTTTGAAAAAGTGCGCGCAGCAGGACCAAACGCAAACGTTTTGAATAACCGCCACGCCAATACAACAATCCCTAAATTCGTAGGAGCAATGAATAGATATTTGACGCTGGGTGGTATGGGGTCCCTGAGGCTCTCGAAGGGCGCAGAAGAATGCCCCATCTATCTGGAATACGCCAAGGCCTTCTGGAAAATTGTTGTAAACAATCACACTTACATAACAGGCGGAAACAGCGAGTGCGAGCATTTTGGAGAAGACAATATTCTGGACAAAGAACGCAGCAACACAAACTGCGAAACCTGTAATACTCACAACATGCTTAAACTCAGCCGTATGCTTTTTATGGCAACAGGTGAGCGTCAGTATGCAGACTATTACGAAAATACTTTTATAAACGCAATCCTTGCTTCTGTAAATGCACAGACAGGAATGACACTTTACTTTCAGCCAATGGCCACGGGCTGCTTTAAAACCTATTGTAATCCCGATGTAGATAAAAACTACTTCTGGTGCTGTACAGGTACCGGCCTTGAAAACTTCACAAAGCTTGGAGACAGCATTTATTTCCACGATGACAAAACGCTTGTTGTGAATCAGTTTATAAGCTCGCGCGTTGAATGGAAGGAAAAGGGCTTTGTTTTGAGTCAGAAAGCAGACCTCCCAAACAGCGATCAGGTGGAATTCACTGTAGAAAAAGCTCCGGAAGGTCAGAAAATCACTATTGCAGTGCGTAGTCCCGATTGGAACTACCAGAGCGCAGACGCTCCGGAAGGCACTTTAGACTCAGGATACCTTCTTTTTACACGCGAATGGCACACCGGCGATACTTTCCGGGTAAAATTCAATATGAATATCCAAAGCTTCCCGCTCCCGGATAACAATCAAAAAGCGGTGGCATTTAAATATGGTCCTGTCGTTCTTGCAGCGGAACTTGGCCGTGATGACAAAATGACGCTTCGTCAGGTTGGAGTTCAGTGTGATGTTGCAGGAAACAAGCTTGTTCATGGTGAAGTTTATGAGCTTACCGGAAACTACGGCGGTACAAGTAATCTGCCTCTTTTGCCTGGAGAAACGCTTCTTGTCAAAGAAAATCCGGATGATTTTTTACAGAATATAAACAATCATTTTGAAAAAACGGGAGGGGAAGGCGAACTTAAATTCCTCCTGAAAGATACTTTCTGGAGCGACGAACCTGAAGAATCAGCCAGCCTCATCTTCTCGCCATACTATCAAATCAATAATCAGCGCTACGGCATTTACTGGATTTTTACAGACAAGCAGGAACAGCCGCAGCAAAAAAATCAGGACGAAAAAACAACCTTTATTGAAGGAATAGGAATCGGTTACGGCGCACAGACAGAGGGAAATAAAACAACATATCCTTACATGAAAGAGAAGGGCACCGGTTCTGTAGGCGACCCTCATGAGCTTACACGTTATGCAAAAAAGGGCGGAAGCTTTTCTTACATGTTCAAAGTTAAACCCGGTAAAACTAATTATCTTGTGTGCACATTCCTCAAGGCAGACAACGGAAAATCAATCTGTATAAAAAGCGGGTTTAAAACAATAAAGGCGGTTGTCCTTAATCACAATGAAAGCGAAGAAAAGTATACGATTAAAATCAAGCTTCCGGAAAGCCTTACAAAAAAAGAGCTGCTTCGAATCAGTTTTATGGGCATCAAAAAGCAGGAATCGGCAAGACTTGCTTCACCTGTGAACACGGAGTATTTGTAGCCATAAAAAAAAGGTTGTGGTATAATCAAATTATGAAGTCTGTAAATGGAAACGCAAAATTAATATTATTTTCTCTTTTGATGGCAGTCTGCTTATGGTTTATTTCCTGTAAAAGTACAGATACAAATGTTTCCGAAACAGAAAACACAATTCAGGAAGAAGTAGATGCTCTTGCTGCAGACACAGAAGAGGAACAGTCAGAAGAAATCGCTGCTGAAGAAGTGGCAGAAGAACCGGTAGAAGAAGCACCTCAGTTAACTGTTGAAGAAGAACGTGCTCTTAAAAAGGCAACCCTTACACGCGAGCAAAGATTGTTTTACAGTATTAAGTATACTTACGATTATGAAGTTATCGGCGAAGATCTTGATTATAAAATCACAGTAGACCATGATGCTAAAACCGTTACACTTCAATACGAAGAAACAGACAGTGAAGAAGACTGGAAGAATAATTATTTATTTTTCCCTTGGCCTTTGAAGCTTGATAATAAAGTTATCTGGACAACTTATGGTTATGCTAAAATTTATAAATCATCACAGAACATTCCTATAAATCAATTCTGTGAACTTCTTGAACAATATCCTGATTATCAGTCTGTAATATTGGGCTGGAGTTTAGGAAGTGCCATGGCAAAAATCACTGCTCGGCATTATATAATCAGATCACCAAAGGGAACAAAAATTGACCAGCTTACAACTTATGGCGATGTAAAATGCTGGTATAATCCTTTTTTCAGCTTAAAAAAGAACTGTGTAAGAATCAGGGAATATGTTAATAACAACGACATGATTACCTGGTGTATACCGTTCTGCCGACGAGACGTAAAATGCAGGGTTGGAGACTATCTGAATCTTGGTAAACTCAAAAACAGCGAATACTATCACACCCATTATGAAGATTGTGATTTTACAAGATGGGGTGATGTATCGGCAGAAGAAATGAATAATCAGTCAAAGGTAAAAGAATCAAATTCTGCAATTACAGAAGAAGAATCTGAAGTAAATTCATAATAAACAGCGTGTTTACCAATTACTCCGCTTGAAAGCTGGGTTGTTGCAGTTTTATCGCCTTTTTTCATATCAAAACAAGCAATAATCTTTCCCTTATAATCATCAATTCGAATCTTTACTGTAAGATTTTCCAATGCTGTGATATTTGATGTAACAGTTTTTGGTGTGTTGTTTCCAAACTGAAGATAGCGGAAGCCGACTGTAAGAGCGCTTGTAATGTCTACGATTGGTGAAGAAATATTGTCATCTTTTTCGTAAACAGGCTTTATGTAAGCACCGCCCATTCCACCGTTATAGCCGCCTTTTTTACCACCGTAAATGTGAACAGCGTATCCGGCAGAAATGATTTTACGTGCATCGAGTCCGTTTATGTGGGCGCCCTGGCTTGTCATTTCTACAGGTTCGCTTGCAACAGGTTCGCCATCCTTGTAAGTGATTTTTCCGACAAAGATGCGTCCGTTTTTATCCATGGCAACATCAACCGGTTCAAGCATTGCCTGGCGAGAATACTCGTCTGTACCAATCTGTCTATGATAGAAAATATACCATTTGCCGTTTACTTCCATAAGACTTCCGTGGTTGTTTCCCCATCGGTAAGACATCTGATTTTTGCCATCAGGACCAGAAAGGATTTCACCGCCGTTAAAGCTTATGTCGCCGCCCATTTTGTAGTCGCCAAGCGGGGAGTCGCAGTATTTATAAGAAAGGAATCCGTTACAGTCTTCGTAAACTCCGTATTGAGGGCGGTGTGTGTAGTAGCGTTTAGAATAAATAAATACGTATTTTCCAAAAAGCTTGCGTGGTGATGAAGCTTCAAAGAAGGCGTCGTTTTCATCGTCCATGCCGTCGTCTGGAGACCACTGTGTAATACTGTGTTTGATTACATTTTCGCGCAGGGTTTCTTTTTTAATTGTACACATATCGTCGTTGAGCTCAGCACAGAACTGTTTACAAAAGCCCCAGAACGCATAAACTTTTCCGTCATCATCTACTAAAATTCCAGGGTCAAAGGCAAGTTCTGTTTTTACAGGATTTGTGAATGGTCCTGCAGGATTTTTGCTTGTTGCAAGCATAATGCGTGAACCCTTTGCTTCGGCAGCGTACATATAGAACGTATCGCCCTTTTGAACAACATCAGGTGCATAAAGAATAGAACCGTCGGTAGAAGTGTAGCAAACTCCATGACAGGTCCAGTTTGTAAGATCATCAACCGGTGCACTCCACACAACCTGATCAGGTCCGCAGTATTCAGTTTTAAGAGTGTCGTGCGAACCATAAAGATAAACGCGCTTCTCACCATTATATTCAAAAACACGGGGTTCTCCGTCTGGGACATGTTCCCATAATGGCATGTATGGATTTGCACCTTTGATGTATTCTTTCATAAAAACCTTCCTTTTTTTAATCACTAAAATACTAGTATTAAAGATAATTGAGAATTAAAGATGTTTCAAGTGCGTTATATGCGTGGAAAGTGTTTACAGCCAGGAAATTCTTGTGTTATTTAATGTTATTGCAGAAGAAATTGAAAGCTGTTCAGGCACTCAGTTTGATCCTAAGGTAGTTAAAGCCTTCCTTTCGCTTTATCTTGAAGGAGCCTTTGAAAACCTGGTATAGAATTCGCCTGATTATAATTTTTTTTACAACAATCAATCATTTTTATACAAGTAAAACCCGCAGAGTGATGTATTATTATTCTGTGGGTTTTTTATATATAAGGAGTTGCTATGAATATTAAATGGGGCATTTTAGGCACTGCCAATATCGCAAGATACGCAACTATTCCGGGAATGAAAAAAGCCGAGCATTGTGAGCTTTATGCAATTGCGGGGCGCAGTCTGGAAAAGGCAAATGCTTTTAAGGAAGAATACGGTTTTGAGAAGGCCTACGGAAGTTACGACGAACTTATTGCCGACAAGGAAGTTCAGGCTGTTTATATTCCGCTTCCGAATAATCTTCATCTTAAATGGGTGGAGGCCGCGCTTAAGAGCGGAAAGCATGTTCTTTGTGAAAAGCCGCTTGCACTTAATGCTGAGGAAGCAAAGCATATGTATGCGGTTGCGCGGGAGAACGGCGTTTATTTGATGGAGGCCTACGCTTATCTTCACAGTCCATATGTTCAAAGCTTAAAGGATGATGTTGCAAGCGGAGTGATTGGCGAAGTTGATTACATTGAATCGGCATTTATTACGCAGGGTTATAAAGAGGATTTCCGTCTTCACAAAGAGTTTGGCGGCGGTGCGCTTTATGATTTGGGCTGCTACTGTACAACAATGATTTTGTCTTTGATTGATTCAGATCCTGATTTTGTAAAGGCTGTTGCAGAATTTTCTGATGAAGCTGTTGATGTTAATACTGCCGCAATCGTGCGTTTTAAAAACGGCGTGCGCGCAAGCTTTAATATCGGAATGATTCTGGGACAGAATACAAACTCCCGCTTTGACAGACTTTATGTTCATGGAACAAAAGGTTCAATCCGTTCTGAAGTTGAATACAATCAGGAAGGTGAGGTTAGCTACAAGATTGTTGAAAACGGCTGGAGCGACAATAAAGTAATTGAACGAAAGATTTCTGTTCCACACAATTATGCACTTGAGCTTGAGCAGTTGAACCAGTGTATTTTGGGTAATGCCAAACCGCACATCACTCCAGAGTTCTCAATCAAAAACGCAGAACTTCTGGACAAGGTTTTTAAGGAGATTGGATATTAATGAGATTAGGAACATCATCCCCATTAAAACATAACTCCCCCGAGGAATGGGCTCAGAATCAGGTAAAGCTTGGTTGTGCCACAGTAAATTTTCCACTGAACTGCAACGATGACGAGCAGAAAATCATAGCCTATAAGGATGCTGCAGAAAAGGCAGGTCTTACAATTGCCGAAGTTGGAATCTGGAGAAACGCTCTTGCAAGTGATCCTGATGAACGCAAGGCAAATATGGACTACTGCGTAAACCAGCTGCGGCTTGCAGATTTTCTTGGTGCTCGTTGTGCGGTAAATGTTGCCGGTGCTTTTGGTCCACGCTGGGATGGAGGCTACAAGGCAAACTTTACGGACGAGGCCTGGAAAAAAACAGTTGCAATGGTTCAGGAAATTATCGACCGTGCAAATGTGCACAACACATATTTTACTTTGGAACCAATGCCCTGGATGATTCCGACTGGGCCAAAGGAATATCTGCGTCTGCTCGAAGCCGTAGACCGTGATCGTTTTGCAGTTCATATGGATATTATTAATATGACAAATTCTGCTGACCGATATTTTAATGCCGAAGAGTTTGTAGACGAATGTGCAAGTCTTCTTGGAAACAAAATCAGAAGCTGTCATATTAAAGATGTTCATCTTGATGAGCGCTATACAATCAGGCTTGAAGAATGCGGTCCTGGTGACGGCGAGTTCCCGCTGAGACATTACGTTGAAAAAATGAACGAGATCGACCCGGACATGCCTGTGATTCTTGAGCATTTGAACACTGATGAAGAATATTTAAAATATCTGGGATATTTGAAGGAGCAATTGAATGGCTTATACAAGACTCTCTGATGCAAATGAAATTACTGCACGCTATATGGATTCAATTTTGATCCAGGAACGGCTGATTGATTCAGTAGTTGCAAATACGACTACTACGCTTTTGGGTGAAAATTTCGACAGCCCGGTGCTTACACCTGCTTTTTCGCACCTTAAAAACTATGATGGCCGCGAACTTACAGGCTTGGAAGAGTATTCTGTGGCCGCAAAAGAAAGTAATATTTTGAATTTTGTTGGCATGATGGAAAATGACCAGTTTAAGAATATTCTTGCAACAGGTGCAAAAACTGTTCGCATTGTAAAGCCGTATACAGACAATGCAAAGGTTCGTGATCAGTTTATGTTTGCAGAAGACAATGGTGCCTTTGGAATCGGCATGGACATAGACCACATTTTTGGAATGACTGGTTATGACATTTGTGTAGGCGAAGAAATGGCCGCACAAACACAGGATATGCTTGCTTCTTATATTTCAGCTTCTAAGTTGCCGTTTGTTGTAAAAGGAGTTTTGAGTGTTGCTGACGCTTTGAAATGTGCGGAGGCTGGAGCTAAGGCAATCATTGTTAGTCATCATCACGGACGCGTTCCTTATGCAGTTCCTCCAATGATGATTCTGCCGGAAATTAAAAAAGCTTTGGAAGGTCGTGGAGTTCAGATTTTTGTAGACTGCGGAATTGCAAGTGGTGCAGACGTTTACAAGGCCCTGGCACTTGGAGCAGATGCCGCAGCAGTCGGTCGTTCAATGCTTCCGGGTCTAGAAAAAGAAGGAGTTTCCGGCGTAAAGAAATTCCTTAAAGAAGTAAATGATGAACTTAGATTTATAATGAGCTCAACAGGATTTTCAAAGGTTTCGGAAATAGATAGTTCGGCATTGAAAATAGTTCAATAGGTTTCGTCATTGCGAATAGTTCAATAAGGCCCGTCATTGCGAGCGAAGCGCGGCAATCCACATTAATCAAAGAGACTCGGCTGTATAGATTCCCTCTCCGGAAACTCATCTATCCACTTAAAAACGCTGTCGGTACCAAGCATGATTTTGTTTTGCCGGCAGCGTTCTTTTAAATAAATCATAAGCTCGTGCTCGCGAGGACTTGAAACAACATAATTGTAGCCGTACGTTTTCTGATAGCGCTGTTTGAGCGAAAGTCCTTGTTGCGTGGCAGGGAAGTTTTTGTCCAGGGCTTTGTAAAAATATTCACGGTTTCCTTCGCGCAAAGTCAGGCCAATTCCAAAGCAAAGAATTGCATGAACGCCGGCACGAGCACAGTAGTCAATTATGCCGTCTATGTTTTCCTGAGTGTCATTAATGAAAGGGAGTAACGGGCTGAACCAGACAACAGTTGGAATACCGGCATCACGGCAGGCACACAAAACTTCAAAGCGACGGCTTGTAGGGCAGACTCCCGGTTCAATTTTACGGCAAAGCTCGTCGTCAGCTGTTGTGAGTGTCATCTGAACAACTGCTTTTGTATTGTTGTTTATGCGTGTAAGGATGTCCAGGTCGCGCAGTACAAGATCAGATTTTGTTATAAGAGTTGCACCAAAATTGTAGTGGTCAATTATTTCAAGACAGCGGCGCATGAGACCCAACTCTTTTTCAAGCGGAATGTATGGGTCGCACATGCTGCCCGTTCCGATCATGCAGCGTTTGCGTTTTTTCTGAAGGGCTTCTTCAAGGAGTTCTGGTGCATTCTGTTTAACTTCAATATCTTCAAAGTCATGCGTAAACTGATAGCACTTGCTTCGTGAATCGCAATAGATACACCCGTGCGAACATCCGCGATAGATGTTCATGCTGCGAGGTGTAAGAATTGTTTTTGCGTTCACAAAGTGCATAGTGAAATCCCCCGTCATTGCGAGGGGCAAAGCCCCGTGGCAATCCATTTATCCTTTACAGTTCTTCTTATGCGCCTTAATTTTTTTCATAGCCCAGTCGTAGTGGCTCGAGGTTGTGCTTACAAAATAGGCACCGAGCGCAGCGTTACCTGTCCATGGAAAATGCTTTGGCATAAAAAGTTCTTCGTTGCTGTATTTTTTTATGAGGGCCATTACATCTGCATGACTTTTTGCAAACAGTTTCTTTGCTTCTTCAAGCGAAGTTTTTTGATGACGGTTCCAGAACATTACATTCATTGCGCCATAAGTTTTCCAGCTGTATTCCGCAGGCAAAAAAGCAATTGCAATTTTGCTGTCTGTAATTCCCTTATTGTTCTTAGGAAAGTTCAGCATAAGCTGATGCCATTCATAAAGATGAATCAGAATATCACGCACATTTTTATCACGGCTCCAGTGAGCTTCCTTTTTGCTCGGTTCTCCCGAAAAATCAAACGGCGTATTCAGTTCTTTTTCCGACATGTCGTCAATCATCTGAATAAGCTTTTCATAGTTTTCCTGAGCTGCCTTAAGCAGGTCGTCCTTTGTTGTTGGTCTTGGCATTATTGTTTCTCCTTTTGTATTTCGTCATTGCGAGCAAAGCGCGGCAATCCATTATTTAATGGGATGCCTTATCACTGTTCGCAATTTCTCGGGTGCAACCTTTCTAGGATCACTCAAATATATTTCATGATGATTTCTGGTTTCAGAAAAGTCTAGCATATAGCCTTGCTCTGTCGCAAAATCATCCATGAGTTTTATTGTAGCTGGTTCGTTGTCGTAAGAACCAATGTGCATTATCTGTACGCAAAGTCCCTCGGTAATGGTCAGCAATTCTGCACGTGAAGGGTCCAGACCTTTTTTCTTTTTAACCGTTTCTTTTGCCCAATCAAAATCTTTTTTGCTGACAAAGTCCGGTAAACGGATTAATGAAACCCATTGAAATTCTTCTTTGTTTGAATAATCAATTCCTGGCATTTTCTTGCCGTTTTTTTCCTGCCACCAGAAGCCTTCAAGCGGTGGAACAACATAATCAAAATATCCATCAATTCTGTGGTCACCCATTTTGCTCATTTTGATTGTGTAGGAAATACCGTAAAGTAGTTCAAGTGCTGTTTTGTATTCACCTGTTTCTTCGTTTGGGTTACCTTTGCCTCGGACAGCAACGAACTGCATTTTTGGAACGGTGATAATCTGAGGCTTTGCCGGCGGAAGATAAAATTCTTTGTATTCTTTCTTGTAATCAAATGCCATTGTTGTTCTCCAATAATTCATGTGTATATACTTTTTCTCTTGTCGATTCACGAACTTGCTTCCATAGGGCTGCCGCAGTTTTTAGTTTGTCTGGTATGTTTGCTGTTGCAGGATCAGCGCAAAAGTCGTGTACAAATTTGTTCCACTGAAGGGAAACCTTGTCGTATTTTGCATATGATTTTTTGCCGTAGTAAATATCCAGCAGGTCACCTAGTGTGAAATTGAGATCCTGAGTTTCTTTGACTTTTCGGGCTGTTGCTACCATGTCTACGTTGAACTTAAAATTTGTGATTCCAGTTTGTTCTGCAAAAAACTCACGAAAACGCGGGCCAAAAGTAAAGCCGCATTCTATCAAACCAGTTTTCAAAGTGAGTGGTATTTGTGTTTTTTTGGCAGCCACTTTTTTCTGCGGGATTTTTGGTTTAATTATATTTCCCTTAAAAAACTGTTCGATATTGTAATTCAATTCAGCTTTCATTCCGCTTGTGTCAATTCCATGAGACTTACAGATTTGCTGCAGCTCTTCGCGATACCAGTAATATTTTGAGAATTCTTCGTAGGATTTTATGTCGTCAAAGTTTGGTCGTTTCGCGTCATTGCGAGGGGCGTAGCCCCGTGGCAATCTATTATTGTGGATTGTCGCGCTGCGCTCACAATGACGATGTTGTGCGTGTGCAGTAATAATCGTATAACTATAAGCATTCACAGTTATAATTATATCACTAATTTCACAATACCAGTTTTTGCCCTGACGGGTTATCTGGCAATCCTCTCGTCTAATTGCATTTCTACAGAACTCAACTACATCGCTCACATCTTCCCCAAGCCCAAGATTTCTCCTGATACGATCAATTCCCATTGGTGTAGTGTGAAGTTTGTGGATGTTTTGCAGCAATTCATTATCAGTTTTCATATCTTTATTATACACTTTAAATATGACAACTAAATGTCATATTTAAATTTAGTTTTTGTAATTTTTCAGGACGTCCTTTGCAATTTGTAAAATCTGGTCCTTCACTTGCTTTGGCGCAATGATTTTCATATTTGAACCAAAACCTAAAAGAAGTTCATAAATCCAATCCTGGTCTGGAACACTAAATGTTGCAGTAATACTGCCGTCCTTATGAGGAATAACTTCGGAGCAGATAAAGGTATCAAGCAGATATGAAATTTTTTGTGGAAACACCTTGGCCTTGATTGTCAAAAGCTTTGGTTTGTAGTCAAGTATTTTTTGCGGAGCAGGGGAGTTGTTCTTTGCTTCGTACTCCTTTGCAGCAATCCTGGTGATATTTGCAGTGCGGCCTGTCATATCAAGATTCTGCATTCTTGTGAGTTTAAAAAAACGTTCGGCCTTGCGGGTTGTACACCAGCCCTGGAGGTACCAGGCCTGTCCTTTATAAATCAACTTCCATGGATGAACTGTGCGCCTTTCCATTCTTCCATCACCGGAGTAATAATCAAAAACCACCTGCTTTTTCTGTAAAATACAATCACGCAACGTTCCAAATACCTGGCGCACACTGCTGCCTTCAGGACTCCAGGGGGCAAAATCAACTTCGAGCCAGTCTGTATCTTTTTCTACAAGTCCTGAGATTTTTTCTGCAGCCTTGATGTTTGCATTTACAACTGAAGCAGGATTTCCACTCAGACTGTTCAGTGCTTTTACACTTGAAACAATTGCAAGGCGTTCTTCGTCAGAAAGCACTTTTGTATCGAGGGCATATTTTTCTGAAATTGCAATTCCACCGCCACGACCGTTCTGCGAATAAATGGGAACCCCAGAAACAGAAAGCGCGTCTACCCAGCGGTAAATTGTTCTGGTAGAAACCCCAAAGCGTTCTGCCATTTCCTTTGCTGTTACCTGCTTTTTGTCAAGGAGAACATAAACCAATTCAAAAAGTTGATCTATTTGCATGAGTTTATTATAACATTAAAACTTGACATTGTAATGTCATATTTTGCAACCCTTGCAATGACAAGTTACCTCTCGACACCAGAACTTTTTCGTTTTATTATAGATTCATGGACATCACTCTTCCCCCAAACTACAATTCATTGGCCGAAGCTCTTGTTTCTCTTTTTGGTAATTCTGTTGCAATTACACAGACAGACAGGGTTTCTGGAGGAGATATAAACAAAGCATATGCCCTTACTTTGAACAACGGTAAACGCATTTTTATGAAAGCAAATGCAAAACAAAATGCCGCCTTTTTTACAGCAGAAGCTGCAGGTCTCACCGCAATTGCAAATACAAAAGCAATCGGTACTCCCGAAATCCTTTGTACAGGAACAGACGATGGGGAAGATGTTGGCTATAGTTTTCTTCTTTTGAAATATATTGAAAGCGGAAAAAAGCGTGCAGACTATTGGGAAGAGCTTGGACGAAATCTTGCCGCTATGCACGACGCCCCGACTCAAGATAAAACCTTTGGATTTTTTCAGGATAACTTTGTAGGCGCACGCCCGCAGATAAACACCACTTGTGATAGCTGGATTTCTTTTTTCCGCGATAACAGACTTGCTCCTCAATTCAAAGCTGCTGATTCATATTTTTCATCCAGCGACAGAGAAGCCAACACAAAGCTCTTAGACCATCTGGAAGACTTCCTTATTGAACCGGAAAATCCTAGCTTAGTTCATGGTGACCTTTGGAACGGAAACGTAATGTGCGGCCCGGATGGGAAAGCAATGCTGATAGATCCGGCCTGCTACATAAGCCACGCAGAAGTAGACCTTGCAATGACAGAATTATTCGGAGGTTTTTCTCCTGCGTTTTATGATGCCTACCGCGAAGCACTCCCGCTCCAGCCAGGCTACGAAAACCGTCGTGACCTTTACAATTTATACCAGCTTTTAAATCACTTAAACTTGTTTGGTCCAAGTTATCTTGGTCCAGTTCAAAGCATCGTCGCAGAATATGTTGGATAAAAAAGAACTAATCTATGCTGCAGTTCGTTTGATTCCTCGAGGTAAGGTTGCATCATATTCTCAAATTGGTGCTCTGCTTGGAAACTGTAATCTGCGTCGTTATGTCGGCAATGCACTTCACGAAAATCCAAGTAATGAAATTACACCGTGTCATCGTGTTGTAAATTCAAAAGGCTTTTGTTCAGGAAGCTTTGTGTTTGGCGGCCCGGATGTTCAGAGAAATAAACTTGAAGCCGAAGGCGTAACATTTATAGACGGCCATGTAGACATGACAAAACACAATATCACTCAGGAAGATTTTGAACTTATAAGTGCCGAGCTGGGAAAACTAAAATGAATGAAAACACAAGTGAAAAAATAATTCATGAAATCCCACCCGTTTGGAATAAAGACAGCAAGATTCTTTTTCTTGGCACAATGCCGTCTCCAGCCAGCCGCGCCGCCGGATTTTTCTATATGCACCCGCAAAACAGATTCTGGAAAGTCCTTCCCGCAGTTTTTGGAGAAACCCTGGCTTTACCCAATAACGCTCCCGACACAAATGCTGCAATCACAGAACGACGCAACTTTCTGCTCCGCCACAACCTTGCCCTATGGGATGTCTTAGCTTCCTGCGACATTCACGGTGCCGCAGACTCAAGCATCAAAAATGCAGTACCAAATGATTTTTCGCCACTATTTGAAAAATCAAAAATTAAACACGTTTTTTGTACTGGCAAAACAGCATTCAATTTATGGCAGAAATTCTGCGCCGCCAAATATGAACTTCAATTCAACCTGCAGAGTCACTGCCTCCCAAGTACAAGTCCTGCAAATGCTGCCTGGAGCATAGACCACCTTATAGAAGAATATCAGAAAAATGTGTTATCATATTTATAAACAGGAGCGATACCATGATTCAAATCTTTGGAACAAATAAATCTTTTGATACAAAATCGGCACAGAGATTTTTTAAGGAACGACGAATAGACTTTCAGTTTGTAGACCTGAAGGAAAAAGAAATGTCGCCTGGAGAATTTGACTCAGTAGTTTCTGCTCTTGCAAAAGAAACCGGCTCCCGCGCAGATGCCATAGACGCACTCATAGACAATAAATCTAAAGACTACTCAAGCATTGCTTACCTTGATGACAGCGAAAAAGAATCAAAGCTTTTTGAAAATCAGACTAAGCTTATGAAGCAGCCTGTATGCCGCAATGGAAAAACTGCCGCAACTGTAGGCCTCCAGCAAAAAATCTGGGAAACCTGGAAATAATTATTCTCCAAAAAACAACTTGAGTTTGGCAAAGAAATCTTCAAGGATAAATCTTGAATCAACGCTTGTATAAATGCGGATTACAGGAGAACCTTCTCGTGCTACAGAAGCAGTATCTTCATTTACAAAAGGCGCAGGTGCTTCTACAAACTTTCCGCAGCCAGGATTAATGGCAACTGCAATTGCAGGAGAATCCCCAAGCGACCAGCTTTCACCTTGAGTCCATCCGGCGCGGTCAGACAAATTATAGTCAATCATGTTGTGATAGAGATGGTGGCCGATTTTTCCATAAGGCTCAACTTTTACCTTAAGCTCTGCGAGAGTTACATTTATTGTTGTATAAACATCAGACGGGATAAGCCAGATTTTTGCTCCACTCTGCAAAACTTCATTTGCGGCAGGAACATCGTTTCCGGCATTGAACTCTCTGAACGGAACAGGCTTCCCGATATTCTGAATGCCATGAGTTCCTATCCAGACAATTATGATTTTATCTTTTATTTGCGGGCAGGCACGTAGCGCCATGGCAACATTTGTAATTGCACCCTGACACAAAATGTAGAGAGGCGAGGCATCAGATCCAGCGCCATTGTTTGCTTCATCAATAATAAACTGTGCGGCAGGCGAGACTGCATTGTCTGTTTCAAGTGGTCCTTCTTGTCCCATAAAAACAGGAACATCAACATCCATAGCCTCAAGTACAGTGCGCACTTCATCATAACTGCGCTTGGTTGAACCAGGCTCACGGAAATGCTCTGCAAGGATTCCTTTTACAATAAACTTAGGACTCATGAGGGCCTGGGCAATTGCAAAAGGATCATCGGCTTCGCATGCAGCATCCGTATCAATAATGACACGGATTTTTTTATAATCAGGAATCTTTATCAAATCATTCGGGTTTTTCATACAACTAATTTTACTGCATTATTTTTAGTTGTAAAGTATTAACCCACCAGATTTGTTGCTGCGCTGTTTTCTACAACTGGCGGCAGGCCGAGTGTTTTGTATAAGAAGGCTTAATTCAAGTTTTCATTTTCGACCATGTCTGGGGTAACAGGATTTTCTGGAGACATCCAAGCCCAATCACAATAAGTCTTTCCGTAACCAGCGCCTTCCATTATTTCTCCCCAATATCTACAAGACCCTGACCATTTAAAAATTCCAATTTCGTTTATTTTTATAAGGGGTGTTCCATATTGTCCTTCCTGATGATAAGTTCCATCAAACTTTATACCCTTTATATAAAGGCGGTGAATAATTAACATTTCGGATAGTTGATTTGCACGCTGCATTAAGTCTACATATTCTTCTTTTCCAGGAGCAGGTTTCCAGCCAGGAAGTTGATTTGTATTATCAGTGATAATATTTTTTCTTATTTCATTAGATAAGTCTGTATATTGTTCATTAGAAGACTTTGTCCATCCAACAAATTCAATTTTGAGGCCTTCTTCTTCCATGTAATTTTCGTTAATTGTTTTCATAATTGAAAGTATATCATAATAACTATAAAAAGACATTAAAGTAATAGTTTAAGAGGTTATAGATTAATCTTGAATTCTTTGTAATAATGTAATCGAAATTTGACGAGCAGGAAAGGCACCCTGCGCTCCCGAAAGGGAACCTGATATGATGGATACGCCGCCCATCCAAATTTTTTATAAGCCACTTCGGAGGTGGCTTTTTTATTTTTCGAAATGATTCAATATCTTTAAATATAAAAAACCGCCCTCAACTCTAGTGCGCCTACCCAAGAGGGAAAATAACGCAGTTTTATTGGACGGTTTCTAAAACAAATATAACATAAAAGGAAAAAAAGTCAAGAATATAAAGATGAAAGGAATTGACTGGGGTTTTAGGGGGCGGTAGCCCCCTAGGCGAAGGGGTAGCGGAAAACCGCGAAGCGGGTTGCAGCGAGGGGAAGGCTTTCCCCTCCTTCTTATTTCCGCCCCTCAATAAACTCCGCAATCGCCCAGGCAGAATTATTACATCTGAAATGTTCCTGCGCAGCAAGAATCTGTTCGCGCATAAATGAATCATTCATAAGATCAACTGCAAGGCGGCCGGCATCACTGGCTTCGTGGGCACAGAGGGAAAGATGATGCTCTGTAAAGAACTGGACATTTTCACTTTCGCAGCCTGGAATTGGGGCAGTGTGAATAATTGCAATTCCTTTGGCTAACGCTTCGGTGCTTGAAAGTCCGCCCGGTTTTGTAAGAAGAACATCGCTGGCATCCATGTAATCAGAAACCTGATCTGTAAAGCCAATAAGAATCAAACGGTTTTCACCCTTAAATTCAGACTGAAGATTTTCATAAAGCTTTTCGTTGTGGCCTGTAATTGCAATAACGCGGGTGTCTGGATTTCCGTGTTCAAAAATGTAGCGGGTTGTATCAATCAAGTCTCCAAAGCCCATGCTTCCGCTCATAAGAAGGAAAACCTGGTCGCTGTCATTCAGTCCCAACTCTGCGCGCACCTGGGATTTATCTTTTTTTGTAAGGAAACGCTTTGAAACAGGAATACCAGTTGGCAGCAAAAGCTCCGGCTTGATTCCGCGGTTAAGATATGTGAAAAGACTGTCTTTGTGTGCTACAAAAATCTTATCGGGCAGAGTTTCTTCGAGCATTGGAGAACAGTAGTAATCTGTGGCAACAAAATAAAACGGAATGCCAACCCTGGCGTGTTTTTTAAGATTTGTCATTGCCTCGGCGGCAAAAATGTGAACGCAGACAACGGCGTCATATTCATTCTTCTTTATAAAATCCTCGAGTGCGTCGGCATAGATTTTGTTTACATAATAAACAGGCGAACGGAACTTATCAGTCTCCTGATTGAACTGACCAACCTTTGTTCCAAGCTTATACATTTCACCAAAGAGCTTTGGAGTTTTTTTAACCATTTCAATATAGGCATCGCAAACTAAATCAGAAGCCTTCTGGCCTCCAAAAGAGAGGACATCCATAATGTCACAGATATGGCCTTTAGCATCAAAGGCTTCTTTAATTGCTTTTGCAGCAGAGTTGTGGCCGCCGCCAGTGTTGCATGATAAAATCAGTATTCTCATATTAGTGAATATAATAACGAGGTGCGTAAATCGTCAAGAAAAACGCTTTTTTCACCTGTTTTTGACCACTTATCTGTAAAAAATACCACTTATCGCCTAAAAAGCCCTTTTTTGCCAAACCCGTTATATACTCCGAATCATGAAAAGATTAATTATTGTTTTAAGTTTGGTCGCAGGAATCTGCTGTGCTGGCTTTGCAGAAGAAAACGCTTCTGCAAATGTAGATTATAGAACAACAAGCGGTGGCTTCTGGGTTATCGAAAACAACCTGACCGGTGGTTTTGGAGAATTCGGAATCAATCTGCTGCCAAAAGAAAAAAACTTTGTACTTAGAAACTGTTTCTTTGTTCAGGGTGAAGGCAGCAGTCTTGAGCTTGGAAAAGCGCCGGGAAATACCATTGAAGTTGGTGGATTAGAACTTGGAGACAAATTACTTATAGGAGGAAGATACAATTGTCCAGGTTTTATTATCCGCAGCTATGGTTTCATTGGTGGTTCCTTCGGCTTTTTCAGCTGGGATGACCACAGCTTTGGTTCAAGACCTTTTATTGTGAGCGCAAAATTCGGAGGCGGATTTGAGTTCCAGTTCTCAACAGCCTGTGCGTTTGTTGTAGAGTTTGGTGGGGTTCAAAGATTTCTTGTTGGAGGCTCAGATGTTAATCTTCCCAACTTTTCAAATCACGCACCATGCCTTACAATAGGGTATAGAATGTTCAGATAGGAGAAAGCTGTGCAGGTACAAATTAAAGTTGAACAATGTGAAAAACCATACTGCGTAATTCATGCCCAGGCCCAAACAGATGGAATCAAACAGGTGGCAGAAAAAATCAGCATGATGGACGCAGATGGAAAAGCTGCAGTGGTCAGCGGCTGGGACGGAGACTACTGCATTCAGGTAAAGCAGCAGCAGATTTTAAGAATCTACAGTCTTGATAAAAAAGTGTATTTCGAGTGTGAAACCGAAGATGCACCGCTGCTTTTGAAAATGCGTTTGTACGAGTTTGAAGAGCTTGCAGAGCGCCTAGGCTGGACAGACTTCATTCGCATTTCGAATACGGATATTGTGAACCTTTCGAAAGTGAAAAAATTCGATATGTCATTTTCGGGAATCGTTAAAGTAATTTACGGAGACGAAAAGGTTGCAATAGTTTCAAGAAGATATATGAACAAAATTAAAGATCAGATTATGACAAGGAGATAGCATTATGACAAAGAATGAAACAAAAAAAGCAATAATCAAACGAGCCGTTCTTGGCTTTATTTACGGAGTTTTTATTGGCCAGACAATCTTAATAATAGAATCACTTTTCGTGCACGACGGAAACTTCTATTCAACAACACAGTCTCTGGTAGATTTAGCCGGAACAAAACTTGGTGCCGTAATCATCCAGTATTTCATAACAGGAATTATCGGATTGACCTTCGCCGCAACAACAGTGATTTTCGAAATGGACAACTGGAGCCTGTTACGCCAGACAATTATCCACTTTATAATTACATCAATCGTAATGTATATCGCCGGATTTTTGTGCGGCTGGTTCCCACATACAGTCGGCAGCACTCTCGCCTGGTTCGGAGTATTCATAGTTGTGTACATCATTTTCTGGATTTGTTTTTCCCTCCATTACAAAAACAAAGTTAAGAAAATGAATGAAGCATTGTAATTTTTTAAGAGGTGAGGGGGAAAGCCTTCCCCCTGGCCTCAGCCCGTGCCGGTCTTCGGCACACCCCCTTCACCTAGGGGGCTGCGCCCCCTAAAACCCCTGCCCAATCAGAAAGTACACTCAATATGAGTATTTGACAACCTTCCCTTTTTATAGTAAATTCCCTTTAGATTTTACGAACAAATGAACCAGCGCAGAGTCCATGGTGTCCTGCATTACCGGTGACGTTACGACGCTCCGAGTATCAACATTTTCCCGTAATTTACTACAGGGCTGAATCACGCCCACAAACAAAACTCAACTTTTTTTCTCAAAGGATTTTTTATGAACAAATACGTTAAACGCTATTTTATTGATGCAATGAGCGGAATGGCTCAGGGATTATTTGCTTCTCTGCTTATTGGAACTATTATTAAAACACTTGGTCAGCAGCTGCTCAGACTTTCTGTTAATCCGGTTTTTCAGTTTCTTGTAGATGCCGGAAACTTTGCTACAGAAGGTCATGTTGTTGGAGCCGCAATGGCAGTTGGAATTGGCTTTGCAATGGGTGTTCCGGCCCTTGTACTTTTCAGCCTTGTTGCTGTTGGTGCTGCTGCTAATGTTACAGGAGGGGCAGGTGGTCCTCTTGCAGTTTTAGTAATTGCAATTATTGCTGCCGAACTTGGCTGTCTTGTAAGCAAAAAAACAAAGGTTGATATTATCGTAACTCCAGCTGTTACAATTTTAGTTGGTGCTCTTCTTACAGTTCTTACTGCAAAATATATTGGTGCTGCCGCAAGCTCAATCGGTAAACTGATTGTCTGGGCTACAAAACTGCATCCGTTCTGGATGGGAATTATTGTTTCTGTAATTGTTGGTATTGCACTTACACTTCCTATCAGCTCTGCCGCTATTTGTGCTGCCTTTGGTCTTACAGGACTTGCCGGTGGTGCTGCTGTTGCAGGCTGTTGTGCTCAGATGGTTGGATTTGCAGTTTTGTCTTTCCGCGAAAACCGCTGGGGTGGAATTCTTTCACAGGGTCTTGGAACAAGTATGCTTCAGATGTCTAACATTATTAAAAATCCTAAGGTATGGCTTCCACCAATTATTGCAAGTGCAATTACAGGCCCTCTGGCAACTTGTCTTTTCAAAATGGAAATGAATGGTGCTGCCGTAAGCTCTGGTATGGGAACCTGCGGTCTTGTTGGTCAGATTGGTGTTATAACCGGCTGGTACGAACCAAGCGAAGTAGCAATCGGTCATGGTGCAGTAGCAATCACCCCAGGATTCATTGACTGGTTAGGATTACTTTTAATCTGCTTTGTATTGCCGGCTGTTTTGTGCTGGCTCTTTGGACTTTTATTCAGAAAGATAGGCTGGATTAAAGAAGGAGACTTAGCTCTTTAAAAAAAGATTCCCGGGTCAAGCCCGGGAATGAGTCGGTCGCAGTGCGACCTTACCTAGTTTTGCTTGCACAAAACTAGCATGTCATTGTCGGGCTTGGCCCGACAATCTCTTATTTTGCATCAATATAGGTTGTTTCGCAAACTGCTGCGCTGTCGCTCCACAATCTGATGTAAACAGGATCTGTCAAATCTTCTTTTACAGGAATGTTTACAACAACATAGCTAGCCTTGTCTGCTTCAATATCAACTCCAAGTTCATACTCTTCTGCTTCATCATTAAGACTTACATAAAGTGTATCAATGTCAGAATCAGAAATCAAAGTCCACATTACACGAACTGTGTCTCCTGCAACTGGTAATTTATCTGCAGGGAAAAGTGAAGTTATATTTAATTCATTTTCTTCTCCTACATCAATTGAACTTCCAATTACTGAAGCAATATCAATACGGTAAGTTTTTGGACCTTTTTCTTTTGCTTTCTTTGAAGCACAACCTGTAAATGCAAGGCACATTGCCATAGCTAAAACCAAAACAGTAAAAATCTTTTTCATAGTATTATCCTCCTGAGCAAGGTTTATTCCCCGCTGCTAATTGGTTTTCGATAATTAAACCGCTAAAAAAAAGAATGGTAACAAAAAAAGTATTTTTTTTTATATTTTTTTTTGGTATAATTCAGATACGTCATTGCGAGCGAAGCGAAGCAATCCACAAATTAGAATGCATTCTTTTATATAGATTGCCGCGCTGCGCTCGCAATGACGAAGGAGTAATTTAATAATGAAAATCGAGACAAAAGCTTTACATTCAGGATATAAACCGGAAAATGGTGGTCCTGGAACTATCCCTATTGTACAGAGTACAACATACCGTTTTGACAGCTGTGATCACGTTGCAGCTCTTTTTGACAAGCCAACTGAATACATGTATTCACGTTTTGCAAACCCAACATGCGATGCTGTAGAAAAGAAAATTGCAGATATGGAAGGTGGCGTTGGTTGTATGCTTACTTCAAGCGGACAGGCTGCAAGTCTTCTTTCTATTTTGAACCTTTGTTCTGCAGGCGACAGCTTTATTGCTTCTTCTTCAATTTATGGTGGAACAATCAACCTCTTTGGTTTTACTCTTAAAAAGCTTGGCATTGAATGTATCTGGGTTGACGTAGACGCAAGCTACGAAGAAATCTGCAAGGCAATCAAACCTAATACAAAATGTATTTTTGGTGAAACAATTGCAAACCCAGCTCTTACAGTTTTTGATTTTGAAGTTTGGGTAAAGGCTGCTCACGACAACAATCTTCCAATCATTGTAGATAACACTTTTGCAACTCCAATCCTCTGTCGTCCAATTGAATGGGGCGTAGACGTTGTAGTTCATTCAACAACAAAATATATGGATGGCCACGCTGTTCAGGGTGGTGGCTGTATCGTAGACTCAGGAAACTTTGACTGGGAAAAGGCTTACAAGGCAACAGGAAAATTTGCCGACATGGTAGAACCAGATGAAAGCTATCACGGACTCCGCTATGTAGGTGACTTTGGAAAGGCTGCTTACATTGTAAAAGCCCGCACTCAGCTCATGCGCGACTTTGGATGTTACCCATCTGCACAGAGCGCTTTCTACCTGAACATGGGTATTGAAACTTTGCCTGTACGTATGCCACGCTACTGCGAAAACGCACGAAAGGTTGCAGAGTTCTTTAAGTCTAGCGACAAGATTGCTAAAGTAATTTACCCGGGACTTCCTGGAGACAAATATTACGAACGCGCACAGAAGTATCTTCCAGACGGAACTTGTGGTGTAATTTCAATCAGCATTAAGGGTGGACGCCAGGCAGCAGTTCGCTTTATGGATGCCCTTAAGCTTGCCATTGATGAAGTTCACGTTGCAGATATTAGAACTTGTGTACTCCATCCTGCTAGTGCTACACACCGTCAGCTTACAGATGAACAGCTTGTTGCTGCAGGAATCGACGGCGGAATGGTTCGCTTCAGCTGTGGTCTTGAAAACGTAGAAGATATTCTTGAAGACGTAAAACGCGGACTTGCAGCCATCTAGGCAAAATGAATAAAATCATTTCTTTTATAAAGCGTGAGCCAGTGCTTTTTGCAGCGATTGTACTTGCACTGCTCGCGCTTATTTTTATAAGGCCTTCTCCATCCCTTTGTCTTGAAGCAATAGACTTCCGTACGCTTGCAATTTTGTTCAGCCTTATGATTGTTATCAAGGCATTCCAGAGTCAGAACTATCTTGATTCAATTGCAGCACGACTTTTGCGCCTGTGTAAATCTAAGCGTTCACTTTATTTTCTGCTCACTTATCTTGTGTTCTTCAGCTCAATGTTTGTTACAAACGATGTTGCACTTTTAACTTTTGTACCAATCACTCTGCTCATTTTTGCACGGGTTGGAATGCCTGCCCTTACAATTATTGTATTAGAAACTCTTGCTGCAAACTTAGGTTCATGCATCACACCAATGGGTAATCCTCAGAACCTTTATCTTTTTTCATATTACGCATTTACACCGCTTGAGTTTTTTGCACTTACTGCACGCATAGCAGTTCCATCATTCTTAATTCTTACAGTTATAATTTTGATATTAACAAGAACAAAACACGGTACTCCGCAAAAGCTCGAAGGTAATATTCTTCAAACTCAGGTTTGTTTTGTTACAATAGATTTCCGTACCTTCTTTTACATTGCCGATTTTATAATCTGTCTGCTTACTGTTTTTCATGTTGTAAATTATCTGATTATGCTTGGCGTAACAGTTGTTATTATGCTTATCTGTAATTTCCGGCTGTTCAAAAAAGTTGATTACAGTCTGCTGCTCACTTTCTGCGGATTTTTTATTTTTACAAAATCTCTTTCGACAGTTCAGGCTTTTTCAGACTTTATAAGTTCACTGCTTTCTTCGCCGCTCAAAACTTATATAACATCAATTGCTGCAAG
This sequence comes from Treponema sp., assembly GCA_017551545.1. GTDB lineage: Bacteria > Spirochaetota > Spirochaetia > Treponematales > Treponemataceae > Treponema_D. The sequence goes on along the minus strand of JAFZLJ010000126.1, from coordinate 17,816 downwards.
TCAGATTATAAGCAATGTTCCGGCAGCCCTGCTTTTAAGCGGATTCACACAAAATGGAGCAATGCTTCTTCTTGGTGTAAATGTCGGCGGACTTGGAACTCTTATTGCTTCAATGGCAAGCGTAATTTCTTTTAAGCTGTACAGCAATTCAGACGAAGGACGTTCGCCTCAAGGTAAGAGATATTTTGGAGTCTTCACACTTTATAATGTTATTCTACTGCTTCTGCTTGGAGTTATAACTTATCTGGTCTAGTTCACCAAAGATATAGGAAGCCATATTTGAAGATCAACCATTTCGTTAGGATCGTTATGAGTAGATTTCATAACCATATCATCAAGAATGGTTCCCTGAATATCTATAAAGAAATAGTCTTTGTTCGGGAAAATATATTTAATCAAACGTGTATCTTCGCCTTCTTTAAGCTGGGTAATTGCAAAACAGATAGCCCAATAGACTGAAAACTTTTCAGCTCCCATTAACTGTTTGATTTCTGTCATAGACATACCGTAAAGACAAGTTCCTTCATAGTAATCCTTGCCGTCGATACAATCTACTTTTAAGCCAGAGGTTTCTTCATATAAATATTGAACTACAACCTGATCATCTGTAAAAGCTTTTACTTCTTCTATTGTATATTCGCCAAGTTCAAGAATTGCATATAACTGGTCAGATTCTGCAGGTGTCTTTGCTGCTTTAGGTTTTGATGCACATCCTGCAAACAAAATAAATGCCGAAAGAATAATTACCAATAACTTTTTCATAAGAACCTCTCTATATCTAATGATTATATAAATTTATTCTTACAGTTGTCAATTTAATTTTTGACAGATTCCTATCACGCGATAACACATTATTATTTAACAAAGATGATTAATTTCATTATAATATAATGGATTGCTTCACCTGTGGCTCGCAATGAGACGTACGCTGTCGCGTACTTACCGACGTTTTGCTACGCAAAAGTCGCGATAAGGTTTTGTATGCAAGAATATTATTTGGAGGATAAATATGATTGAGGTTTCCCACGTATCCCGAAACTTTGGGACATTTCGTGCGGTTAATGATGTGAGTTTTTCCATACCGACCGGGCAGATTGTAGGTTTGCTTGGACCTAACGGTGCCGGAAAAACTACAACTATGCGAATGATTACAGGATTCCTGGCTCCTTCGGATGGTCAGATTTTTATTGACGGCGAAGACATTACAAAAGCGCCAGTTGAATCAAAAAAGAAAATTGGTTATATGCCGGAATCGGCTCAGCTTTATGGCGAGATGATTGTTGAAGATTATCTTAAATACATTGCCCAGATGCATGGTGAAAATGCAGAAGAAAAAGTTCCTGCTCTTTGTAAAGAGTGCGGACTCAAAGAAGTAATGAGTAAAAATATTTCTGAGCTTTCGCGCGGTAACAGACAGCGTGTTTCTCTTGCACATGCCCTTATGCACGACCCTGAAATTCTTATTCTTGATGAACCTACATCTGGACTTGACCCTAACCAGGTAGAAGATGTTCGTGCAATTATCCGCGAAATTGGTAAGACCAGAACTGTTATTATTTCAACTCATATTTTGAGCGAAGTTGAAACCTTGTGTTCACGCGCCATCATTATTTCAGGCGGAAAGGTTGTTGCCGACAGCTCAATCGAAAATCTTAAAAACAGCATTGGTTCTTCAACAACAGTATTTGTAGAGTTTGACGGAAATGCAAAAAAAGCAGAAGACGCTGCACGTGCTGTTCAAGGTGTTTCAAATGTTTCTTCAAATAAAGTAGAAAACGGTCACAACGAAATTGTTGTTTCTGTAAACGGCGAAGCAGAAATCCGCCCGGCACTTGTTAAGAAGCTTATTGATTCCGGCTGCGACATTTATTCAATGGCAATGCAGTCTAATACTCTTGAAGATGTATTCCATGCACTCACGGAGGCAAAATAAATGAGCGATAAAAAAGTTAAAGCAAAAAATCCTGCCTTTGTAATTTTGCGCAGGGAATTACAATCATATTATTCAGGCCCGATTGGTTATATTGTTACAGGACTTTTCCTTATCATTAACGGTATAATCTTTTTCTCGACCTTCTTCCTTCAGAACAGGGCAGAGCTCCGCAATTTCTTCTCGTTGCTGCCAATGCTCCTTTCTTTCTTTATTCCGGCAGTTACAATGCGAATCTTCTCTGAAGAAAAACGTGTTGGTTCTATAGAAACTCTTATGACACTGCCTGTCCGCGAACTTGATGTTGTTACCGGTAAATATCTTGCAGTATTTTTTGAGTCGCTTATCATGCTTGCACCAACATTGTTCTATGTAGTTACTGCAGAAATATTTGGTTCACCAGATTACGGCCCGATTATCGGCGGCTACCTTGGAGCAATCTTTATTTGTGCTGCTTACAGTGCAATCGGTTTGTTCTGTTCTTCAATTACTAAAAATCAGATTATTGCTTTTGCAGTTGCAATGGCAATTTGTTTAGCCCTTACCTTTATAGAATCGTTCCTTGTATTCCTGCCTGATGGAATTGTAAAATTATTCTCATTTATTTCGGCATCTGTTCACTTTGGTTCTATTTCAAAAGGAATCTTAGACACACGCGATCTGCTTTATTTTGGTTCGTTGACCGCGTTGTTCTTTGTGTGTACTGTTTGTACCGAAACAAAAAATAAAATGTAGGAGGTAAGAGAAATGAAAAAGATAATTGAATGGTTTAAAAGTTCTGCTTCTGATTTTGTTTTGTTTATAATTTTCCTTGTTCTCCTTAATTTTGTAGGAAGCAATTTATATGTTCGTGCCGACCTTACAAAGCAAAGATCATATTCTCTTTCAAAGGCCAGCAAAACTCTTGTAAAAAATATTGATGAGCCTGTTTCTATCAGAGTGTTCTTTGATAAAAAGCTCCCTGCACAGTACAGCGCAATTACTCAATACGTAGAAGATTTACTTGATGAATACAAGCGTGCAGCAAATAAGAACTTTACTGTTTCGTATATGGATTTGTCTAAAGAAGAAAATCAGGAACTTGCAGCAAATTATGGTCTGCGACAGATTCAGATTCAGGAAGTAAACAATAACGAAATTGGCGTAAAACAAACTTATATGGGTCTTGCAATTTCTTATGGCGACAGTGTTGAACTTATTGATCCAATTACAAGCTCAGACGGTTTTGAATACCGCCTTACTTCTACAATTTCAAAAATGATTAATACAGCAGCATCGCTCGAAAATCTTAGAGGTGATGATAAAATTCAACTTAAGGTTATTATGAGTGATACTATTAAGGCCTTAAGAATTTCCGGAGTAGACGTTGTTGAATCAACTGTAGAAAAAGCGTGTGCTGCAATTAATAAGGCAAAGATGGATAAGCTTGAATGTACAGTAATTCATCCATATGGTTCCGAAGTTATTGATTATGTTCAGCATTATGGAATTCAGCCTATTAATTACCGCAACGGAAACGGCGAACTTGAAACAGGTTGTATTGGTGTTGTTGTAGAATATGGCGAAAAGTTTGTAACTCTTCCTGTTCAGATTCAGGATATATTCTTCAATAATTACGCAGTTGTTGGACTTGATGATATTGAAACTTCTATAAATGATTCTATTCAGAACCTCATTTCTAAACCAACTCAGATTGGTTATATTGTGGGCGACGGAGAGCTTGATCTTGCAACAGATGATGGTGCTTCGGGTTTCTACGATGCTGTTTCAAAACTGTATGAAATTGTTTCTATAGACCTTTCTACAGATTCTATTCCTGCTACAATGAAAAGCATCATAGTTAATGGTCCAAAGCAGAATCTCACAGAAGAAGAATTGTACAAGATTGACCAGTTCATCATGAAGGGTGGAAACGTATTATTCTTTGTAGATCCTTTCCAGGAAACTGTAGAAAATAGTTATTACTACGGACAAACATTAACCTATTATGAAAATCAGAATAACATAGACAGACTTTTGACAAAATACGGCGTAACCCGTACAACCGAGCTTGTAATGGATAAAGCCTGCTGTGAAACTTATGATTCTGAATATGGCATTCTTGAATTGTACTGGGCACCGCTTCTTCAGAAAGAAAACTTGAACAGCAAGAATTCAATTACTGCAAACCTTGCAAATGTTATTATGCTTATGAGCAGCCCGCTTGAAGTTGCAGAAAACAAAAATGTAAAAGAAACAGTTCTTGTAGAATCAAGCGACAAAGCCTGGACAGAAATAGCCGATGGTCTGATTCTTCATCCTATAATGCTTGAACCACCGGCAGATGATCAGTTATCAAAGAAAAAGCTTATGGTTCTTCTTGAAGGTGAATTTGAAAGTGCTTTTGATGAAGCTCCTTCTGCTGCTGCCGAAAGCGGAGACTATACAATTTCTAATCATCTTTCAAAGAGCAAGCAGGCTGGAAAAATTATTGTTGCAGGAACTTCTGCAATTACAACTCCAGCTGTTTTCCCAAGCGATGCTTCTTCGGGAGTAGGTATTCTTATTATAAATGCAATTGATTATTTGAATGGAAATGAAGATCTTTGCCGAATGCGTACAAAGGGTGTTTCAATTAATGTTCTTAATACAGATTCAAAAGCAAAGGTAACCTTCTTCCAGTTGTTCAATGAATATGGTCTGGCTGTTCTTGTACTCTTGGCTGGTCTGATTGTATGGAGAATGAGAATTAAACGTAAGGCAAGAATCAACAGATTCTATAATCCAGATGATGACCGCTTTATTGAAAATGACAAAAAAAGTGAGGCAAACGCATGAAAACAAGAAAAATAGTTTTAATTGCAGCCGACATTGTTTTATTATTAGTCGGAATTATTCAGATAATTGTAAGTTCAAGAAGCACTGTTAAGAATTTCAGCTTTTCAGATTCTCCGGATTCAATTTTGATTGAAAAGTATGATGGAACCATTTCTCTTGTACAGGAAAATGATAAGTGGTTTATTAACAGTGAAAAATATGAAGCTGTTCAGTCAAATGTAGATACAATGATTAATTATGCAAAAAGCATTGATGCACTTGATAGAGTTGCAAGCCTTTCAAATTCAGCATCTGTTACAAAATATGAATTTGATGATGCAAATGCAATCAAGGTAACTCTGAGTAAAGCAGGAAAAGAAATAAGAACCTTTACTCTTGGAAAAGATGCTTCAACAGGTATTCAGTGTTATGCAACTGTAAACGGTTCAAATGATATTTATCTTGTAAATGGCGATTACAGAAATGTCTTTGACAAGACAGTAGATCAGCTTCGAACCAAGACAGTTTATTCTGTAGATTCTGTAAATATTTCTTCTGTTTCTGTTACCCCAGCCGGAGAAGAAACCTGGGCTGTTTCAAGAACAGGCGATGCAGAAAACCTTGTATGGAGTGTTTCTGGAACAAATATCACTCTTGATGCTTCAAAGGCAGCTGAATGGTTTAATTCCTTTAATTCTCTTACAACAAATAAATGGCATGGAACAACAGATGATATGGGCGGTGAACCATACGTTTCTGTTCAGCTTGGAACAACAGAAGGAACAATTACAATTGACACTTATAAAGTTCCTGCAGATCCTGAAGTTCAGGGTTCTACAGACGTTTACTATGCTAAGTGCAATAAGTCTCCTTACTGGTTCGAAATTGCATCTTACTATATGTCAAGATTCCAGAAGACACCGGAAGATTTGCAGAAATGATAAAGCTTGTTGCGTTTTTGGGGAACTATGGCAGGGAATACGAAAAGACCCGTCATAATGTTGCCTGGTATTTTGAAGATTCTCTACCGTTTGCCTCACGCTTAAGCTGGCAGAGTAAGTTCAAAGGAGAAATTGCTTCTTGCACTCCCCAAGAACTTTCTCAGTGGGCGTGTGATTACAAGATTTGTTCTAAAAAAGACGGAACTCCTGTTCTTGTTCCTGAAGACGCACCTGCACATATTTATTTCTTAAAACCAATGACATACATGAACCTGAGCGGCGACAGCATAATTGAAGTTGCCGCTTTCTATAAAATCCTGCCGGAAGAAATTCTTGTTGTTCACGATGAACTTGAACTTGAGCAGGGTTTTGTAAGCCTTAAATGGAGCGGCGGCCTTGGCGGACACAACGGTCTTCGTTCTACAAAAGCTGTCCTTAATACTGCAGATTTCTGGCGATTGCGATTTGGAATTGGCAGACCGGAAAATCCGAACATTGGAATTGCAGATTATGTTCTAAGCCGCTTTACAGACGAGCAGCAGGAAATTATGCAGAATGTATTCAGTCAGACAAATCTGCTTTTAGTAAAGTTACTGCTGTCGCCTGAGCCAAAGAAATTAATTGACGCCTGGGGAAAGAAGAAGCTGGTCTAGTGGGGTCCCTGAGCCTGTCGAAGGGCGCTGCAGATTGCGCTCGCTGCATTTTCCCCGTCCATTGCACTTGAAACAATTCCACCGGCATAACCGCTTCCTTCGCCTGCCGGGTAGAGGCCCTTTAATCCTTCACATTCAAATGTTTCTTTGTTTCTTAAAATTCGTACCGGTGTGCTTGTTCTTGTTTCCGGGGCAATCATAAGAGCCTGCGGGCATATAAAGCCTTTCATGCTTTGATCTATCTGGCGTATTCCCTGAGCAAGCTTTTTTGAAATTACAGGAGGAAGCCATTCGTTGAGCGCAGAACTTACTATGCCCGGGGTGTAGCTTGTTTGAGGCAGGGCTTCCTGGTCCGATTTTTTACCGGCAAGAAAATCCTGCAAAAGCTGGGCTGGAGCTGCCTGACCGTTACCGTTTGCCTTTGCAGCCTGTTCAATTTTTGTACGGAACAAAAGGCCTGCAAGTGCCGGTGTGCCTTCTTTCTTAGCTTCAGCCTGGAACTCCTGAGGAATATCTTCCGGTCTTATTTCTACAACAATTGCAGCGTTTGACCATTTAGAATTACGTGCAGCAGCAGACATTCCGTTTACAACAATTTCATCAGGTCCGCTTGCAGAAGGAACTACAAAGCCTCCGGGACACATACAGAAGGAATAAACGCCTCTGCCTTCAACCTGAGTTGTAACTCTGTATTCAGCAGCGCCAAGATTTTCGGCACCCTTTTCATTTTGTTTTCCATGATACTGAAGCTGGTCAATAACAGCACGCGGATGTTCAACACGCACTCCCATTGCAAAAGTTTTTGCTTCAAGAGTTTGCGGGGCAGTACGTGCAAGCAGCGTGTAAATATCACCCGCAGAATGCCCTGTTGCAAGAAGGACTGCATCACATGCAAAGTTCGTGGTCCCTGAGCTTGTCGAAGGGCTGGTACACACCACACCCTTTACACGTCCATCTTCAATAATAAAATCTGTGCACTTTGTATTAAAATGGACCTCTCCGCCAAGCTCAATTATTTTGTCGCGCATAGCGTTTATGATTTTTGGAAGTCTGTCTGTTCCAATGTGAGGGTGTGCATCTGTTAATATCTTTTCATCAGCTCCAAACTCATTGAAAATGCGCAGAATGCTTCCAATATCCCCGCGCTTGTTCGATCTTGTATACAATTTTCCGTCAGAAAAAGTTCCGGCACCGCCTTCGCCAAAGCAGTAATTACTTTCAGGGTTTACAAAATCCTTTGTGCTTATGAGTGCTATATCTTTACGACGCTGCTGTGTGTCTGGCCCACGCTCAATAATCACAGGCTTAATTCCGCTTTCAAGCAGCTTTAACGCTCCAAAAAGTCCCGCAGGACCAGCCCCAATAATCACAACTGTATGTTTTCCGTCTGCTTTTTTCCATTCAGGAAGTGCATTGCTGCTGCAGGGTGGTTCTTCATCAATATAAACTTCATATCTAAGGTGAATTTTTACCTGTCCGTGTCTTGCATCAACAGAACGCTTTGTTAATAAAAGATTTTTCCTGCTTCCGTGCGTTTTAAGCTGGTTTTCAACAAGTTTTTGAATGAGTTTTGTATTATTTTCCTGTTCCGGTTTTACGGTTATTGTAACAATTTCTTTCATTGATAGTTTTATTATTATAAACTTTTTGTGTATCTTTGTAAAACTTATGTTATAATTATATATGAGGAAACGACTATGAAAAAATTGACAATCCTTTTTGTTGTTTTATGTCTTGCGGTTCCTATGTTTTCCGCTTCAAAGGCAAAAACACAGTATGTAACTATTGATCCGGCTCCTTTAAAAGCTAAACCAGCTGCTTCTTCTAAAAAAGTTGGTTCAATTGAGTATGCTTCGGCAGTAATTGTTCTTAAAGAAGAAAAAGCCTGGGTATATGTTCAGCTTGTATCTGACAAAAGTGTCGAAGGCTGGCTCCCGGCTTCTGCATTAACTACTAAAAAAATCAAGGATAAAGCAAACGCAACTTCTGCAAATGCCGATGAAATTGCACTTGCCGGAAAAGGCTTTAACAAAACAATTGAGGCTGTTTATGCAGAAGAATATGAACTGAATTTTGATATTGTAGATTATATTGAATCTCTTGGTGCAGATGAGTATGAAGCAATTGCATTTGCCAAAGAAGGTCAGCTTAATGATGGAGGTGCAGAATAATGAAACGCCTACACACTTCAATCATTCTTGGAATTGCTGCTGCCTTTATGCTTACAGGATTCACTTCCTGCGTTACTTTGCCAGACGATGATAACACAAGCACAGAGCTTGCAGTATTCAACGCAATAACATCAAGCGTTCAGTCAATCGAAAAAGCTTCAGAAGATATTACTCCAGAAGAAGAATATTACATTGGCCGTTCCGTAGCAGCTTCTATTGCAACAACTTATCCAATTGATCACGGAAGCTATCAGATGACAACATACTTGAACAATATCTGTCAGACTCTCGTAATGAATTCAGATAAGCCTTATTTATACAAAGGTTATTATGTTGTAATTCTTGATACAGATGAAATAAACGCCATGGCAACTCCTGGTGGTCATATTTTTGTAAGCCGCGGTCTGATTGAATGTACAGATTCTGAAGATGCACTTGCAGCCGTTCTTGCTCACGAAATTGCACATGTTCAGCTTGGTCACAGTGTTCAGGCAATCAAGGCAAGCCGTGTTCGTTCTGCTGTTAGCGATACAACAAAAGCTGTTGCAGTTACAAGTATTGTTGCCGCAAACGCAAGGGCAGGTGGAACTCTTTCTGACAGAGAAATGAAGCAGGTAATGGAAGCCGTTAATACTTTCAGCGATGCAACTAACGAAGTAACAAAAACACTTGTAAATACAGGTTTCTCAAAAGAACAGGAATTCGAAGCCGACAAGCTTGCTCTTTATATCATGCAGAATGCCGGTTATGACCCTTATGCAATGCTCGATATGCTTTCTCAGATTGAAGAATCAACAAGCAATACAGGATGGGGCGCAACTCACCCTTCACCAAAAGAAAGAATTAAGAAGGTTCAAAAAGAACTTAATTCTATGGCAAAACAGAATTCTTCTTTAAAGCAGGCAAAGGCAGTTCGAACAGAACGCTTTGAAGCTGAATACGAAGAATATAAGATTTTTGAGATAGATTAATGAAACACAAGAACAGTAAACTCTGGTTCCGCTCTGTAATTGTTGCACTGATTTGTTTTGTAATAACAGCAGTGCTTCAGCTTACAGGCGTTTTTTCTTTTTTTGAAAATAAAACATATGACCGCCGAATGATTTTTGCCTCTAAGTATAAAACTGCCTGCAATGAAATTTCGTTTATAATAGTTGATCAGCAGAGCATAGACTGGGCAAAAGAAAACTACGGATGGAACTGGCCATGGCCGCGTGAAGCTTATGGAAAAATGATAGACTTCATATCAGCAGGAAATGCTAAGTCTGTAGCATTTGATATTATTTATACCGAGCCTTCTGTTTATGGCGACGAAGATGATAATGCACTTGCTCTTGCAGAAGGAAACAGCGGTATTGTTGTTCAGGCATTAAATGTTCTTGTTGATTATGAAAATGGAACAGAAAAAGGTCAGGAACCTATTCCTAAAATAAAAAATGCAGCAGCCATGCTTGGAGCTGTTGTAAGCAGCAAAGATGATGATGATATTATCCGCCGCGGAAGACTTGATTATGAGTTTGAAGGCAAGGTTTATCCGACTCTTGGAACAGCCCCGATTTTTATGCAGGGTGAACAGGATTCTCTTAATGATTTGCCTAGATTAAAAGACGGCACAGTTCTTCTTCGTTATCAGAACGATATTGACGAATATCATCCTTACAGCGCTTATGATATTCTGAACAGTAATGATATTTATAACGGCCTTGTTGAACCCGAAGAAGATGAATATTACATAGAGCCTGATGAGTTTGAAGATACTTATGTTTTTGTAGCTTACTATGCACCTGGTCTTTATGATATTTGTTCCACACCGGTTTCTCAGGTTTTCCCTGGAGTCGGAGTTCACATAACAACTCTTGATAATTATCTTACAGACAGCTTTATGCGAAAGGCTTCTGATATTCTTGTTTATATCTGGATTTTTGTTCTTTCGTTATTGGCTTCTTTCTTTGTTGCATTTTCTTCTACCCGTAATTCACAAAGATTAACTGTAGTATTTATGGCAGTTGGATTCATATTTGGAATTGCTCTTGCAATTGTTCTGCCGTATATATTGTTTGCAAAGGGAATCTGGCTTTTACTTGTTGCTCCTTTCTTTGCATTCTTCCTTTCATTCCTCATTTGCGTTGCTTTGAGTCTTTCTGTAGAAGGTAAACAGAAGCGCTTTATTAAATCTGCCTTCAGTCAGTGTCTGAGCAAGGATGTTGTAAATCAGATTATGAACGATCCTTCTTCGTTTACACTTGGCGGAAAGAATTATCAGATGACAGCAATCTTTACAGATATCCAGAAGTTCTCTTCTTTCAGCGAACTTTTAACTGCCAGCCAGCTTGGAAGTCTTTTGAATTTTTATCTTACCCGCATGTCAGACATAATTATTGAAGAGCATGGAACTGTAGATAAATACGAAGGTGATGCAATTGTTGCGCTTGTTGGTGCACCTGTAGAAATGACAGACCATGCAAGCCGTGCGTGTGCAGCAGCCATCAAAATGAAAAAAGCCGAAGTTGTAATGAATCAGGAAATTGTTCAGATAGCTTCGAGCGAAAAACCTGCAGACATGGAACAGGATCTTTACGATGCCTTTAAGATTATGGTTGCCAACAAAAAGACAATCTTTACCCGCATTGGTATGAACAGTGGCGAAATGATTGCCGGTTACTTTGGTTCCGAAAACAAAAAGAACTACACAATGATGGGTAACAATGTAAACTTAGCAAGCCGTCTTGAAGGTGTAAACAAGCAGTATCATACAAACGGAATTCTTATAAGTGCAGCAACTCGCGATTTATTCGGTGATGAATTTATTGTACGCAGTCTGGACCGTGTTCGTGTAGTAAATGTAAATACTCCGATTCGTCTTTACGAACTTCTGGAAACCCGCGAAGAAGCAAGCGCTGAACTTTTGCAATATGTTTCCGACTGGGAAAAAGCATTTGCTGCATTTGAAGCCAAGGAATACGAAAGAGCCGCTGAACAATTTAAAGCCCTGTCAATTCAAAATGAAAATGACAACGTTGTACGCTACTATCTTGAACTCCTTCAGAACTTCTTCCTTAAGGGCAAATATCCTACAGACCGCGACGATGTTGGTGTAGCTTATAATCCTGAAGATGGTGTATTTAAGTTAATGCAGAAATAAGGCACTTATGGTATAATAACAATATTATATGGGGTGCAGAATGCGTATATTAAGAATCTTACGTAATTACTTTTTTTATTGCGGAATAGAAAAAGACGAATACAATGCTTTAAAGAAAGATGCGTATGTTTCGAATTTTGTAATCTGGCGGATTCTTCATTTCTTGATGGCAGCAATCTTTGGAGCTTTGTTTGTTAGTTCCTGTTTGAACGAGCTTCTTAAGCAGAATCAGATGTTTTACCTGGGAGCTTTTGTTTATTCTATAATCGCTATTGTTCTGTTTTTTATTCTACGAAAAGATTCTCTGCTTGCCCAGTTTGTAATTTATCTTTCAATTACGGTGCTTTTCCTGTTCGGCTGCTTTATTACACAGAACAAACCAGACATTCCTGCTGCAACCTTCTTTGTTCTTCTTTTAGTAACTCCAATGTTCATGATAGACAAGCCTTTTTTCATGGCAATTGAATTAAGTGCTGCTTCTACCTTGTTTGCCGTATGGATGTATAAGGTAAAGCCTTACGATGTCTGGATGATGGATTTTGTAAACGTAATAACTTATTCAATCATAGGAATTGTTCTTAATATTATTGCCAATTCTGTACGAATTAAGGAATTTATCTTAACAAGAGAAATAAATATCCAGAAAGACCTTGATGATTTGACAGGCTTAAAGAATAAGGGAGCCCTTACAAGAGAAATAAATGATTTCCTTTCAGATCCTTTAACAGACAAAGGTATTATGTTTATGCTCGATATTGACCGCTTTAAGTCTATAAACGACACCTACGGTCATGATATTGGAGACAGGGTAATTGCTCAGCTTGGAACTTTCCTTGGAAAAACCTTTGTAAATCACGAAATTACAGGTCGTTTTGGCGGCGATGAATTTATTGTATTCATAAAAGATAATGATAATCTTGATACTGTAAATAATATTGCAGAAGAAATAATTCAGGGTGCTTCAGAGAATGTAGTTTTGCCAAAGCCGGAAGAAAAAATAAGCATAAGTATTGGTGTTGCAATCTACAGAGGTGATGAAAAGAATTATTCAGAAATCTTCAAAAAGGCAGACGTTGCACTTTATCTTGCAAAAGCCGACGACAAACGAAGATTCCATATTTTTAAATAATACAGATTATTGTTTTAACTTTTGTTTTTCATTATACTCACCTTATGAAAGTAGCAATCTTTTTTGGATCAAAGTCGGATAAGGACACAATGAAAAAGGCAGCCGATATTCTTGCCGAATTCGGCGTGGATTACAAGGCTTACATTATTTCTGCACACAGAGCAGGTGCGCTTTTAAAGCAGACTGTTGAGCAGGTGGAAAAGGACGGCGCTCAGGTTATTATTGCCGGTGCTGGTCTTGCTGCGGCTCTTCCCGGTGTAATTGCGGGAATCACTACGCTCCCGGTCATTGGTGTTCCGCTTGAGTGTGTCTCTGAGAAATCAAACGGCCTTGGCGGTATGGATGCCCTTTTGAGCATTGTCCAGATGCCACCGCAGATTCCTGTTGCTACTGTTGGTATTAATAGTGCCAAGAATGCGGCTTATCTTGCGCTTCAGATTCTTGCGTTATCTGACAACGAATTATCTAAAAAGTTAAAAGAATTTAGAGCAGGGTTAATTAAATCTGCAGAACTAGATGTAAACTTTTAGTTGTCAGAAAAAGGGGATAGGGAATAGTAAATAGGGGATAGTATGGGGCTTATAGATTATAAGGAATTAATTGTTTGGCAAAAGTCAATGGATTTAGTTTCTGAAGTTTATAAACTTGTAAAAAAACTCCCTAAAGAGGAAACTTATGTTTTGTCTGATCAAATAAGGAGATCTGCTATTTCGATTCCATCAAATATTGCAGAAGGAAATGCAAGACAGTCAACGAAAGAATACAGTTATTTCCTTTCAATTGCGAGAGGGTCAATTGCTGAGTTAGAAACCCAATTGCTTCTGGGTGAAAGGAATGGATATTGGGAATCAAAAGATTTAGAAATAACTTTTGATTTAATAACAGAGATTAGAAAAATGCTTACGAAAATAAAGCATAATCTGGCAAATAAGGAATGATGGGACTATTCCCTATCCCCTATTTACTATTCCCTATTAGGGAGGAGCGAACAAATGGCAAGTTACAAAGAAAGTGGTGTAGATGTTGAAGAAGGTTACCGCGCGGTAAATAAATATAAAGAGCATGCAAAGAGAACTGCAATTCCGGGGCTTTTGACCGGACTTGGAAGCTTTAATGGAATGTTTGAAGTGCCTAAGGGATATAAAAATCCTGTTATTGTAAGCGGCACTGACGGCGTTGGAACAAAGCTTGATATTGCGTTCAAGATGAAAAAATATGACACTGTCGGCATTGACTGTGTTGCTATGAGCGTAAACGACATTCTTTGTTCTGGTGTGCAGACATTGTTCTTCCTGGACTATGTTGCCTGCGGAAAGCTTGATGCAGATGTTGCAGCTGATCTTGTTAAGGGTGTTGCAGACGGTTGTGTAGATACCGGTTGTGCACTTCTTGGCGGCGAAACTGCAGAAATGCCTGACTTTTATGATGACGGAAAATATGACCTTGCCGGCTTTGGTGTTGGAGTTGGTGAAAAGAAGGATATGATTACCGGCCAGGATATTAAGGCTGGGGATGTGCTTATTGGACTTAGTTCTACAGGCGTTCATTCAAACGGCTTTAGTCTTGTTCGTAAGCTTGTTCAGAACTTTGATGATCCTTTTATTCTTGACGGAAAAGAAACCGGAAAGACAATCGGCGAAATGCTGCTTACTCCTACACGCATTTATGTAAAGCCTGTAATGGAAGTGCTTGGAAAATATCGTAAGGCTGTTCATGGTATGGTTCATGTAACAGGCGGCGGATTCTACGAAAATATTCCACGTATGTATCCAAAGGCTAAGGATAGCAAGAAGCAGTTGATTTCTGTTATCAAGAAGGACAGCTGGAGTATTCCTCCAGTGTTCGGCGAGTTGATTAAGCGTGGTGCAGATCTTGCAACCATCTACAATACTTTCAATATGGGTATTGGATTTGTTCTTGCGGTAAATGCAAAGCAGGCAGATGCAATTGTAGAAATGTTCAATGCAAATGCAGCTAAATACCACAAGGATTATTGTCCAGATATGAAGGCATACGTTATCGGTAGGGTAGAGTATGCACAGGGTGAAGTGACAGGACAAAAAGATTGCGTCCTGTTTGAGGATTAGCATTATTGGTAAAGAGAGATTCCCGGGTCAAGCCCGGGAATGACAAAGTCTTGATGCGGGAATGACAAAATCCTGCATAGGGAATGACATCGTCCTGTCATTGTCGGGCTTGACCCGACAATCTCTTATTAAGGATAAATATGAGAATAAATACGGCGGTGCTTGTAAGCGGTGGTGGAACCAATCTGCAGGCCCTTATTGATTACGAACAGGCGCAGGGTGATAAATGCCCTTATAAAATTGTGTGCGTTATAAGCGACCACAAGGATGCCTTTGCATTGGAACGTGCAGCCAAGGCGGGAATTCCGTCTACAGTGCGCAGTCCATATGCTGTAATGGGTAAGGAAACTGCAATGGCCAGCGACCGTGATACAAAACGTCGTGCTGTAAGTGATGCAATGTTAGAAGATTGCCGGAAGTTTGGTGCGCAGGTAATTGTTGAGGCAGGTTGCCTTACTGTTCTTGCGGGGCCAATCTTAAGCGAATATGCAGACAGAATTATTAATCTGCATCCGGCACTTCTGCCAAAATACGGCGGAGTTGGAATGTGGGGTCACCATGTTCACGAGGCTGTGCTTGCAAATGGCGAAAAGGAAAGCGGCTGTACCGTTCATCTTGTAAACGAAGTATGCGACGGTGGCGAAATTCTTTTACAAAAGAAGGTTCCTGTTATGCCAGGCGACACTCCTGACTCTCTGTATGCCCGCATCGCTCCTCTTGAGCACGAAGCGCTGTTAGAAGGTCTTCTACTGGTATGTCATTCCCGTGCTTGACACGGGAATCCGTCTTAAGTAAAGATTGTCGGGTCAAGCCCGACAATGACAAAACGGGTTTCAAGCCCGACAATGACACGTAATTTTATGAAACAAAACAAATTAAATCTTGCGTCGTATTTTAAAAAATACGCGTTTTTATATTTTCTGGCCACAATTTGTATGATGGTCGGTGTAATGCTCGATATGGTTTTTCCTATTGTCGTGCAGCACATAGTTGATGATGTTCTCATTGCAAGAAAGATGGAGCTTATAAACATGCTGCTCCTTGCAATTCTTGGAATTGGTGTAGGCCGCTTTTTCTTCTGCTATGCAAAGGAATGGATCTGCGACTACAGCGGAAGTAAGATTGCCTGCGAAGTGAGAATAAATCTTTTTAATAAAATCCAGAGTCTTTCGGCAAACTTTTTTGACGGAATAAACTCCGGTGAACTTATGTCTCGCGTAAAGGATGATGTTGACCATATCTGGGATGTCGGTTGTTTTATGGCAATCCTTGCGGTAGAAGTTGCATTGCGAACAATAATCGCCATGTTCTTTATGATCCGAATTAACTGGGCGCTTTCTATTATCCCGGTTATAGGAATGATAATTACAGGAATCATTGCCGTAAAAATGGAAAACAAGCTCGATGTTCTTTTTGGTGACCTGGAGCAGGAAAACTCAGAGCTCAACAATACTGCTGCCGAAAACTTAGCCGGTGTGCGTACTGTAAAGGCATTTGCCCGCGAAGGCTTTGAAATTGCAAAGTTCCACAAGCACAACCAGAAGTACTATGACCTGAACATTGATTTGAGCCGTGTCTTTGTAAAGTACAACCCAAAGATTCAGGTTATTACAAGACTGCTTGCTTCTGTTACCTGTCTGCTTGGCGGACTTATGGTAATTAAGGGAAATCCTTTTGCAGGCGGTGAGTCTTTGACTATTGGTGAACTCATGGCTCTGCTTGGATATGTAAGCGGACTTGTATGGCCAATTGAAATGATTGGCTGGCTTGCAAACGGTATTTCAAGAGCTAAGGCTTCGCTTAAAAGAATTAATAATATTTACGAGCAGCTGCCACAGATTAAGGACCAGTCTCCACTTGCTGCAGACGCTCAGACAGAAGAAGCAATTGCTGATGCCCTCTTTACTACAGATGATATCAGCGGCGAAATTGAATTTGACCATGTTACCTACAAAATAGGTGAGCGTACAATTTTGGATGATGTTTCCTTCAAGATTGGAGCTGGTCAGACTCTTGGAATTATGGGAGCAACAGGTTCCGGAAAAACAACAATCATCAATTTGCTTAAGCGTATGTACGATGTTACAAGCGGCTGCATAAAGATTGATGGAGTTGATATCCGTGAGCTTCCGCTTTCGGTTTTGAGGCGTGCAGTTTCTTGTGTAATGCAGGATATCTTTTTGTTCAGCGATACAATTGACGGAAACATCCGCCTTGGTGAACGAGAAACTATGACAGTTCCGCAGGTTCGCAGTGCCCTTGAAAAATCTCATTCTGCAGAGTTTGTAGACAAGATGGAAGAAAAGGAACACACAGTTATCGGTGAACGAGGTGTAGGCCTTAGCGGCGGTCAGAAGCAGCGCATTACAATTGCAAGAGCCCTGGCCCGTAAAACACCTGTGCTTGTTATGGACGATTCCACAAGTGCCCTCGATACCGAAACAGAACAGGATATCCAGAAGGTCCTTGCAGACTTAAGCGGCATGACCAAATTAATCATTGCCCACCGTATCAGTGCAGTGCGCAAGGCAGATAAGATTATTGTTCTGGAAAAGGGTCACATTGCGGAAGAAGGAACTCATGAAGAGTTGCTCGCGAAGGGTGGATTGTATAAGGAGACTTATAAAACTCAATATTAATAAGCAGTTAGCAAGAGAAATCTGATTTAGTTTCTAATCGAAAAACCAAAATCTGGATATCAGTCTCTCCAAGGATTCCTACAGATCCATCATAACCAAGATTCCCACCTGCAAATACATTCCTAAAATCCCAGAAAAAATCGAGTGTAAAAAAGTTAGAGGACACTAAGAAAAGAATATTTGATAAAAAATATAATTCGAAAGTTTCATAATAAATTACTTTTTTCAGTTTTATAATATATCAGAATCCAAACTACAAAAGAATCAAACAGCTTGATTCAAGAAAAAAGTATTGCAAATTTAGAACTTCTTCTTCTTCTTCTTCTTC
>JAFZLJ010000125.1 GCA_017551545.1 Treponema sp. | reverse complement strand
TGTGAGCATAGTGTCTCTTGTCTGACTGATATTCCAAGTGACGAGTATTGATTGTAATACCACGTTCCTTCTCTTCTGGAGCGTTATCAATTTCATCGTACTTGAGTACCTTATCACCATACTTGTTACCACAGTATGTAGTGATAGCTGCTGAAAGTGTAGTCTTACCATGGTCTACGTGACCAATAGTACCAACGTTCATGTGAGGTTTAGTTCGTTCGAACTTCTCCTTAGCCATGTTTTTCTCCTTGCCGGATTTTTCCTTTTAACTTCCGGCATACTTATTTTTATGTGCTGCACTTTAAGCCAGAATATCTACGCACCTTTTACTAAGGAATCGTAATATTCGCAGACACAATTTTTTTTTCTGAGATAAATAACGAAAGGATTTGATAAAGGGATAAGATTTAACTTTTTAGTGGATGCTTCATAATTTCGAAAGCACCCTAACCCGGTACCACCTATCGTTATCACAACACCTGACAACTGGTCTGGTATTTTCGAGTTTTGGTCTTTTTGGTAAGACCGCAGAAACCCAAGCTCAGCTGTCATGATTACTACCAACGGCAGTAATCAACCGATTATGGGTCGCGTAGCCTGAAGGTCATTTCTGACCAGCTTTACGGTTACACCAGCTTTCCGAAGAAAACTGCCTGTCTCTCAAAGAACCCATAGCCTCTTTAAAAATCAAAAAGGGGCAAGTTCTAAAAATATACTATTTATAGAAAGTTTGTTCAATAGGTGACACTGTATTTTTTGAAAAAAAATACAGTGTCATTCCCCGACTTGACCGGGGAATCTCTCTAATAAAAAGATTGTCGGGTCAAGCCCGACAATGACAAATAATAAAAAAAGGGAGACCCTAGGGCCTCCCTTTGTGAAAATCAGATTTGTTGTCGTTAGACTACCATCTGTAGTGAGCAAAAGCTTTGTTGGCTTCTGCCATCTTATGTACATCTTCGCGCTTCTTGTATGCAGTACCTGTATTGTTGTAAGCATCAAGGAGTTCTGCAGAAAGAGTGTCGGCCATACCGTGACCGCTTCTGCTTCTTGCTGCTTCGATAATCCAGCGCATAGCCAAAGCTTCGCGACGTGATTCACGGATTTCCATTGGTACCTGGTAAGTAGCACCACCAACGCGGCGTGACTTAACTTCTACCATAGGCTTAACATTTTCGATTGCCTTGAGCATTACTTCAAGTGGATCCTTTTCTGTTTTAGCCTTAAGGTTATCCATTGCCTGATAAACGATCTTGCGGCAAGTTTCTTTCTTACCATCAAGCATCATACGGCATACGAACTTTGAAACAACCTTTGAGTTGTATTTAACATCCGGCATAATTGGACGTTCGATTGATTTCTTATGTCTTCCCATCTTAGTCCTCCATTAAGCCTTAGGTTTCTTGGCACCATACTTTGAACGACCACGTTTGCGATCTTCAACACCAAGAGTATCTTTAGTACCACGGATGATATGGTAACGTACACCAGGAAGGTCCTTTACACGACCACCACGTACCAAAACAACTGAGTGTTCCTGCAAGTTGTGTCCAATACCTGGAATATATGCAGTAACTTCAATACCATTTGACAAACGAACACGAGCAATCTTACGAAGAGCTGAGTTTGGTTTCTTAGGTGTCTGAGTCATTACACGTGTACAAACGCCACGTTTCTGTGGACAAGACTCAAGCGCGGGAGACTTGGTTCTGTTTGCTACAGACTTACGACCCTGACGGATTAATTGATTTATTGTAGGCATCGCCTATTCTCCTATTTATGTTCCGGTCAGCACCCCGGAAGAATTTGCATAGAATAACCCATATTTGATATGGGAGTTATCATTTTAATGAATTCTGGAAATGAATTCAATAGGTTTAAGTATGAATTCATGTGGAAAAATGTCAGCCACTCCCGCGGTAAGTGTATGTCGACTGCGGGCTGAGCTGGTTAGTGTAAAAAAAATACGATTTGCTGCGCAAACCGTATTTTTTTTTCTATGCCGCCGGCACCACTCAGAAGCAGTCGCCATCCACTTCCCGCTCCGTGTCTGCCATTTTTCAAACTGGATCAATTTTACCTATTGATCCGGTTTTCCGGTTTTTTATATGTAACACGCAATCAGGAAGGGTTGTTCCATGCAATCCTTCCTTCCGCGGTTTTTTTGTGTTGACAGGGCTATTAGTGGTGGAAGAGGCGGATTTCGTTGAAGGCCATTACCATGTTGTAGCTGTCGGCTGCCTGGATTACCAGGTCGTCTCTTACGGAACCGCCTGGCTGGGCGATTACTGTTACACCTGATTTCTTTGCGCGGTCGATGTTGTCGCCAAATGGGAAGAAGGCATCTGATCCGAGAGCTACATTTGTGTTCTTGGCGATCCATTCTGCTTTTTCTTCGCGGGTGAAAACTTCTGGCTTAACTTTGAAGATATTCTGCCATTTGCCTTCGGCGAGGACATCCATGTATTCTTCACCAATGTAAACGTCAATGGCGTTGTCGCGGTCGGCGCGTTTTATGCCGTCTACAAACTGGAGGCCTAAAACCTTTGGGCACTGGCGGAGCCACCAGTTGTCGGCCTTCTGACCGGCTAAGCGGGTACAGTGAACGCGGCTCTGCTGACCGGCACCAATACCAATTGCCTGGCCGTCTTTTACGAAGCATACGCTGTTTGACTGAGTGTATTTGAGGACGATGAGGGAGATGATAAGATTGCGCTTGTCGTCTTCGCTCAAAGTTTTGTTTTTTGTTACGATGTTTGAAAGTGCAGAAGCTTCGTCGATTTTTAAGAAGTTGTGGCCCTGTTCAAAAGTTACGCCGAAAACCTGTTTGCGTTCGAGGTCGGCTGGAACGTAGTTGGCATCAATCTGGATAACGCAGTAGTTGCCGTTCTTTTTTGCTTTAAGAATATTCAAAGCGGCTTCGCTGTATGAAGGAGCGATTACACCGTCGGAAACTTCCTTCTTAATGAGGAGGGCTGTGGCTTCGTCACATTCGTCGCTTAGGGAGATGAAATCACCGAAGCTTGACATGCGGTCGGCACCACGGGCGCGGGCATAAGCACAAGCCAAAGGAGTGAGTTCTACGTCGCCGGTAAAATAAATCTGCTTGAGGGTGTCGGAAAGTGGAAGACCAACTGCAGCACCGGCAGGAGAAACGTGCTTAAAAGAAGTTGCTGCAGGAAGCCCTGTTGCTTCTTTAAGTTCTTTTACGAGCTGCCAGCCGTTGAGGGCGTCGAGCAAATTGATATAGCCTGGGCGGCCATTTAAAACAGTGATTGGTAAATCGCCGTTTTCCATAAAAACACGGGCTGGTTTCTGGTTTGGATTACATCCGTACTTAAGTTCTAATTCTTTCATGATTCTATTTCCTTATTTTGATTTTCAGTTTCATTTTCAGTTTCAGTTTCAATGGGGTCACCATTTTCATCATATTTAATCGGATTTTCTACCTTATAAAAAATCCATGCCATAAAGCTTGAAACTATATAGAAGATAACTGTTGGCCAGAATAAAAGAGAAGCAAAGCCTGCAAGAGGATTCAGGTGGAAAAGTGCTCCGGCAATTCCAAGGGCTGCTGCAACAAAGCCTGTCATTCTTAATGTCTGGCGGCCGTAGGTAAACGAAAGAGCAACTGTGTTACGAAGCATGTTTATAAATGTGTTTTCGTAGCGGCCAATCATAGGGTATGTAAAAATGTTGAGTACTAAAACTACAAAAACTGCAGCAAGGGCAAGAAGGATCAAAACAAGTCCGCGGTCTGATTCTTTCAAAATCCACCAGATAAAAAAGCCTGCACCGCCGATTGTTATGGCAGAAATTACAGACATCAAAAATCCCTGAACAAAGTTTTGTTTTATGCCCTTAAGAAAAAGCTTAAAGATTCCAGAGACTTCTTCGTCGTTTAAGATTTTAAAAGCAATGTAAAAAACTGCACAGGTAGCAGCGCCACAAGTAATAACAGGAATTGAAAACAAAAGCCATAACAAACCAAGAAGCAGAAACTGCAATGATTTTTTTTGAGTCATTGGTTTGAAGATTTTTGGATTGGGAGCTTTACTCATTTACTACTCGTTTTTGTTTATGATTTTTTCTTCGTAAGCGCCTGTTGCAATATCTATAAAACGAACAAAAAGAGAAACCTTATTATCTGTATTAAGGGAGTTCCAGAGCTTAGTTGTAAAGCTTTCAAGATCACCTTCAATGCTTACTTTTACTGGTTCACCCTTAAAGCTTGGAAGAGGATTTCCGTCGCCTTCGTAAGTGTGAATGTAACGGCCTTCGCCTGCAAATGGACCTTCATAATCGAAAGTCTGTCGCAAAATACAGTCGCCGTTTCCGTCATCACTTTTGAGGATTGAAAGTGTATAATTCAAAACTCCATCTGTAATATCTATAATAGAAGAAATGCGTGGAGTCCAGTTTGGTCCATCGTGTTCATATTTGCGTGAACGGAGTGACTGCTCAAAAGTAAGACCCTTCTGCAAGCCTTCAAAAATTGTATCTGTCTGATCCCCGTTTGTTACGATTGTTTTTTTACCAAGTTCGCGTACTGCAGCATAAATAATCAGACTTGGGTCACCTGCAATAAGTGATTCATCATAAGCTTTTGTGCGAACAACTTCGGAACCGTTTTCATTATCTTTTACAAAAATGCGGTTACGGCTGCCTGCACTGCGGCCCATTGTCCAGTAAGCAGCAACGGCTTTTTTACCATCTCCGCTGCGACCAATTACAATACCACGTCCAGGGTAAGAAACGCGAGCGGCTTCTTCGAATAAATTAATTTTCATTATTTGCCTCGTTATGAAGTTTTTCTATTATATCCATTACAGAATCTACAGTTACCTGCTTTGGATCAGGATGATCGGCCGGTACAGTTTCAAGAATCTTATTGCGAAAAGGCTTACATTCTATCATCTTGCCGGCTGTCAAAGTTACAACATCTGGAGTAACAAGATCCATAATCATATTTTCAGGGTCATCGGGATTAAAGCGAAGAACATTACCATTAATTGAAACAGGGAGAAGATAATCAAAAAGGCGGAGGTAACTGTCAATTTCGCGAAGACCACGTTTTGTTTCAGGCTTTCCGGGACGATAGCGGGTTCCACTTGGGAATACTAAAATAATCTGACCACGCTTTTTACAACCGTCCATTGCACGCATGGCAGCAAAATTAATCTTTCTTGCACGCTGACGTTCAGCTTCTTTTTCTTCTTCTGAAATATTCTGCTCTTCTACAGAGTTCAGGCTGCGGGTTGGATAAATAACAACGCGGGTAAAGCTTTCTGTAAGAGCACGCACAATAGGATCTGCTTCATTAAGCTTCATTCCGGCAATTGCAACAATTCGCTTTGCAAAATCGGCAGCCCAAGGTTCTCCATAATTTTCGAGCAGCTGTAAGAAACATGGAAGATCCATATTTGAATAATGATCCATCATAACAACGCCGGATTTTCCCTGGTTTACAACAGCATCATAAAATTCTTTAAAATATTCTATATTATTTATATGAGATTCCGGAAGAACATTATCTTTTGTAATAAGAGTCAGATATTTTCTAGTCTCGGGATTTGCTTCTTCGTAAATTTCTGTTTCATCAATTTTTGCAGCAGCATGAGAAATCTGCGCGAATTCGGCAAGATATTTACCATAAAGTTCTTTAAGCGTCTTTGCCATAGGTGCATCCTTGGAAATAATGTACGCCTATTATAAAGGATTTTGAAAGTTTTGCAAATATGATTTTTTTAATAGAAGTCTTTCCACATTTTTTAATTTGTTATATATTATAATTATTAAAAATCAGGAGAGAAAAAATGCAACAATTAGAAATGCAAGCAATTTTGCAAAAACAAAGAGCTTATTTTAAAACAGGCGCAACCCTGCCTTTAAAGTTCAGAATCGACGCACTTAAAAAACTTCAGTCGTATATTAAGAAAAACGAACAGGAAATTACCAGTGCACTCACAACCGACCTTGGAAAAAGCGCAATTGAAGGCTTTATGTGCGAGATAGGTCTTGTGCTTTCTGAAATTTCATACATGCTCAAAAATATCAAAAAATTTGCAGCAGACGAAAAGAAAAAGACATGTATTACAAACTTTGCAGCAAAAAGCTATGTAAAAAAATCACCACGCGGAGTTATACTTATTATGAGCCCGTGGAACTATCCTTTTCTTTTGACACTGGAACCACTTGTAGACGCCCTTGCAGCAGGAAACACAGCTATTATAAAACCAAGCGCCTACTCTGCCGCCACAAGCAAGGTTATTGATAAAATGATGAAAGAATGCTTTGCCCCGGAATATGTTACTGTAATAACAGGCGGACGTGCAGAAAATCAGAGCCTTCTGGAACAAAAGTTTGATTATATCTTCTTTACAGGAAGCCACAAAGTTGGACGCGAAGTTATGAAAAAAGCCGCAGATAACTTTACACCTGTAACACTTGAACTTGGCGGAAAATCACCTTGTATTGTAGACAAGACTGCCAAAATTGCACTGGCTGCAAAAAGAATTGTATGGGGAAAGTTCTTAAACTGCGGACAGACATGTGTTGCCCCGGATTTTATTTTGTGTCATGAATCTATAAAAACAGAACTGATTACAGCCCTTAAACAGCAGATTTTAGTTCAGTTTGGAGTAGTACCACTTGCAAACAATTCTTACGGAAAAATCATAAACAAAAAACATTTTGACAGAATCTGTTCATTAATTGACCCAAGCAAGATTGTCTGCGGAGGCAAGTCTGATGCAGCAATACTCAAAATTGAACCAACAATTATGGACAACATTTCATGGAAAGATCCTGTAATGACTCAGGAAATTTTTGGACCAGTACTTCCTGTTCTTACTTACAGTACAGAAGAAGAATTGCTCCACATTTTGAATAGCCGCGCAAGACCACTTGCACTTTATCTTTTTACAACAAATCAGGCACTTGAACAAAAGATACTGTCCCGCTGCTCATTCGGCGGTGGCTGTGTAAATGATACAATCGTTCACCTTGCAACAAACAACATGGGTTTTGGCGGCGTTGGCGAAAGCGGCATGGGCGCCTACCACGGCAAAGTTGGATTCGACACCTTCTCGCACACCAAAACAATCGTAAACAAGAAAAACTGGATAGACGTAAAAATGCGCTACCAGCCATACACGGGAGCGAAGGAAAGGGTGTTGAGGAGATTTTTGAAGTAGACGAGCCACAAAAAATGAATAAAGATAAAAAAAGACTGTTTGCGATGCAAACAGTCTTTTTTCTTTTATTGAACCCATGGGCCATCTTGGACTTGAACCAAGGACCAAAGGATTATGAGTCCTCTGCTCTAACCACTGAGCTAATGGCCCGAATTATTAGGATATTATCATAAAAATTAGTCATTGGCAATATAGGGGGAAATTGGTGTTTATTTCTGCATAACCTCGCTCATTTCGACATGGTTGTCTGCAAAATGTGCAATTACTACATAACATTCATTTTCGGCAATCTGGTCCACAGGAATTGAGTAGCGTTTTGGGTTATGTTCATCGGCACTAAATGTTATATATTTATCACCAATATGTTTTTTGAAGAACTCCCAGTCTTCTGCACTCCAGTCTTTACATTCGGAATAAGGTTTTTCTGTTGCAACTGTATGCACAAAAACAGGTGCATCAGATTGAATTGCAACGGATGTTTTAGAAGAGCCGTTTGTAAAAAGAAGGTCATATTCTCCGGAAGACTTTTGACCTGTATAAAAATAGTATGGAGGACAGTAACAATTGGAAGTGGAACTGTTGCCATACTTTCTTACAATTTTAACCATTTTGTTTTGGGGCAAAGTAACAGTCAAACCTTGTTGCTCAACAGGGTTTCCCTCATCATCAAGGTTTTGCCATTCGGTCCATGTATCATAAGCATTATCTGAATCATTGATTGTATAAATATAATCAATAGAGTCGTTTGCAACATCAAAATCATGCAATATAAGATAAGTATCACCATAGTAAGATACAGGGGTTAATGACAAATCCCATGTATTTTCTTTTGGGGGTTCTTCTGAGTTCTCTTGTTCCGCTTTTTTTATAGATTGAATTGCCGGTAATAACTTTAACCAACCTCCACCTGAAAGTCGGTTCCCTTCATTACCTGCTTTATCATAAACCACAATTCTAGTCTTGGGGGATTGCTGAGGATTTACATTTATTACATCCCAAATTGGAATTAATGCTACAAAACCTGTACTTTTGTCAGCACGATATTGTTTTACAACAACCTCTATGTTATCTGATTCAGAAAGCAGCGAAACAATACCGTAATCAGGTCCTGAATGAGAATCCGTTATTGTATATTTATAATAATCTTCATTAAATTTTTCATAGAAACAACCTGGCGAAATGTTATCATTATAGATAGTCGGCGTAATTGTTGGAACTACACACTCTGTTCCAGTTGACATTGTATTCCCCTTCATACCATATACAATAAAAGAGCATCCTTTTTCA
Organism: Treponema sp.; assembly: GCA_017551545.1. Classification (GTDB taxonomy): domain Bacteria; phylum Spirochaetota; class Spirochaetia; order Treponematales; family Treponemataceae; genus Treponema_D. Next base: position 40,362 of record JAFZLJ010000125.1, on the reverse strand, counting down.
TACATACTGGAGGTCGTTACTTCAAAAGTCGCAGTAAGTCTTCCTTTCTCAAAAAAAAGTTTTTTCTTCTTATCTTCCCAGCGGTTATTTGACTTTACATGCGTGGTAAGTTCTGTATAAATTGCATCATATTTACTCCAGGAATCATCAGCCAGATGAATAGTTCCATGTAGGTAGCCGGCTGAATTGCTTCTTACAAAGTCCACAGGAAGCTCTGTCCCTTCGACATTCTTTAATTCAACTTCTCCCACATCAGTAGGTTCGAAAACACTGCTAATGACCAAATCTTCTACTATCTCTGTCCAAAAGCAACCCAGGGTGTCGATATTTCCTTCCAAAATAGGTGAAAACTTATAAGTACAATTCTGCTCAAGAGGTATTGTTACTTCCTTTTGATAAACACTATATTCTTTTGCAGTTTTTGTTCCATCAGGACTGGTCTTTATAAGCAATATGGCAGCAACATTCTTTCCTAAAGTATTATAAAATCGGAAAACTCTATCATGATCAACATTATACCTGGTAGTGTAACCAAAATCTTCTGATGAAGGAATTGTAACATCGAACACAAGTGAATTACCTAAATCATCTGAAACTTTAAATTGCATTTCAAGTCCTGAAACAGAATCTACATCCAGATTAATATCAAATAAAGGTTTATAATAATCATCTTCAAGAGGTGTTGCAGTTTCAAACTCTTCTTTACCGGTGTATTTATATTGCACTGTAATATCTTCCGGATTATACCAGACACCATCATAAATTGGACTAATAATATTTAATATATTACCCCAATGAATATGTTTAAGGCTTTGTTTAAATTCTGTTTCATTAAAAGCAGCTCCCTGAAAAGCAGCTCCCTGATTCCTATATTTTTCAAAAAAATCAAGATCATTTGTAAACTTCATGTCATCCGGGTTATTAAGATTAATCTCTATTACTGTTTTTTTAATCGCAGTAAAAATCTTTTCTTGCGAAGGTATTCCAGAGTCACTTGTAACAACAACTTTAAGCATAATTGCGCCATCATTTCTGTCATTTTCATCACCCTGTTTAATCTGGTGCTCTATACAAAAGAAATTATCTGTATTAGAAGAAGAAATCTGCATTTTCTTTGATTGTTTTGTGTACACTGTTTGTATAGGCTCTTCAGTAACTACTGTTCCGTCAGAGTCATTTGTTCTTTGTTCTGTTACAATAACATTCTTAATGCCAGATTTGATGTTATAATAGCCGTAAATATATATAAGTCCATTTGTACGGTTTTTTCTGTCCTTAGTAGTTCCAATAATAAATTTATCATCATCCTCAAAGGTTGGAGCATTTTCCAAGGTTATTTTTTTCCTTGATACAAAAAAAGCATATTCTTCCGGTGGGGTCAAATCTATATCTGCCTTATAACTCACACTAAAACTTTCTACCTTAAGCGGAACTTGATAACCATCTATATTAAGAAATGTATTTGCATCAAAGGAAACAACAACTGCAGGAATTATGGTATTCGGAAGATTTTTTACAAATACTTCCAGAGAATTATCTCCAAACTCTTTTTCATTTTTAGGTCTTATTGTCAAAGTTTTATTCTGCGAATCAAACTCAGGCGTTGTAAAATAATTCGAAAGATCAGTACTGTACATTGTAAGCTGTAAACCTGCAAGTATATTGTCCTGATTTTCAGAACCTTCGATAGGATTATTAAATGTAATACTGATTGGAACGTTTGCAAACTGGCGTTCCGTACTAACAGGAGAATATGATTCCACAGCAGGAATAGCAATACATTCAGGTTGAATTGATATATCTTTTACAGTACGCAAAAGCTTAATTGTATATTTATAAACACCTTTTCTTATATCTTTTGAAATCTCTTTAAATTCTACACAATCTGCACGGCTTTCATTTTTATCTGCCTGGCTTACAGCCTTAAACCCTTTGAATACATAATCTTCGGTATTTAATTCAAACTGTACTTCAGTTTCATAACCAACTTTACAGGTTCTTTCTGCATTTCCCAGAAATTCACCGAAACTTGAGTCTGCACGGAAAACAACTGTACATTCAGGTGCATTATTATAAGCAATGGCATCTTCTATTTCCCTTTTTATATCAGCAGCTTTTAAGAAATTTTCACAGGAAATAAGACTAGTTAAAGAGAGTACCCCCCCCCATAACAGAAGTATAGTGGTCGCAATTTTGTGCAGATAGTTTTTCTTCATAGAAACCGACTCCTTAACGAAAAAGTATACTAATAATATGTTTTTTTGTCATTATGAGTTCACCCTATTCCCTAAACACATCCGCAACCTCTGCGGCGATTATAAGGCCGGCAACAGAGGGAACGAAGGCGTTGCTGCCGGGGGTTTGATAATTTGATTTATTGTAGCATACACAGGAACGTGTACCAAGTTCCCTAGTCATTGGTACAAATATCGCTACTATTTAATTATATATATTTTTGCAGTAATTATTTAAATGTCTCTGCTTAATTTATCTAAGAAATCTTGCAAAATCCTATCGTTAATTTCCGGATTTACCTGATTAATCTTTCTAGCTACTTTTTCGGCGTGAGAAACTGTAATCAAATCTGCTTCTACTAGTTTCAAAAGCATTTGCAATTACAGCCATTCGGCAACTCTCTCCCTCATTTGCATTGTGGAAAGATTCAAGATTTCAGCTGCACGACTTATTGTAATTTTTTGCTGTTCATAGGCCTGGCGAATCAGTCGTTCAAATCTTTCTTCTGTAAAACTGAATGGAGAAAGTTCTGCCGGCTCGTCCAAAGCAGGAACTATTTCAGATATAGATTTAGGCTCATAATTATTTTTCAAATCATGGTTGTATTTTATGCGATAAAGTCTTGCAAATTCTTTATATAAATGACCAGGTTCAAAGCGATCTCCTATAAGAGAATTCAGGCGATACAAAACTGTTTTATAACTTACACCAAAATACTGCTTTATCTGTAAAACAGCATCTACCCAGGAGATTCCGCTATGAGCTTCCCATTGTTTTATAAAAGCTTTTTCCGGCATCAAAAATTCTGCGGCAAAAGTGTCTGCTTCTTTTTCTTCTGCATCATTTTCTTCTGCAAACTTACCATCAAAAGAAGTTTTATGAAGTATAAGATGTCCTAACTCATGAGCTATAGTGAATATCTTACGCTCAACACTAATATTCTCACTGTTATTAACTATTATTGCAGGACCACCATCTTCTTCATTTACCGAAAGACCAAAAGTTTTCTGGAAGTTAAAGTCATGCAGGTAAAGTTTTATTCCAGCATTTTCGACAAGAGAAACTATATCATATACAGGCGCATCTTCTTTGATATTAAAGATTTTTCTGACTTCTTTGGCTGCTTCATTCGGATCTTTAGCAACAACTTTGTTGAGTTTGTAATTTGATTTCTTTCCTGTTAATTCTTCAAGAGAAACATAATTTTTAAGCCAGATAGCAGAATCTATTTCCAGCTGATCTCTTTCTGCTATTTCTCTTGCAGTAAGCTTTGTATTAGTTCTGAATCTTAATGTTTTTAACTTTGGAGTTTCTGCCAGTAATTCAGGAAAAGAAACACCAAGCGCTGTTGAGATTTTTATTAATGTCGAAGAATTTGGAGACGCTTTTTTGTTAAGAATATTTGAAAGAGTAGCTGTTCCCAAACCGCTTTTTTCTGCCAGTTGAGGAATAGAAAGCTTCTGAAGTTTCATATACCTTCTGACATTTCTACCCAAATCTGCTAAAGCCATAATAACCTCCACATTATATAATAAGTATAATATAATATGTGATTATTGTCAAAAAGAAAAATCAAATAGTTTTATATATTTTCTTTAGAAGAAAGATTAAGTAAGCTATTTTATTTTGTTAAAAGTTCCCGCCTTTCCAACCCCAGTTGCCGGTTCCCCAATACGAAACATAAACCGCGTTCCCAGGAATTCCAAGTTCATTCTGCAGAATCTCGCACACCCGGGCCGTCATCTTGTCGCTGGCTCCTCCATCTACGCTACCAAGAACTTTAACTTCAACATAAGCCCCTTTATCAAGCTTGTTCCCGCCAAAGTACAGATCCTGAGCGTCAACCAGATTAATCATCAGATAAGACTCCGGCTTTCCCATAATGGTTATTGCTTTACCGAACTCGGCTTTTAAAATGTCTCTTTTTTCTGCAGGTAACTGCATGGTTACCTTGGCTTCTATCATTGGCATGTGAGGGCCTCCTAAAGGTTTGTTTTACATATTTTTATTATATCATGACCTATAATATAATAAAACAGAAATGCCTATTATACGTTAGGATTCTATAAGTAATACAGTTCTATTCCGTGCGCTTTCAGAAGCAGAAGTTATTGGATTAGTTAACCGCGCTCTTTCTGAAATTGTTCAATAATCAACAACCTACACATTAAGAAATATTTTTTTAATTTCTAAAGAAATATACCTGATATATTATTCTGTATGTCATCCCAAAGGTTATCGTAGCTTCTGAACTAATTCATAAACCAGCGTTATAGGGTTTTGTTCGTCTAATGGGAATAACATTTGTCTTACATGCAATTTCGATGCGTTTTTTATTGCTGTATCAATTCTTGTCTTCAACAATGAATACATATTTTCATTATTTTTTTCATATTTTTGTTTTAATAAAATAGATAATTTATCATAATAATCACTTCTATTTATTGCTGTATCGTAATAATTAAAATGCAATAAATACCATAATTCAAAACATTCAATAGAATATGCAACATGAATTTTATTTTCTACTGCAGTACTAATTGCAAATTCAAAATCTTTTTGAGAAAAGTCATCTTTATCAAAAACAGCCCATGTCTCAATATAAGGATTACCTTCTTTAAGTGCTTTATCTCGTAATTCAATTGCTTTCTTTACTACAAAAATTGTATTGTTTCCAACACCTTCAACATCTAAAGAATCAAATACATCTGGTTTTTCAGGAAAAGATTTAAAATATAATGGCTCCGTTTTCTTACCTTCACATACAATTAATATTTTCCTTAATTGTCTTTTTCTTTTTGAAGAACGTTTTAGTATTACACTTCTTTTTTCATGTGCCATTTACATCCCCATTTGCAAACGAATCACATCAATTGAAGGAACTGCTCCATATTTCCCTGCAAGATAATTTTTATTATAAAGAGCATCTTTTCTAACAGGTTCATCAATATCCATCAAAGAATACAAATCCGAAGCTCCAAAATCATTTTTTTCACACAACCAGATTTGATCTCTTCTAAACATTTTATTTGTCATAAGAGAGACCGATTGACATGAAATAATCAATTGAGCATTTTTTTGGTTAATAATTGGATTATTAAAAAGTTTAACAATATTTTCTACAACCAAAGGATGAAGAGAAGAATCAAATTCGTCAATAAATAAGATTCCCCCATTATCCAAAACCGGAAGAATAATACCTGCATATTCAAAGAGTTTTCTTGTTCCTAATGATTCATCTTCATCTGTAAAATAATGTAATCCAACTTTTTCAGATTTTTTATATAAATTATGTGCATAAAGAATATGATCTTCCTGTGCATCAGGAAATTTCTTTTTAAAGAAATTTGCAAAATCTGGATCTGCACTATCAAAATTAACAGGAATTTTCTTTCTTTCAAGCCCTTGTACTTGAATATCTGCAAATTGTAAAAACTTTGTAATTCTAGATAAATCTTCTCCACTATCTAATCTATTCATTGTAATAAATGGAGGTGTATTAATTCCGGATGTTATCCAAATCCTTCTAAAATATTGTATTATTTTCCCTGTTATCTCTCCATTATTTTGCGCACATACAGAAAGATAACTGGCATTTTCACGTACAATTTTTGGATTAAAATTTGTTGCCTCAGAAAAATATGTTTTATTGAAAAATATATCTTGTTCGTTACGTTCAAATAAAGGTATCTCTTTAATTTTATTTACTGCGAACAAATACTCGTCTGTAATTTTTGCACTAGTAAATGAAAAACCATATCTGTAACGAACCCCATTATCTGGAAGAATAAACATTAATTCAAATGAAGTCGGCTTATTTTGAGTATCGGCATCCAACATAAATGGAGTAGAAGGAATTGGCTCTCCTCTCTGACTTTTGGGCCCAGAAAAAATTGCAAAATTCCTAAAGAAATTTAGTGCCATAAATAAATTAGACTTACCACTTGAATTTGCACCATAAATAAGAGCAGTTTTTAAGAGATTATATTTTCCACTTTGAAAACTATTTTCATCTAAGAGTTCTTTGTCCTTAGAAGCTAGAAGAGAAAAGGTCTGTTTCTCCTTAAATGAACGAAAGTTTTCAACACTAAATTCTATCAACATGTGATTACCTCAAAAAAGTATATCTATTATATCATTTATCGACAAAATAAACAATATTTTTACTAAATTTTCTCAAATATATTGTTTATTTTGCAATTTCTCGATTTTTAATTATTTTTTTTGAGATTTTTTTACATTTTTCCCTTGCCTTTTCTACTTTTTTTTATTATCTTTTAAGTATAGTTGTTACGCCGTTGGCTATTTGACAACAAAAAAGGCAGTATCTACGGGAATAGATAACTGCCTTGAATATTCTGCTCCAAAGGAACAAAAAAATAGATATTTAAAAATAACAGAATTATTTTTTTCTGTCAATGTGTCTTTTGGGGCCAAAAGGAGGAATAAAGTGAAAGAATCCTTTATTCGTTTACTGGCACCAATCAATCAGGGCTCAGCCAGTGCCCTTCTTCAGACTGTTGATAACCTCTTAAAAATGGGAACCAACAGAATCCATCTTCTTATATCATCTCCAGGAGGAGATGTAGCACAAGGAATTTCAGTATACAATTACCTGAAACACATTCCTGCTGAATTATACACTTACAATTTTGGAAGTGTTGATTCTATCGGAGTTGTAATTTACTCAGCTGGAATAAAACGTTTTTGCGAACCAAGATCACGTTTTTTAATTCATAATCCATCTGTAACTCTTCAATGTAACGGTGTTATGACTATGGACGAAAAACAGGTCGAAGAAATTCTTAAAGGGTTGAAAATTGACCAAGAGAACATTGCAGGCATCATTGCTGATATAACAAATAAAAAAATAGCAACAGTCAAAGATTTAATGAACGCAAGAACAACTTTTAATTATGAAAAAGCAAAAGAATTTGGACTTGTACATGAAATTTCAAAATTGCAGATTCCAATGGGTGAAAACGTTACTTCTATTGGGCCTGTTTCTGCAGAAAATATACCTATGCCAATTCAAGTCCCTCCTCAAATATTTCAAAATGGAATCCCTCAAGGATTACCAATTGCAATGCCGATTCAGCAACAAAACAGAGGATTTATCCCTAGAAAATAAAACTGTGAAATAATTTTTCCAAAAAAGAAATAACGGTGTAAAAGTTATATATAAACACCGTTATTCTTTTTTATTATGAACTACGCGTAAATGTATATAAGATATAAAAAGTACTCTTGATATATGATTATATTTTTTTAGTTATATATCTGCTTTTTATTTATGAAAACCACTACAATCCCTTTATACTTTAAAAGATTACAGACCTGTTCTACAATATCTCTTCAATCTTATCCAAAATCAACTGATCAGCAGGAAGCCAATCAACAGAACGCAAGGTTTCTTTGTTTAGCCATTTGGCAGCTTCGTGTTCAAGGAGTTTAAGCTCTCCTGAAACAATGGTACACAAAATACAATGCATTGTCAGATGGAAGTTAGGATAATCGTAGTCCACTACCCCAAGGATCCACTCTGCTTTTATTTCTGTAGCAAGTTCTTCTCGAATTTCACGTACAATACAAGCCTCTGGAGTCTCTCCTGGTTCAAGTTTGCCTCCAGGGATTTCCCAGCCGTCTTTGTATTCGCCGTAACCGCGCTGGGTTGCAAAGATTTCTTTTTTATTTGTATCTGGGTTTGTTCGTAATATAACTGCTCCGCTAACTGTTATTTGTTTCATCTGTTTCCTCGTCTGATAAATCTTGTTCTAAATAGTTTATTATTTCATCCTTTACTGGAGGTTTCATATTAAATATTACATCAACGATAGGCCGTTCACCTTTGGATGTCATATGTGTACTCTGTTCAATTTTTGCTACAGAACAATTTCCTACATAATAAAAGTTACCGCCTTCATTATCACTTTTCATAACAAAAAGAGGTATCTCTAATCCATTATTATCCGAATTTTTTATAGCTTGTAAAGTTTCATCTTTCTGTAAAATCTTTCCATCTTTCGATTGCCATGCAAATTGATAGTTGTCAATAAATCTATCTTTATAGTCCGTAGTAGATCCATCAAGTTTAACTTTTTGATAAGTAACAAATATTGGGCAAGAATTAGATTTTGTATCCTTTTTATATCCGTATATTACAGACTCTTCATTTGATTCCCAGTTTAATAAACGACAAACATCTTTACGCGTATACTTTGCATATAAACAAAGATTATGTTCTTTTATTTCTTTAGAATATTTTTTATGCCAATTAAACGTACAATACTTTATTGCATCAAGTAGTTTATTTTTAAAAACTTCATTATGTTCGAGTAATTGTTCAAACTCATTACTCAACCTATATTCCTCTTTCTCTAAAATTATTAAATCAAATTTAGAATATAATCTCTTTTTCTCAGCTCCTTTTTTCTCAGCTTTTTTATAGAAATCCCCATTCAAGATATTTAAACAACCTGAAAAATCTTCGTCATTTATTAAAATCCCTAATTGCTTTAATTTATTAGAAAACTCCTCTTTTTTAAAATGTTTTCTTTGAATTACGTTCTCCAATAGAAGACTTTCATGTAGGCGAATACCATTAGATAATTCCTTACATACAAAACGAAGAATTGTCATTTCTTCAGCATCTAATTTAATTGCTTTCTTTTCTATTTTGCAAACAAATTCTTCATAAGTCTGATAATAACTAAAACTTATTTCTGGTTGTCCTGTTTCTTTATTCTTTTTACAAATTCTATGAAACATAAAATTTATTGGATCAATAGAATCAGATTCTGCAAACTCCATCATTGTAGGAATTCTGTTTAACTGATTTCGTAGATATCTATATTTCTCCACAAGTATTTGATGTTGCTGAAAATTGGTATTAGTAATAGCTTTGAAAATTCTTTGTTCTGCAATTTTATCAAAATCAATAGTTGAGCTTCCTGGTATATATAAACTTTTCTTAAAGATTTTCTTCCTTAAATCATCTTTATTCATGGAGTTATCACCAAAAAGAGCAATTGGTATCATATAGTTTTGCTCATAATTTCCTATAAAATCCAATACTGTTAAATAACTCTTGTGTTCATTTTTTCTCAAACCACGCCCAAGCTGTTGAATATAAACAATAGAAGATTTAGTAGGACGAAGAAAAATAACCTGATTAACAGAGGGAATATCTATTCCCTCGTTTAAGATATCTACTGAAATTATATATTCCAGTGGATTATCTGGATCTTCTAATTCACATATTTTTTGTTCTCTAAGTTCTTCATCTGAATTATCACTGTGAAGAGAAACTGTAGTTAATCCATGCTTGTTTAAAGCTTCACTTAGACGATCTGCTTCTTCTTTCCTACTACAAAAAATTAATCCACGATTCGGTTCACTTGTGTTTCTATAAAATTGAATATTTTTAATTATATGTTTTACACGTTCTTCGGTTGTAAGGCGAGCAACAAGAGCATGATCATCTTTCTCTATTCCATCAATCTTTAAATCATGAATCCCGTAATAATGAAATGGACATAATAATTTTTCTTCTAAGGCTTGATGTAATCGAATATTACAGGCCTGATTATAATCAAAATGTTCAAAAATATTAAACTTATCAGATCTCTCTGGTGTAGCAGTTAATCCAAGTAAGAATTTTGGTTTAAAATAATCAATTAAATTTTTATAAGTTTTTGCTCCATCATGATGAACTTCATCAACAATAATATAATCAAATTCTTTAGGAGAAAACAATTTCAGCGTTTCCTCTTTTACCATTGTCCATACACTTGCAAATAAATATTTTTGAATATAATCTTTGGAGCTACCAGTCAAAATTCCAACTTCTATATCTGAACCAAGAATTGTTTTAAAACTTTTGACAGTCTTATTTAATATTGTTTCTCTATTTACAAGATATAATACTTTTTTCGGCTTTGCTTGTTTAACATCCATTGCAGCAAGATATGTTTTACCAGTTCCTGTCGCTGCAACACAAAGAGCTCTTTTTTTCCCTTCAGCCCTAAATTTATTAAGATTTTCTAAGGTTTTTATTTGCATAGAATTAGCTTTTGGTATTTTATTTTCTAAAGCTAATTCTTCTTCTGAATCTGTATCTTCTTCAACAATTTCTAAAGGAACCCTTCTTCTATTTTTTAGAGCTGAATAATGTAAGGGTATGTATTTATCAATCCACTCTGGAGTAACTTGTATTGCTTCTTGCCAAACCTTCTCAAATTCATATCTTATCGTATTAAGTAATTCACCTTGCTCTGATGAAATGACTCGTAAATTCCATTCTTGATTTTCAGTTAAAGCAGATTCTGTTAAATTAGCACTACCAATTAATAAAGAATGATAATTGCTTTGATTAAAAAGATATCCTTTTGTATGAAAAGAATCTTTTGTATAAATTTTCAACTCAATACTTGGAAAATTATCAAGTAATTTTTTTAATGCATAAGGATCTGTAAAATTCAGATAATCTGAAGTGAGAATTCTTCCACGAAGCGTTTTCTGCTCTTTTAATTTCTTTAATGTATTCTGAAGACACGCAATTCCACCTTGTGTAATAAAGGCTACAGAAAAATCAAAAGAAGAACAGGTTTCCAGCTCTTCTATAAGTGCTGTCAAAACAGTTTCTCCTGCGGCGGAATTATTTTTAATAAAATCTGGTCCAAAATCAGTCTTATGAAAACTTTTTGAATCAATTAAATTATATCCAAGGCTTTTATTAAGATCTTCTTTTGAAAAATGTCGTAACATTCCCGTAATCCTTTAATAAGTTAAGAATCATTTTAATCGTATATTTGCAGCTTATCAGGAATTTAAAAAAAGGACCAGATCTTTTTTATACAAAATAAATATGGAGTTATATACCCTAATAAAATATTTCTACCCTTAAGACTTTTTTTGTTGTATAAAAAGTTCTCCTTAAAAAATTAATTTAAAATCTATTGTATAATCAATAATGAAATACAATAATCGCAAGACTTCCCTGATCTAGCTTTTAATCTTTCCAAAAACAATTTGCTTAAAATTCCATCTTGTATTCTTTAACAAAATGAATCCAAAAAGGCACCACAACACAAAAGTAATAAGAATAATAAGTTCAAACATAATTTCCTCCTCGCAGAATCTGCATCTTCTAGGATTTATTATATAAGGGTAAGGTGCCAACGAATGGCATTGTAAAAATTATTTTGAGAAAAAAATAAAAAATGTATAAATATTTTTAGGAAGAGGTTTATGATTGTTTTTTTTACATAACCTTTCTGTTTTCTGTAATCACAGTTTTTGGAGTAATTCCTGCTTCCTTTAAGAATGCTTCGGCTTTTGTTTTATAATATGTGCTCCGTTCGGAAACAGAAAGCTCTTTAGTTTTCTCGTAATTGTATTCGCGGATTTTGTGAATGTCATCAATTGTAAAATCTTTGGAAATGTCTGGATTATTCATCTCCTCTATATTATCACAGCTATATTATTTTTCCAATGGTGCGTTAGGCTATGGAGCACCGCGCAGCGTCCACCGCAGCAAAGCGAGGAGGATGAGCGACAGCGAAGTGCGGAACAGCCGACCGACTGCTTTAGCAGGCGGGAACGCCCAGAGTGTCATACTCAGGCATTGTAAAATTTAGTTTTGATGTTACAATATTTGTATGAGTAAAGAAGAACAGAAAAAACAACGGGAAAGTCATGTTAAGTCGCTCAGGCTTTTGAGGCTGGAAAAGGCTATTCAGTCGATTGCCTACCCTAGTGTGGAACGGCTTATGAAGGAGCTGGAGGTTAGCAGGAGGACGATTCTGCGGGACCTGGAGGAGCTTAAGATTTTTTATAATGCGCCTATTGAATATGACAGGATGCGCAAGGGCTACTACTACACTGATGAAACTTTCTTTGTGAAAAACGTTCTGATAAGCGAAGGGGAACTTGTTGCTATGGCCGGAATCCTGCCGCTTTTGGAACGGTATGATAATACTCCGCTTAAAGAAACTATTACTAAGGTTTATGACACTATTTCGCAGATGCTGCCAAGCCAGGTGGAGGTGCAGTCCAGCCTTTTGAATAACGTGCAGTTTATTTCGGATCCGCTACCGGCGATTGACAGTGATGTTTTTAATAAAATCTTTGAGGCCATTAAGACGCATAAAACTGTTTCGTTCGGGTATCGTTCTATTAGCAGCACTACGCATTCGGCGCACAAGCTTGACCCTTACAAAATCTACTGCCAGAAGGGCGACTGGTATGCTGTGGGATTCTGTCACAAGCACAATAAGTACAGCACCTACAATCTTTCGCGCATGAAGGATCTTGTGCTGCTTGATGAGTTTGCGCCCGACCCCGACTACGAAAGCAAGGTCCACATTGACCCCAACTTTGGAATCTGGAACAACGAGCTTCCGGTGTTTAAGTTTGAGCTTGTTTTTGATAAATCTATTAATACTTATATTCTAGAAAGGACCTGGCATAAAAATCAGAAGTGCTTCCAGGATAAGGAAGGGAACGTGCATCTGAGCTTTGAGTCCAACCAGCTGCAGGAAACGCTGTATTGGGTGCTGCATTTTGGGTCTGCAGTGAAGATTTTGAATCCGCCGGAGTTGAAGAAGATGTATAAAGAGGAAGTTGGGAAGATGTGGGCTACCATAACCTGATTAAATTATACAGGAATGCATTTTTATAGAGCTTGGTTTTTCCTACTTTTTCTTCCACGAGAATACCAGCCTCTGTAAGTTCATGAAGATACTTGCTTGCAGTGTTTCTTGTGATACCAAGTTTTTCGCAGAGGAATTCGTTTCCTGCCACTTTGTGCATATTGTCAAGACGTGCACAATATTTTCGATTTTTTGTGCATGAAGTGATAATTGCGGCAGTTACGCACTTAGAACATAATTAATCAGAATTGGTTTGATAATCCAATATACGGTGATTGTATAAAAGGCAAGGATTCCTGCGAACAGGGCGATGCGTTTGTAGAAGTTCTGGATGAAAAGTTTTACCAGTTCATCAAGGCGCGGGATTTCTTTGAGGGCTGTGAACTGGGTTGCGGCAAGATCTATTCCGGCGTAGGTCCAGGTTACCAGAGGATATTCATCTGTAATGAAGCGGCTGATTCCTTTTGAAAGGCTGCGCTGGCGGAAGACGTTTTTTGTGATTGCCAGTGTTACCCGGCCGTAGTTTTTGCAGTAAAGGATGAGGCGCACAAGCCAGAAGATGAATGCTGCTGCAAAGAAGGACATACTGAGCCAGGTTGCGAGCTGGGTGCCGAACGGATGAAAAATAAAGATGAGCATTCCGGCTACATTTATGGCCAGGGTTATTGCGGCGTTGCGGATTGTTTTTTTGTAGATTTGGCGGAGTTTTTGTTCGATGAGGTCGTAAGCTGTATTTAGGGAAGCCTGGAGCACCGGGGGGATTGCTGCGTTTACTACGGCCCGGCTTAATCTGAAGAGTCTTGCGGCTACCCTTTTCCAATATGCAGACATTAATTCAGGCCTTTGAATTCCTTGTAGGTTTCGAGGTCGGCCTTAAAGCCTTTTATACAAAGAGTGACGATGCCTGCATCATCAAGGTAGCCTACGAACGGCATGAAGTCCGGGATGAGGTCTATTGGGGCGAGCACATATAAAAGCGTTGCTGCAACTGCTACGATTGTTCCTACCGGGACTTTTGTATATTTCTTTGTGAAAAAATCTTTGAGCATGGAAAAGTAGAGTTTTACATCTTCGATAAAACCGTTCAGATACTTGTTGTCCATTTTATGCAGAATGGTTTCTTCGTTATCGAATACCTTGTTCATATCGTCTTCTGAATACTCTTTATTTTTGAACGAATTGAATTTTTCGTTTACGCGTTTTGCTTCTTTTTCGGAAAGCTCCTGCTGTCTGCCTTTTTTAGAATGGAACATGGCGGTCCTCCTGAGTTATTGCTCACCTGTATTTTACCTTATTCGGCTAAAATATTGAACTATTACATTCTATTTTGTAGAATTGAAGTATGAAAATTCGAGTTGTTTTTTGGGCATGTGTTTGTGTGCTGGTCGTGGCTTTGGCTTCTTGTGCGAAAAAGGATAAAAATGCTATTGAAAATGCGGAACTTGTGGTTGATTATGATTTGAAATCTGCACAGGAAAACATTCGGGAACCTGACCGTTTTGTATCTGCCATTGTTCTTTCGCCTTCGACTAAGCTTTATCTTGAGGGACGCGACGATAATATGCATTCAATTTTCAGCTTAAAAAACAACGATATTATAGAAATTCTTCTTGCAAGTAATTCTGATGAACCGGAAACGAATTTTAAAAATGAAACTTACTTTCATGCCGTTTATGATTCACTTGATTTTTGGATTCCCCAAAGTGATATTGCCTTGTCTTCGGAAAGTGCTGTTGTTATTTTTGATTCTACTTTGTATGAAGATGCCGGGCTGCTTTCCCCAAAAACTGAAGGACTTACTAAATTAAGATTTGGTACAGTTATTGCAAGAAATCTGCAGCAGGAAGATGAGGAGTTGCAGCAGGGGGAGGCGCAGCCGCGAGCATACGAAAATATCTTCTATTACGATACCAGCAAAAAAATTGTCCAGAGTGGATTTATAAAACATGGAAATACAAGCGACAAAGAAGACGATATTGAAGTTCTTAAAATCGTAGAACAGCTCAAAGTCACTACAAAAGCCGTAGACCGAAATTACCTTTTTGCCCGTGCCGCAAAATACAATCCATCTCCGCGCGTGAAAGCCGCCCTGGACGACCAGATGGTTGAAAAACTTTCCTACAACTATGAAGAAGTTGTCAAGAATCTGCAGAAACAACTCTTTGGGGTTGATGTTAACGAACTGTTGACTGTGGATCAGAGTAAGGATCCGTTTGGGAATTAAGTGAGGAATAACTCCGCCTTATTCAAAATCTTCGATATTTCTAAAATCAACCTTTTTTCTGTCGCTGCGTTTCTTAGGTGCCTTGCCGCCGGAACTTTTGGTTCGCAGGTCGCCGTTGGTTAAGACAGAAATTGATTTCTCGCTGGACTGACGGCGTTTTTTGGCATCGCTTTCCAACAGCTTAAAGGCAGCTTCTTTTTTTATGAGAATATCATTTGCGCTATTCAGATGAAGTGCAAATACAAGCTGGGTATTCTGGGCAAGGTATTCGACACACATTTCCAGATCTTTCAAGCTGATTCCGGCTTTGTTCTTTCCCTGGATTTTTGCGTTTTCCCTTACCTTCTTGGCAAGCACAGCTTCTGTAATCAAAGACTTTTCCTTAAGCTGCTCAAGCGCGGTTACTATTTCTTTTTGTATTGGGGTTAGTTCATTCATTTTATATCTCGTTTTTTTATTCTTTACTACGCAAAACAGTACAGACTTTTACAGCTTCAAAGAAATCTTCTTCAGAAATACCAAGTGCCTGGACATCCGGCCAGACTGCAGCTTTGTAGAACTCAAGGATGTCTTTTGCAAACTCATTGAAAATCACATAGGTTCGTGCGTAATCAAAAACCGGGGGTGCAACTCGTGTGTTCATCCAGTCGATGATGGTATAATTGATTTTATCTGCGATCAGGGCTGTATCATTTGGAATCATGATGTTTAGGAAATGCATATCCAGATGACAGATGCAGCTTTTGTATTTTTGTGACAGGCGGGCGATCACTGGAAGCACTTCTGATTTTTCTTCCTCAGAAAGCATAAGATCTGCTGTTGCACTTAGCGGTGGAATTGTTGTGTCGCCGGCATCTGCTTCATGGACAAAACGAAATGCCTTTGCAAGAAGCTTAAAGCCCTCTTCGGGAGCTTTAGGAACTGATTTTTCCAGCTGCTCGCCTTCAACTAAATCCATCTTGATGATATGAGAATCATCTGTGTCGTAATATTTTACAGGACAGAGGCCAGCCTTGTTCACTGCCTGTTGCTGCTGTTTTTCAAAAGCAATCCATTCTGCAGGATAAGACTGATTATAAACCTTGTAAGCAAATCCATGGTACAGCAGAACTTCTGCCTGTGCACCTTTACCAATGATTTTCTGAGAGCCGTCGAATGTCATTTTCTATCCCCCTACACTTTTATCTCTAAATCTCCAGTGAAACTGCGGTTTCCCAGCGGCTCCCCTTGCGTTCAAAAATTGTGATGTTGTCTACAGGAAAATCTTCTACAAGGTTCAGTTCATTCATAACCTCGAGCGCATTGCTTGTGACACCAGCAGGAATATCTCTGTTGCTTACAGTAAGATGAGGCGTAAACGGTCGCTGATCTTTTTTGGTACAGCCGGGAGCTGCTTTAATTATAGAGGAAAAAACTGCGTCGCGCAAAGCGGTCCACCTTGGGTCATGTTCGACCTTTGCAAAAATCGTGCGGTCGCCAAAGGCATCAAAGTTATTCACTTTGGCTGTAAATCCCAGACCTTTTGGCAAAACTTCTTTTTCTATGGCCAGTGCCAAGTCCTCAGTTGAATATTCCTCTGGCAATCTGAATGGTGGAATCAGCGTAACATGAATTGGAGTTGAGTGCCCGGAACGACAGCCATAAGCTTCATTCATATAGCGGCGGCAATCCTCCAAAGTTGCGGTTATATCTTCTGACGCAAGCACACCAATGAAGTGAGTCTGCTGCGGAAAGTTGTTCGATTGTTTCATAGGGGTATTATAGCATATTTGACGGTGCTTCACTACTTGCTACACCCTCTATGATATAATAATACAAATAATTCAGGAGGTGTTATATGAATTCTGAAAACAAAGTTCTATTTGAATATGTCAACACTGAGGCATTTCATTCTGAACCTACAAAATATGTAGGCTTTGTAATTTTTGAAGATGGAACTTTATATGATATTTCAATTTCATCTAAAAAAAACGATATAGATTTTAATGACAAACCTAAAAGATTTCTTAATTCTGATCTTTATAGAACAAACAAAAAATTTATTTTCCAATCAACAGAGTTTGCCATACAAATAAATAACCTTCTTGATAAAAATAAACAAGAAATAAAGAAAACTCCCAAGCTTTTAAGTAATCCTTCCGTTTATGATGGTAGTGAAGATTTTTTTATAATACGAAAAAAAGAAATACATGGCTTCAATATTCTATTCACAATAGTTTCTAAAACTTGTTATAGCAATGGCTATGAGGAAGCTTTCGATGATATATATAAAGAACTTGGGATCATTCAACATATATATCTAGAGATACAAAAACTTATTGAACAGTACAATCCAAATAAAGAAAACCAAAAAGAATGAACAAAAAAATCAAATCTATAATTTTTTATGTTATAATAAAGTAAAGGAGTATTCAAAATGTCTGAAACACTATCAACAAATACAGAAAAACAAAATCATCTTACATGGATTCCTATTTATGAAGAATTCGCAGATAAACTTTTATTTTACAAATCTTCAAGAGATAAACTTTTTGAAAAACTTGATTTAGTTTTTAAGAAAGTAAATATGAATTTTCCAAAACTTGAAGCTGATAATTCGCATATTGACATCGATCCTTTTACTGTTTTTGGCTTCTTTAATAAACAAATAACTTTTGAAAACAAAATAGTTATATTGAAGGCAATTAAAGAAGTCTTTGAATTAAAATCTCCTATTCCAGATGATTTCGATTCGATTCCTCAAATTAGTAATTTAAAAGCTGCGTTTTTCTATGGAGTTCCAGGCAGAGGTGAAAAAGATATCGATAATCTTTGGGAAATATTTGAAAAAGCTCTTTCATTTAATAATACTAATGCTGAAGAAATCTCTAATTTATATACAAAATGCCAAGCACAAAAAGGAATTAACTGGAATCTATCGATGGGATTATTTTGGATCAGACCAAATAAATTTATTCCTTTAGATGCAAATACTCGTAATTGTTTAAATAAGAAATTTCAAATAGTAATTAATAAACCTATTGATGGCACAGAATACTTCAATTTAATTGACCGATTACAAGGAGAGAATTTTCCTGAACTATCGTATGATGCATGGAAAGATAAAAGAGAAATTGAGATTGAAACAGAGCCTGTAGAGAATAATTCAACAAGATACTGGTTATATGCTCCAGGAGAAAAGGCTTGTAAATGGGACGATTTTTATAAAAAAGGAATAATGGCGCTTGGCTGGGAAGATATTTCGGATTTAAGAAACTTTAGTACAAGAGAAGAAATTAGAAGTTCCTTAAAAGAAGCATATGGAAAAAAATCTGAAACTAATTCATCACTTGCATTGTGGCAATTTGCAAATGACATGAAACCAGGTGATGTAATTTTTGTAAAGAAAGGTATGCATAAATTAATTGGTCGAGGTGTTGTAGAATCAGATTATGAATATGATGCTTCTATCGAAGGATATCCACATATTAGAAAAGTAAAATGGACACATAATGGTGAATGGGAACATCCTGGTCAAGCCGTTATGAAAACTCTTACAGATATAACTTATTATCGCGAATATGTAGAAAAACTAAATGCTCTTTTTGATATCGAAGATGAAACTGAAGTTGAAACTACAAGTTTTGATGTATATGATGAACAAAAATTCCTTTCTGAAGTTTTTATTACTCCTGAAAAATATCAAACAATTGTGGGACTTCTTGAAAGAAAGAAAAATATTATTTTGCAAGGAGCCCCAGGTGTTGGAAAATCATTTGCTGCCAAAAGGCTTGCTTATTCAATAATTGGAGAGAAGAATTCTGAACAAGTCAAAGTTATACAATTTCATCAGAGTTATAGCTACGAAGATTTTATTGTAGGTTTCAGACCTTCTGCAGAAGAGAATAAACAATTTGAAAAACGTTATGGGGTTTTCTATGAATTCTGCAAGAAGGCCGCTGATGACAGTGAGAATAAATATTTCTTTATAATTGATGAAATCAATCGCGGAAATATGAGTAAAATCTTTGGTGAATTATTACTTTTAATTGAAAATGATAAACGCGGCAAATCTAATCAAATACAGCTTTTGTATTCAAAAGAAGATTTTTATATACCAGAGAATGTTTACATAATTGGAATGATGAATACAGCTGATAGAAGTCTTGCAATGTTAGATTATGCTCTTCGCCGTAGATTTGCTTTTATAGAATTTGAACCTGCATTTGAATCTAATGGATTTAGAAATAAACAGAATGAAATATCTAACTTGAAATATGACAGTCTTATTCAACAGATAATTGAATTAAATAAAATGATATCTGAAGATGTTTCTCTTGGAAAAGGCTTCAGAATCGGACACAGTTATTTTATTCCTGAAAATCCAGATGAAGTTGATGATGCCTGGTTATCTGATATTGTAAATTATGAAATAATTCCTTTACTTGAAGAATATTGGTTTGATGAAACTGACAAACTAGAGGTTTGGAGAAGAAAGTTAGAGGATTCAATTAAGTGAGCAATGAAATTTTAATCAAAAATATTTACTATATGCTCTCTTATGCCTTTCAAGTGTTAAATCAGAATGGTTATAAAAACATTGAAACTGAAAAATTTAATAATACAGCTGATATGTTTGCAGCCATAATTCAAAAAGGTATAGAAAATCAACTTAAACGATATTTAAATCGTGAATATGTTATTGAAACCGATTCTCTTTCAACCTTACGCGGAAAAATTGAAATAAATGAATCAATAAATCAAATGAGTTTTTTAAAAAAGAAATTGATTTGTTCTTATGATGAGTTTTCAATTGATTCTTACATGAACAGGATTTTAAAATCTACTCTTCTACTTTTATTGAAAGCCGATATATCTAAACAAAGGAGGCAAGGTTTAAAATCTTTACTTGTATATTTTTCAAGTGTTCATGAAATTGATGTTCATCATATAAACTGGAAATTGCAATACAACCAAAATAATCAGACATATCAAATGCTTATGGGAATTTGCAAACTTATAATTCAAGGACTTTTACAAACACAATCAAATGGAAAATCAAAGCTTATGGATTTTCTTGATGAACAACGCATGTGCCGATTATATGAAAAATTTGTACTTGAATATTATAAGAAACATTATCCTAAATTACATGCAAATGCAGCAATGATTGATTGGGATGCAGATGGAGAAACTCAATATCTACCTTCGATGCAAACCGATATAACCCTTTTCGATGAAAACCAGAAAAAGATTTTGATTATAGATACAAAATACTATAATAAATCTATGCAATTCCAATATGATCGAACTTCTTATCATAGTGGTAATATGTATCAAATTCTGTCTTATGTGAAAAACAAAGAATCCAAAACAGAATGTGAAGTTTCTGGAATATTACTTTATGCTAAAACAGATGAAGATATAACACCAAATCAACAACTTACAATTTTAGGTAATCATTTTGAAGTTAGAACTTTAGACCTAAATGTTGATTTTTCTGAACTGCGAAAACAATTAGATTTAATAGTACATAACAATTTTCCAGCATCAAATATGCTCAATTATCAATAGCTTTCCATCTTGCTTTTTCTTCTTTTAATACAGGATAATCTTCAACTTTATTTGTTTCAGGATTAACAAAGCTTCTAAAATAGGATAAACAATATCTTGGATAATGATATTTTTTTAACAGCTTGTCTAAATTACTTAAAAATTCTTTTTTGGTTTTTCCTTCTGTTTCTGATGTAATTTCATTCCAAATATCATAAATCGTTATGAATCTTTTTATAAAAAGAATTGAATATACGAAATTACCTGTTATTGAAAGTTTTCCTTGCAAATTAAAAAAACGAAGTAACTGACATTTTCCCAAAAATGGATACCTCTGCTTTAATGCTACTGTAATTAAGCCAAGCAATTCATCCTGACTAAAAACATATTTGCATAAATCATCGTCATCAATTTTTCGTAAATTAATTTTATATTTAATATAAATAATCATTTTTTTTACAAAAGAACTTTCCTTAAATATAAATTGATATTGTTTTAATAGATTTTTGTTTTGCTCTAATGATTTAAACATATCCTCTCTAAAAGAAAGTTTTAGGGAATAAGCTTTTTTCCTATATACATAAAGAAAACCATATTCAGAACCGTAGGTAATTTCACCACCGAATTTCTTAAAGAAGCGTTTTGCAATTTCATTATTTAGAGCAAAATCAAAGACCTCATTCATATATTCCATACACAGAGCCTCAAATATATGAAAATCAAAACCATTTATTTACAAACTTTGATGGTATCTCTATAGATTTACAATTTTCAAAATAATCAAGAAAATTAAAGTTATCTTCATCAGGAAGATAAATTGCATCTAATGCACCTGTCTTTTTATTTAATTTATAGCTGGCAGGTAAACCAATAGGCATAATTTTAAACTTTAAATAAATAACGTAATAATTATCATTTTCTTTTATGTCACGAATTGCTATATTTTTAAAACTGCTATATTTATTCATGATAATTTCATCTAACGCTTGTTCTAAATTATAGTGATGCATAAGAATTGTTCATTTCAATTTCAGAAATTGTTTTTACAGCTTCTTCATAAGAATGAGTATGTTTAATTATATTCTTTATTTATTATAACACTACTTATTCTCCCAACCAGCTTCTCAAAACTTTGCTATTGTTAAACATTATTTTGAAGGACTGTATAACTAATATTCTCGCTATTTTCTCTCATAGTAGGAGCCGCATTCGCCCATCTTACAAGAAGAATAAATAATATGATAAATATCAATTTTGCCAACCCTTTTCTTGCTGAATTAGTCATGTTTTGCCTCCTTTTGTGGCTTTTTTTGTTTTGGCTGCTTCTTTGCAGGTTTCTTATCTGGCTCTTTTGTTGAGTCTGTTTCTCCTTCTTCAAGGATTTTCTTCATACTCTCTGTAAAGTATGCATCTGGCTCTACGTAGGTCATTTTCATATTCTTTCTCCTATATAATTGGACAGCGGGGGCGTTGCGGGGGTGTCCCCCGCTGGAAGGGGTAGGCTGCAACATCGTGCAGCCGAGGGGAAGGCTTTCCCCTCCTTCCTTCTACACCGTAAACTGAACAACAATCTCGCGGTAACTCAAAGCACTGAGCTTACAGGTGTAAGACATCTTTTTTGGCTTAGCTTCGCGGATGATTTTTGCGGCCAGCGCTCTGATGTGTCCGGCTTTTTCAAGACCTGGATTTCCAAAGAGTTTGGCTTCCACATTTTCGATGCACACAAGAATTGAATTCTTATCTACATGATTATATGGCTCGGCTTGAACCGAAACCTTGAGTGACTCATAGAAGCTGTGCTTAGCGTTGCGGATTTTTTCTGCGGCTGCTGGCAAATCTTCTGGGCTCAAATTATCTGTGAGCTTTGAAAGGGCTTCGGGCTCGATGTTTTCATCCCAATGATAGAAATTGGTTCCAACAAGCGGCAAAGTGAGTGTTGCTGTATTTTTCTTGAAGTAACGCATGAAGGCCTGATCAAGATTTTCACGTGAGGAATCAAAATCAAGCTTCTTCTTGGTGGACTCAAAAATCAACGGGATATTGTCCGGGTCGATGTTGTTCATCTTTCCGTAACAGAGTGAAAACAAAATCTCTACACAAAGCGGTTCAAGAATATACTGAGTAAGCTGTGCAAACTTTTCGAAAACCTCGCGGCGACGGAGAAACAGTTCACCTGCAAGAAGTGAGTTCTTTGATTCAACTGCAGCAAGCACCGGTCCAATGTGAATCAGATAATCAAAAGTATCCTTGTCTGAAACATCAACATCTGGGGCAACATAAACCGTAGGATTGCAGTTCAATTCGCTTTGGATGTATACATACCAGCATGGAGAATGAAAAGTACTTGAAACAAATTCCTGTGCGCCGTCTACATTTGGGAGCGCGTTCTTTTCCCACTTACCAACGTAATCGAGCTGTCCTGTTTTGCTCTTTGTGAATTCGAACCAGTCATTGGTTGTTTTGATTAAGATTTGTGCGTTCATAATAGTACCTCCTTATCATCGAGTTAATTATATATCAAGGGGTGTCGCAGATAATGATGCACCCTTAAAAAAAATGTGATATAATTTTTATAGGAGTTTTTATGGCACAGAAGAAAAAAAAAGACTACAGGACAGCGAAACGCTACTCATATGCTTCGATATTTATTCCAGATTGAACAAGCTATCAGGTATGGTGAATATCCAAACGCTAATAAACTGAATGAAAAATTGCGAACTAATTTCAGCAGGAGCACCTTTGGACGCTATATTGAAATTCTACGTGATGAATATGGTGCGCCGATTGAATTTGATTTTAAGAAGAACGGTTACTACTACACGGATTCTACTTTTTCTCTGAACCAGGTTATGCTTAAAGAAGGAGAGCTCCTTACCCTTTCTACAATTCTGCCGCTTCTGGAGCAATACAAAAATACTCCGATGGAAAAATCCTACCGCGACCTTATGCAAAAGCTGATTAAGATGCTCCCGGACAGCATCACCGTTGACTCTGCCCTCATAAATAACGAGGTTCACTTTATTTCTGATCCAATCACCACAATGGAAGAAGGAGTTTTTGAAGCTGTCCTCAAGGGTACAAAACTCCACCGCACGCTAAAGCTTGAATACAAAACCGCAAAGGATTCTGAATACCAGGAACGTCTGTTTGATCCTTATCACATCATCTGCCAGAAAGGTAGCTGGTATTTGCTGGGATATTCTCATTCTTCTGATGCAATTCGTTTGTGGGCTATGCCGCGTATCCGAAACTGCCAGATTACTGAAGACAAGTTTTCTATCCCAAAGGATTTTAAGCTTGAAGACCACATTGATGTTCAGATGGGTGCCTGGGGCTTTACCGGTGAAAAGGTTAAAGTCGAAATTGAGTTTGTTAAGGGCTTGAAAACTTATGTAATGGAACGCACCTGGCACAATGGTCAGACTATCCGCGAAAACCCAGACGGCTCAGTTTATCTTTCTTTTGAAACAAATCAGCTTGGTCAGGCAGCGGCTTGGATTTTGTCTTTTGGTGGTGGTGCAAAACCGCTTAATCCTCCTGAGCTTATTGAAGATATTAAACGGTCTGCAAAAGAGATTCTTGCAGGGTGTAAATAGCCCTACCCTTCAAAGCTCTTATTAAACTTTTCAAATTTAATTACTTTTAGCAGAGGCCGCAAGTTGTTTAACCTCTTCAATTTCTTTTACAAGTTGTTCGGAAGTAGGAAGATATAATTTGTATTCACTTGCCAGAATCGTTTTATTTTCTTTTGGCAATGCCATTTTTACCGCTGTATCATTCTTACTAGAACAAAGCAAAATACCAATAGTAGGATTTTCTTCGGGAAGCTTTTCATTACGGTCGTAATAATTTACATACATCTGCAATTGACCTATATCTTGATGGGTTAGTTTTCCTGTTTTGATTTCTATGATTACAAAACATTTGAGTAAGTGATTGAAGAAAACAAGATCGATAAAAAACTCATCATCTTCGAGCAGAATCCTTTTTTGACGTGCAACAAAAGAAAAGCCTTTGCCCATTTCGAGCAAAAAATCTGCAATATGAGAAATAATAGTGCTTTCTAAATCTTTTTCGTAATATGTAGCTTTTTTCTCAAGTCCAAGAAACTCTAATACCATTGGATCTTTAATTATTTCTGATGGATTTTCAGGTATACGCTGTTTTCTGGCAACATCAAGAACAGATTTTTTATCATTACTAAGCAACAGACGTTCATATAACTGACTGTTTATCTGGCGTTCTGTTTCTCTGGCAGTCCAGGCATTATTTACAGATTCTAGCTCGTAATATTCGCGTTTATCTTTATCGGGAATTTGTATTAATAAACGATATTGAGTCCAATTCAATTGCGAACGCAGTGCGTTCGCAATTGGGTAAGTTCTGTAAAACTGACGACTTTGTTCAAGTTGTCGTTTCCCAAATCCACCCCCGTATTCAGCCTCTAATTTTTCAGAAAGAGACTGAACAATATATGCTCCATAATCTGCTCTTTCTTTTCCTTCTTGTTCTTCTTCAAAAATACGTTTTCCTAAATTCCAATACATCTGAACACGGTTAAAATCAACACTACGGATTGCATTTTTTCGTGCAGTTTCAATGATTTTACGAGCATCTGCTAGAATACTTTTGGTTTTCTTATATGTCATTACTGGTATTTGAACATACGTTTCTTCTAAGTATTCTTTTTTCATTAGTCTCCTCTGCTATTTTATTAGTTTCTCTGGAATTTCTTTCCACTGATAAATATAATTTTCATCAACAACAAATAACTCTTTGTTTTGCAGAGAAAAAATTATCCAATCATTGTGAAAAACATATAATGTTTTCTTGTAATCATCTTTATACTTTTTATCAACATTATCATAAACAGAAGTACCTACCCTCACAATTAAAAGTTTAGAGGCTTCTTCAATATCTTCAACCATTGTTAATTCATCATTAATAGTAAGGGCAACCGGGATCTCTCCCGACTTTGATGGAATTTGAATCTGCTGAAACTCATAAGGATCTTCAATAAATAAATCACCAAACTCTTGTTTTATTAAATTTAAATCTCTTTTGTTTAAGTACTGGATTCCTTTGAAATATTTTTCATCTTTAATAAAATAATGGATATTTGATTTAGCAGAACTTCCATATTCTGGGGTGTTTTCATGAACTTCCAAATTTGAAAAATCAACTTGCTTCAAGACATATAAATCTTCTACATGACAATTATATAACTTAGACAAAGTATCTAAATTTTCAATACACGGAATATTTTTACTTTTTTCATTTTCCCAGGCATAAACAGCAACAGGAGTTTCAAAACCAAAAATCTCTTGTAGCTGCTTTACAGTATAACCGTTTTGTATACGCAGACTCTTCAACAATTTTGAAGTAGCTTGTATATCAACAACAGTTCTTTTAATTGGTTGAATTGAATAAGTGTTTTCCATACCACACATTATAAAACGAATTCTCAAAAAGAAAAGTAAACTGTTAGTTTAAAATTTTGCCATAAACATATAATTATAAAAATGTATTTTATTTAAAAATACTAATATCTATACTATAATTAAACAAATGAATGATTTTACCCTTGAAGACCTGACCTTTGAAAATTGCAACAGGGTATATGAAATTGACCGCTCTGATATACCGGATGACTTTGTTGATGATGTCCCTACTCTCATTGCCACTTTGAAATTTGGTTTTGAAAATAAACTGAAGGGGCATGCTTATTTGATTACAAAAGATGATCGCCCCATCGGAACAATTCTTCTTGGGGAAGGCTTGTTTTGCGAGAATGATCCGCAGGAATTAAAAGATTGCCCATTTTACAGACTGGTATTTTTTGTTCTGGATAAAAACTTCAGAGATAAGGGTTTAGGAAGTCAGATTATTGAAACCACAATTCAAAAAGTTTACAATGATTTTGGGAAGCACCCTATTGTCCTTGGCGTTCATAAAGATAACGAAAAAGCAGCCAGGTTTTATCTGAAACATGGATTTGTTAAAACATCTTATATGGATGGCGATGACTTTTGTTATATAAGAAAAGATGATAAAAAAGTGAGGTAACGCTATGTCAGAAGCAGATATCGAAAAGACAAATTGGAGCCAGTCGGTTGGCGGCGTGTGTATTCGTGATGGAAAGGTTTTGTTGGCCCGTCATACTTATGGTGCTGGCAAAGGCATGTTCATTATTCCTGGCGGCTATGTTAATTTTGGCGAGATCCCGGAAGAAACTTTAGTACGCGAATATCAGGAAGAAACTGGCATCACTGTAAAAGCCGGAAAGCTTATTGGAATGAGGTTCAGTGCAAAGGACTGGTATGCCGTATTTGAAGCAATTTATGTTGAAGGCGAAGCCCGTTCCGATGGCGACGAAAACGACCAGGTTGTCTGGATGGATCCCCAAGAGGCTCTTGCCAACGAAAGTGTTCCTGAACTTACAAAGAAAATGATCAGCTGTGCAGTCAGCGGCAAAGGTTTTGAACTTACACCATATAACTCTAAAACTCCGGGAAGAAATCTGTATATCTAATTAAAGCCGGATTTTACTTATTCTTAAAATACGAAAACCCTGTATACTCAAGCCAGGTACCGTTTGCATCAAAGTTTACTGCTTCTGAAAGTCCTGAATGGAACATGAGATGGCGGTACTGGCCAAGAATCAAAGAGAGCTTTGTGTGTGGGCAGTCTTCCGGTTTTTCTGCAAGCTGCTCGTCTGTCAGATTATCAAGATAAGAAAAAATCTTTGCTTTTACAAAATTAAAATAATCCAAAAGCTTTTGTCGCTCAATTACCAGTCCTGGGGCGGCATCATAACCTTCTCGTGACTCGGAGATGATACTGAGATTTTCATCAACACCAATAAGGTCAGCCACCTCGTACTTGTAGTGATGCGGATTAATAAAATATCTATCCAGCGAATGAATTGCATGAAACAAAAATCTCGAGTTGTTTACGTTATCTAACATCACTTCAAGAGGAGCTTCGTTAATCTGAACTTCAAGATTCTTCAAAAGAATTTCAGTCTGATCTTTGATGATTTTTACAAGGGTGTTTTCCATTTACTATTTCTCCCAATATCAAGCACATAGCCTTCATCATCTTCTCCTTGGGCATCTGACGAGGGTTACACTGGAAGGTTCGTAACTTATATTGCTTATTCCAGAAATTATTGATGACATATATTTATTATAGTATGGAAATTTGATTATGTTAATTAACCTCATATACAAAATCCCACTTTATGGTTTCCTTCACTTTCTAAATGTTCGTTCTGACACAACTCAACTATTTCTTCGTATGTTGGCTGCTGGCCTTTGATTATTTCCTTCATTTCGCACTTGCGTACAATGTTGTCTATTTCACCGCCGGAAAAATCAAACTCCAAGGCAAGCTTTTCAAGGTGTTCATCATCTATGCAGTTAATTTTACTTTGCCAGATTTTTTTGCGAGCCTGAAGGCTTGGGCGTTCGTATTTTATTTTGAACAAAAAACGGCGTTCGAAGGCTTTGTCCATGTTGTTACAAAGGTTTGTTGTAGCAATCATGATTCCTTCGAGTTTTTCCATTTCTTCAAGAAGGATATTCTGAATTGCGTTTTCTGTTGTAGAGCAGCTGCTTGAGTCCAGATTGCGGCGTTTTTGAATAAGGGCATCGGCTTCGTTAAAAAGCAAGATTGGTGTATTTTCGTTACGGCTTTTGCAGGTTTTACATAATGATTTATAATTTGTAAAAATCTTTTTAATAAGCTTTTCGCTTTCACCAAACCAGCATGATTTTGAATCAGCAATATCTACGTGCAGAATCTTTCGGTTAGTCTTTTTTGCAAGCTGGTATACTGTTTCGGTCTTTCCGGTCCCGGGCGCTCCGTATAGAATAACTGCAATTCCTTTGCAAAGGCCTTTTTTGGAAAGGCGCGCTTGCATTGCTATGAGGTTTTCCTGGTTAAGGCTTTCTTCAAGCATATCAATCTGCTTCTGAATTTCTTGTGAATAAAAAAGATTTTTTTCTTTTATCTTTTCGTTATCGATAATATCTTCCCCAGATACACCTTTTTTATAGATTACAGAATTTTCACCATATAAAAGATCTATGACTTTATCTGTTACGGTTAATGTAGTATGCTCTATTACTTCACATTTATTTACTTCCAGAAAACCATTTTCTACAAGGTAATGGTTCTCGTCCATAAAAGCACGAAGTTCAATAAAATATCTTTGTGAATGACCATAAAGATAATTAAGTGTAGAACTTACATTAGAATAGTTTCCTTTTATATAATCCTTTATGCAATCATATAAAAAGAATCGATAACTTTCTTCTCTAATAGAACTACAAATTTGTTTGAAAAAAGGAAGATTATTTTCCTTTCTTTCCAATCTTCTAAGAGTTGTTTGCTTCATTGCCTTTGAAATATTGTTATCTTCATATGTATAACTAATTTCATTTAATGCATTCCGTGTTTTTTCTATTTCACTTAGAGAGTCATCTTCTTTAAGATAATTCTCGGCTTCATTCTTAAATATTTTCTTGATTGCCCATGGTGTAAGTTTAAACGAAATCTTTATACATGGGCTTCCATTAGAATAATAACCAGATTCTTCAAATGTTCTTTCCAAATAATTCTGAACAAGAAGAACATCTGTGTCATCATTAAGACTTGTCATTCTTTTATATCTTTTTGCCGGAGTAATAAAACAGAAACCTGCACTTTGCTGAATTCCTCTTTTAGTTTCATACACAAAAGGTTCAGAATTATTAACTGCAGAAAAACAATAAAAATATAGAAAACTTCTTGTATCAAAATCCTCTGGAAAAAGTGTTTTGATTGATTTAATCATTACATTTTGCAGATTCTGATTTTCAAAGTTACAAATCTGTCGTTTATATTCAGAAAAATCCATTCCGTCATGCCAAAAACAATCCTCAATAGTTTGAATCTCATTTAGAATGCTTTCCGTTGTCATTTCTTCTTGTTCATAAAAAACAATAGGATCTCCGTCTATTACATTATTCAGAACTGTACCATTAATCCCATATCCGTTATTTTCAGGATGATTGCTTACATTGGTTCTTTTTTTCATAAAGATAAGACCTTTCTTTTCTAAAAGAGTAATCTTTGAACGATACTCCAGAATATGAAGAAAAGAATAATCCAAAAAATGTGCAATATCATGCATGTTTACAAGTGTCTGGTTCTGATTCAAGATTACAAAAATAACAATAAAAAAGATTGTCGACATTTCGTCACAGGTAAGATAATTTGCAATACTAGTTAATTGCGGACGAATAGATTCTATAACCGTTGGTTCAAGTCCAGAACCTTCGAGCTTTTCGGAAACATTAATAATTTGAGATAAAATAGTGTTCTTTCTTCTTGGCATAATAGTCCTCCTTTTGTTACAGGAATAATATATCAAAGGAGACTATCATTTAGTGATATATAAAAAAGAATTACAGATATGCCGTCATTCCGCGCACAGTTTCTTTCCATTCTTCTACAAACCA
The DNA here is from genome assembly GCA_017551545.1 of Treponema sp. Lineage (GTDB taxonomy): Bacteria > Spirochaetota > Spirochaetia > Treponematales > Treponemataceae > Treponema_D. The sequence goes on along the minus strand of JAFZLJ010000125.1, from coordinate 10,213 downwards.
TTTTGGTTCGAGCGGAATTATATCCTCGCCGTATGGGAAGAACTGGCGTTTGATTCCTATTGGTTGATTGCTGCGGAACGACACAAGAACTGCGCCTTCTTTATGAGGAATGTCGCCGGTGTATGGTTCAACGGTTTTGGTGTAAGCAAAGTCGGCTTCGGAATAATAAAGGGCAGTTCCCTGAAAAATGAACTTGTAGGTTTCAATTTGTTCGGTAGCAAGGGCGCCAAAGTATCCTACAGCAAAGGTGTCTAATTGCCATATTTTTTCTTCGGGTAAAGCAAAATGAGTTGGCAAAAGCTTAAGGTTTTGCATTCGTGGAACTACAAAGTTTCTTATTCCCTTTCTAACCGATTTACTATCTTGAGAAGCCCGACCTCTTAAATACCATTGCTCGTTATCGTAAATAAACTGCCACGGTTCAATCGTACGCGATTTTGTTTTTTTGTCGGTTGTTACATTTTCGTAATCAAACTCAAGCACCCAGTTGTTTTTAAGGGCTTCAAGAATTATATCCCATTCTTCACTTCCAACCACAGCAACATGACGTGTTCCCATTACAATGCGGGTTTCAAACCAGGCCTTATGCTCTGTTGGTTTTGCTGTTTTAAAATTAACATTTCCTCTATAGCTCATTTCTGATTCAACAGGATTTTCAAAGGTCTGAAATACTTTTAAAAGCGGCTCATAAAGCGGAGTACCCTGGAACATTTTATAAAGCTTACGTGCCATTGCATAAGCAGGCATTTCTTCTTCAGTAACAAAAACATGTGGTAGCTTAAAAAACTGAGAAGTATAATGATATCCATTGTTTTCCTTGTCCCATTTTAGCGGAGCATGCCAGTCCTCACGTAAACGTCTTATGTCACGATCTACAGTAGGAATTGAAACATCAAGCATGTCTGCAAGCTGCTCTTTTGAAAAATACTTATCAGTCTGCAAAATAGCATCCAGTCTGAAGAGCCTAAGCACTTCTTTTCCAGATTCTCGTTTATCTTCTTTAGCCATATTTAGATTATATCACTAAATGAAATTAATACTAGTTATTATTAGTGTGGCATCTCTGTAAAAATATACTGTTTATTTCTTCTTCAATGAGTTTTCTTTGTAGAAACTAATTTCTATGGCTACCTTTTATTATCTCTTTCGATCTTTTTATAAAGCCCTAAGAACTCTTCATAATTTTTTTCTCCAACATAAGCATAAACAAGCAGAAGAATTGCATCAATTTTGTTTCCGTTTGCAAGATAATCCATGCAGGTGGAAGCAATCTTCAAAGCGGTTTTTGTTTTTTTACCAGCCCACAGGCTTATGGATTTTAGAAATTCCTGATTGCCCTCTGTTGTATAACCGGCATCTACAATAAAACACAGCAGCCGAGCTATAAAAATATCAACTTTCTTATCAAAAAGTTTTTTTCCTGTTTTAGTAAGAGCACAACCATGAAAAAGATTCTCCAATGCAAGGATTCCTTCATTTTTTGCAAGAAACATTGCCCTAATGCAATATTCAAAAACAGATAATAAAAAGTTTCTGGTTTTTTTTGTCATATTTGCCCCCTGTACCAACAGAGTAATACAAGAGAATATCATCTAATGATAATAAAATTAAATAATTGTATTTTCTTCTTTTACCATAATTTTTTGTATCACTAAATGATATTAATGCTTGCTATTATTATATGTAGCGGTCTCTGATGCTCTTGAAGGACTGCAAGGAGGTATGTCATGAACAATCCAACTTTTATTTGTAAAACCGATGCAGATTTTCTTCTTGAAACTTTCTGCTTTAAAGACGGTGTTGCTTTCTTCTACGGCAAAATGAAAAATGGAATTATTGAATATTTTGTGAATGACGGACAGAAAGTTCATGGGCCGTTTGATGTTTGTCCAAAGACAGATAAGCTTTATTACCCAGATGATCTTGAAAAGCTTTCTTTTAGAGATTTTGAATGGTATATTCAGGGAGAGGAACATGATAAAAAATCAGAAGAAGACTGGCATAACACCTTGAACGAATTAGGAGAAATAGCAAATGAAATTGCAAAAATCACACCTGAATCAGAATATGATGAATCAGCTCATGTCTTAACGTACTATAATTCTGATGGCACCACCAAAGAACAATATTTTGTTACCAATGCAAAAAAATACGGTCCATACGCTCACATATTCCCTGCTTTTTATAAAAATGAAAATAATTTTCAGTTCATATTCCAAAAGAAAATACCTAAAAACTATAGGAGTCCAAAACCAAATTACTATTATAACTACAACGGCAAGGAATTTAAAATTGGAAAAGAAACTCCATGTTTTTTTTATGACCCAAAAGAACATGCCATACTACAACAGTCCGATCTCTCTTACATTATCATAGATGGCAAAAAAATGGATTTCTTTAACGGAGAATGTTCCCCCTGTTCAATACGTACCGATGGAACACATACACTAATAACAGGAAAAGACAAGTCATGTGATATTGTATTCCACTATATCCTGGATGGGGTCGAACATATCATTCACACAGATGGCGAAATATATCATTGTGACTGCGAATCTGTAACTTATTTTTCAAATCATAAAATCTGGTATCACAACGAAACACAAATCTCTGTTCCAATTCCAGGCTCAAATTCAGAAATATTTGGTTCCGCCGTTAGATATGAAAAACAGGGCATTCCATATATTTTGCTCAAAGGAAACGCCTATAATGGAACACAAGGATTCCTTTATGCTAAGACTCAAGGCTTTCTGTATCTAAAAGATGGAGCCCTTTATTTTAAGGAATACAACTACCAGACATTATGCGCCCCAAAGTCTTCCCCTCTATATCAAAAATCACCCGATGAAATTATTAAAGATATAGACAACAACTTTAAAACCCTTGCCGCAGAACACAGACTGGCAGGAGAATAAACGGAGCAAAAAATGAATAATAACGAACCCATTCAACTATTAAGATCCGAAACAAAACTTCCCGCTAATATTCTTGATGTTCAGTATTACAAGACATTCGAATTTGGATTGTTAGAATATATTGTTGTTCAGAATGATATGTTTGATGATATTAATTATGAAAACACCTTCTGGATTTTGTTTACAGAAAAAGCCGAAGATATTTTTTATGACCATTCTGATTCCCGAAAACTTTCACATCTTCATTCCGAGTTTTTATATATTATGAAAGAATATGTAAAAAAATCGTATGCAGACAAAGACTCAGTTTTATCAAAACTTTTTGAGCAGTGTAAACAGGAATGGGCACGAGAACATTCAGAAGAAGAAATCACAGAATGACTTTGTGAATTTCAAAAATTATATATTTTATAATAAGAATACGGGATTACAATTAGGCAAAAAGTTTCGCTACATTTCTTTTTATATATTTATAAAGGAGGTATTAACCATGAAACAAAAAGAAAGAATTGATCAAATCATCAAAAATAAGGAGGAACAAATGAAATTCAATGGAAATCTTGTGCATTCGGATAATGGGCTAATATATAACGTGCTCAACAATTCAATACTTAGCGATTATCTGTGTAGAAAGTTTAATGAAGAACATGGGATTATCTTGAAATCATCAATCAAAACAATTCCAAAACTAATTCAGGAATCAGTTGTTCAAGTCATTAGTTCTAAAGAACTAAAAGTTCATTGTATTACTGATGATGACGAGTAATCTCCTAAAATGGAATTACTTCTGAATTATTGAACAATTAACTACGAGGTACATTTTGAATGATTAATTTCATCTAGAACAACTTCTTTGTATTTTTCTTTGCCTATTCTATAACTATAGTGTGTTATTTGTATTAACTCTTTATAATATTCTTTTCTAAGATTTTTGCTAAGAATGTCATAAACTTGTTTACCAAAACAAAGAATTGTAGGATTCTTTGTTTCAATACATTTTAGTTCGTTTTTGAATATTTCAATATTCTCCGATATTTTATCTGGGGTTAAAACTTTTGCAACCTTGTTTGAATCTTTCTGTGGGTAATTTTTTATAATATCAGTCATATATGCGCCATAGTATTCGGTATTCCGAAACGCATATCTTATTTTATAGTCCTGAGCATATCGACTAGAATCATGAAAATTCTTAAAAACAAAAGAATTTTGATCCCCTACTTCATGAGAAAAATTAAGCCCCACCATTATGACATTTGTCTTCAATATTTTTAGTAATTCAGGATTGTTATCGGGCTCTAGAATACTAATATCTCCCATATTTGATTTTGGCTTATCTGTTTCTTCAGCAAAAACAGCCCAGCTTGCATACTTTCCATATTCTTTTTTAATTTTATCAAACAATTCCTTTTTCATATGAAATTATTATGTATAAACTTATAGTAATTGTCAACGATTTTTCCGAACCGGATTTTACTTTATAGTTTTTAATAAGCTAATTAACTCAGTCAGTATTTGTATATATAGATTAACAGATTCAAAGAGTTCATTTTCAATTTCATTACCACAAACAAACTCTCCAACTTTTGCCATTTTAAGTATTGAATTATTCATAATAACCCCATAAAAGAAATTAACAATCATGAATATCATTTAATGATAAACCACTCTGATATAATTAATTCTGAGGAGAAAAACAATATGATGAGAAAGGATTTAGTTGCAAAAGAATTTATTAAAGAGCTTAAATCTTTGATGGAAACTTTTCTGAACAACGAAAGAGAGGAAACAATACAACAGAAATCTGCTGCACTTAAAGAAAAATTTGATACTTTTGCAATCATCGAAAAATTCAGCAGTTTTATTATTATAGACTGTTTTAACCAAATTAAAATCAGTCTTCAAAAGTGGGAAAGATTTGCAAATAAAAAAGAGCCTCTTGCAAAAACTCTAAAACAATTACTTGATTATTTTTATTCCATAATGCGAGAAATCTATTTCTATGAAATATTCGGATTCTTTTCTACTACCGTCTGGCCCAGTTATATTCCGAATGCAAATCTACCTTGCCGCATTTTTTGCGGATGTGCAAAAGACTGGGAGAAAGAACCATGCCTTGATAAAAATGGAAAAGCAGTTTTTACAAATGTTGTCAGGTTTGCAAATCCAAACGGAGACAACCCTTTATGTATAACAATAAAAAATCCTCATCTTTTAGAACCACGAAAAGAATGTAACCTAACTGATAAACAACTGGAAAAGATTATACAATTTGTCAGGGTAAACAAAGATGTTATAATAGATCACTATAACGAAATAACAGATTCCCGTAAATTTATAGATATCCTCAAACAAAGATATGGAGCTGCTCATGACATTTAATGATTTAGAAAAACAAAAACCTTTACGACAACCCAAACCTTTATATCAGTATTCTCCTACTACAGATTTATATCAAATTTATATTGCATTAAGGACATTAAAGGCTTATGCAGCATCCATTAAGGCATCTCTTTCATGGAATAAATATGCTCAATATACTGGCGCTAGAAAAGATGATATTAATGCCAAAATAAAAACTCTTTATGAAGATCTTTCGGATTTTGAAATAATGCTTAAAACCTTCCTATCTCAGGCTCTTTAATTAGATCCATATAGATATTGATAGAATCTATAAGTGTCTGAACAGTAACTTCAAACTCTCTTTTGAAATCAAGCCATGCTGTCTCAGTCATTATATGTTTAACATTAGAAATTGTTGTTTCTGTTTTAGTCTGTACTATTGCAATTTGCATAAGCAAACTTTTAGAATACTTATGCTCAAATTTGCATTCCTTAAACTTTTCCAAAACTGATTTGAAATCGGTAACACTCTTTTTAAATTTTGAAAATTCAATATAAATCTGTTGCTTATACAATGATATTCTTAACTCGGATTGTATTTCATTATTCATTATAATTGAACATAGTTTATTTAATTCCGCGAGACATTTAAGAATTTGAAAATTTAGTTTTTTAATCTTTTTCATTCATCAAACTTTTTCTCCCTGAACAACTGTGTCGGTCTAGAATACATCAAATTAAGAAGCTGTCCCTGACATTCACTGTCTTTTGCAACAAATAGGGAGGCAGGTTCTTCTGGTTTACCATTCTCACCCCAGAATCGGTCACGGTGAACAAACAGGACCATGTCAGACTTATATGGAATAACAAAATATTTTTTAAAATCGATTAAACTTGGTTCGTCTTTACCATTACTCCCTTGTAAACCTATTACAAGCAATATTGTAATATTATATTCATAGGTAAAATCAACAAATTTATCAAGAACTCTTTCTAAAGTTGCCCTATAAGTTACTGGGTTTTGATTCGAATCAACTAGATCCCTAATTAACTCAAACTCCTCTAAAACAATCATTTTAGTATCATAATTTTCTACCATGTGTTTTATAGCAACTTCTATCTGATCTATACTACAGTTTGGCTCATCATAAAAATACAAAGGGGCATCATAAATACTTGAAGCAGCCTCTTGAAATTTATCTGAATCTTCATGTCTGAGCATACCAGATCTTACCCTGCATGAATCAACTCCAGAACAAATAGAAAGAAGACGAATAATTATATCATCTGTTGTAAGATTACCTGGTATTATCAAACCAACAGGCAGTTTGTCTTGTACAGCAATATTTTTTACTAGATTTAATGCAAAAGATGTTTTTCCAACATAAGGTCTTGAACTCAAAGTTATTAAATCTCCCATTCGGAATTGTAAATCAGAGAAACCTGTCTTAATATATTTTGTAGTATAGTTCCGATCACTTCTGCGTGAGATTTTCTGCTGCATAATGTCCAGAATTTTTAAAAGATGAGATTTAACGGCCCACCCAAGAATCTGAATTTCGTTTTCTTCTGCCATAGCTCATTCTCCTGTGAGTTCTGATTATATGGCAACAAAACATCATTTTATGATATTAAAAGTAAAGAATTTTTTTTTAGTTCAACTCCTACTCCAAATATATTATAGTCCAACTCTTTTTCTAGAATATCTTTATCCGCTTCCTTTGATGTACGTTCGTAAAGACAAAAGATGGTTGAAATATATAACACTTTCGTTATTCCATTTACTGTTTCTCCCAAAACGGTGCGTTGGAATCATAATCAGAAATCTGAGTGATTGGGATCTCAAGCTTTAATCCAATTTTCGGGTCGGCGTAATTTATTTGTTTTGAATGACCATCCTTCCCGGTTTTATTAATTGCAAAAAGCTGAATTGTGTTGTCTTCCAAAGATATGAATGCGTGTCCGATTTCTGCCGGCACCAGAACAGCAAGGGTGTTGTCTGCACTTAATTCAACAGCTTCCCATTTAAGATACGTGGCAGAATCTTTTCTAAGGTCCACAACATAGTCCATTCCCCTACCCTGCACTACAGAAACAAACTTAGAAAATGGAGTTGCCTCATCACTATAATGAATCCCAAAAAAAGTTCCCTTCTGCGGCATGGTGTAAACACGGGTTTCTTTGATTTTAAATCCATCAATACAGTCTTCATAAGCATAAGTCATCGGCCCACGATTATCAGTACGAGATTTGAGTTTGTAAATTTCAACACAATCAAAAATCTTTTTTACAAGTTCCAAGTTAGTATTCCTTCCTCACACTTTCCAGATTATAAAGCTTTTTGAAGGCAGCCTCATCTGCGGGAGACTGAATCACCATGACTTCTGTAAAATGCCCGTCTGTTTTGTTCTTAAAGCCGGCAACCTTTTCGCCTGTGCAGATTGAACTTTTGATTACGGCATACTGGGTTTGAGGATCAAATGGGATGATTGAAGATACGTGTTTTTTCATATTCTTACTTTTATATTATAAGATGTAGACTTTTTGAGGTCAAATCTTTTAGTTCAGGTTGTCACTTCTTTTAATGATTCTTATAATAAAACTTATTATGACCTATTACAGAATCCACACCGCCGACATCGCATATATGACTCAGCAGCCACGAGGGCTTTTTACTGCAATCTGGAAACTCGTAGAGTCCAAAACCTTGACCCAAGAAGAAACTGCCGAATATTGGAAAAACCGCGAATACTTTGAAAAGGTTCTCCCCGTTCCGCCATTTTACAAACAGGACAATCCGGATCACGCCATCACCTGGTTCAAAGACACTCCACAAGGAAACGACATTTACCGACAGATGGATTTTTACCGTGCCATGGCGAACAAATACGGTCTCAAGCTTTATATGTCAAAATGCACCGAACCGCCTGGAGAAGTTATTTACGAGGATGACTTTCAAATTGCAATCAAAAATCAAAGAGCGGATGCAGAAATTAGTGTGTCTGAATTGTAAGACCCTACTCCCTAAACAAATCCGTAACATGAAACTGAGTTAAATCTTTTACAACTTCCGCAGCAATAATCATTCCTGCAACAGAAGGAACGAATGCATTGCTGCCAGGCGCCTGTTTTTTTGGAGTACCCTTTCGTTCAGGTGTAACCCCAGATGTATCTTCAAACTCCGAGTCCACCTCATCAACCTGCGGAGGAATTGCAGTCTCTGTAGAAAACACAACCTTAAGCCGTTTGATCTTGCGCTTTTTAAGTTCGTTTCTCATAACCCGGGCCAGAGGACAAACAGAAGTTCGTGTAATATCAGCAACCTTAAGCTTTGTCGGATCAACCTTGTTCCCCGCCCCCATGCAACTGATAACCGGTTTTTTGAGTGCCTTTGCACGGGTTATAATTTCAAGCTTACCGGTCACAGTATCAATGCAATCAACAATATAATCATACTGCGAAAAATCAAACTGATCGGCGGTGTCTGGCATAAAGAAGGTCTTCCATTTGGTAACCTTGCAATCCGGGTTAATATCATGAATGCGCTCTTGGGCAACATCGACCTTGTCCCTGCCGATTGTAGACTGCAGCGCAAAAAGCTGGCGGTTCAAATTTGAAAGACAGATTTTATCATCATCAACAATATCAATCGCCCCAACCCCAGAACGCACCAGAGCCTCAACAACATAGCTGCCTACCCCGCCAATGCCAAAAACAATCACGCGGGAGTTATAGAGCTTTTCCATATTGTCTTTTCCGAATGTAAGCCTGGTTCGGGCAAACTGATTTGTGTTCATAAATCTTCCTTACACAAATATTACAATATGATATAATATGATTCAATGGAAAAACAAAAAACAAATCTAGGCCCACTTCTTATCATCATCGCAGCATGCTTTTGGGGCAGCATGGGAATCTTTGTAAGAAAACTCGAAAGCTATGGCTTCAGCGCAATTCAGATAGTTTCTATAAGGCTCACACTTGCGGCTCTGCTTTTTTGCCTGGTGCAGCTTATTGTTGACCGCTCGGGTTTTAAGCTTGCCCTGCGCGACATTCCGCTTTTTCTGGGACTTGGGTTTGGAAGTATTTTGTTTTTCACAATCTGCTATTTTTCTGCAATTACAATTATGCCGCTTTCTACAGCAGCAATTCTTTTGTACACTTCGCCAATCTGGATCATGCTCATGTCGGCAATTTTCTTCCATGAAAAACTGAACGCACAGAAACTCATTGCCCTGCTTCTTGCTTTTTCCGGCTGCGTCCTTGTTTCTGGAATCTCCGGCAACGGAATCACTTTGTTCGGCTTACTGATTGGTCTTGGTTCAGGCTTTGGCTACGGACTTTACAGCATCCTTGGAACAATTGCCCTGCGCCGCTATTCTCCTTACACAGTTACAACTTATACATTTTTATTTGCAGGCCTTGGTTCCTGGTTTATCTGCAAGCCCGGTGATATGATTTCTCACTTTGCCCAGGCCCCAAATCTTCCACTGCTTATCGGCTTTTGCATCCTCACCGCTCTTATAACCGCAGTAATTCCTTTTCTGACCTACACCCTCGGTCTTCGCACAGTAGAAGCCAGCAAGGCCGGAATCATCGCCACCCTTGAACCCGTAGTCGCAACAATAATTGGAATCCTGTGTTTTTCCGAAATGCTAACCGTACTTTCTGCGCTGGGAATTATCCTTGTTCTTTCTGCGGTTGTTGTGTTGAATTTTACATCTCGAGCAAGGTGTCACCAGAATAAACATAACTCAACTGCTCTCCCATGATTTCTTTCATCTGATTGAAAACTGGAAGGCCGGTGCAGTGGCAGGTTGCACAGTGGGCTTTGTATGATTTAAGTCGATTTGCGATTTCTGTGACTTCGGCGGTATCGGCTTCGGAAAACTCGGTGCGCTTCATAAGATCGAAACCTCCGATTACGAGGTCTGGAAGTAAGTCCGGATCAAACTTGC
>JAFZLJ010000124.1 GCA_017551545.1 Treponema sp. | reverse complement strand
TTAAAATTTAAGACTCACGACTGTAAGAGTTTATTTGATAATTAATTAGCCTTAATTGAATTCTTCACAATAACGTCATGTGCACCGCCCTCACGGATAGATGCTGCACTTACAAGTGTAATCTTTGCATTCTTCTGAAGTTCAGGAATTGTGAGTACACCGCAGTTACACATTGTATGAATAACCTTACTTGTTGTAAGTGTTACGTTGTCATGGAGTGAACCTGCATAAGGAACGTAAGAATCTACTCCTTCTTCAAAGGCCATTCCTTTTTTACCACCAAGGTCATAGCGCTGCCAGTTGCGTGCGCGGTTAGAACCTTCACCCCAATATTCCTTTACGTAGTTGCCGTTTACGATAAGCTTGTTTGTAGGAGATTCATCAAAGCGTGCAAAGTAGCGGCCAAGCATTACAAAGTCTGCACCCATTGCAAGAGCAAGAGTTACGTGATGGTCATAAACAATACCACCATCAGAACAGATAGGAATATAAATACCGGTTTCTTCGTAGTACTTATCGCGTGCCTTTGCAACTTCAATAGTAGCAGTAGCCTGTCCACGACCAATACCTTTCTGTTCGCGTGTAATACAAATTGAACCACCACCAATACCAATCTTTACAAAGTCTGCACCAGCTTCGGCAAGGAATCTAAAGCCTTCTGCATCTACAACGTTTCCGGCACCAACCTTTGCATTAGGCCATTTTCCATGAATATCCTGAAGAGCGCGGCGCTGCCATTCTGTAAAGCCTTCAGAAGAATCCAAAGTCATTACGTCTACGCCTGCTTCGAGGAGTGCTGGAACACGGTCCATATAATCGCGTGTATTAATTCCGGCACCAACAATGTAGCGCTTCTGTTCATCCAAAAGCTCGTTCGGATGTTCTTCGTGACTTGCAGCATCCTTACGGAAAATCAAATAAAGAAGGTTTCCGTCGCTGTCTACGATTGGAAGCTGATTTACTTTTTTCTGCCAGATGATGTCGTTTGCTTCTTCAAGTGTAATTCCTTCGCGGCCCATAACAAGTGAACCAAGTGGAGTCATATATTCCTGAACCTTAGCATCTGGAGCTGCCTTTTTAATGCGGAAGTCGCGGTCTGTAATAATACCAAGAAGCTTTCCGTTAGCAGTACCATCAAGTGTTACGGCTACTGTAGAGTGTCCTGTTTTTTCAATTGCTTCAACAAGCTCTGTCAAAGTCTGTTCAGGACGAATATTTGTATCGGAAGTAACAAAGCCTGCTTTATAAGCCTTTACTCTGGCAACCATGGCAGCCTGATTTTCTATTGTCTGAGAACCGTAAATAAACGAAATGCCGCCTTCTTTTGCAAGAGCGACTGCAAGTTTATCGTCAGAAACGGCCTGCATTACAGCAGATGTCATAGGAATGTTCATAACAAGCGGACATTTTTCGCCCTTTTTCTTGTTATAACGAACTACAGGTGTCTGCAGATTTACATTAGCTGGAATGCAATCTGGTCCAGTATATCCTGGAATCAACAGATACTCATCGAATGTGTGTGACGGTTCTTCAAAAAAATAGGCCATGTTTCTTCCCCTTGTTATTAATAATTTAATCGGTAATTATATAATAAAGAAAAAAATAATGCAATGCCACCAAATTATCATGCAACAGCTGTTTTTTTCCGAAAAATGAGTATGACCCTTAAAAAAAGTCATTTTGCAGCAGTTTTATTCCTCGTATTTATATTATTTCCATCGTTTTCGCAGGAAAAATCACCGGAAGTTCGTCATAACTGGTGGGAACTGATTATTTACAGACCTCAGAATAACGGAGACTTAAATAATGTCCGCTGCTGGATAAAACTCGTTGATGCCGAAACAGGCGAAGATGTTACCTACACAAAAGCAAAAGCAACCTACGAATGGGCAAGCATTCCAGACAGAATAAACTACTACCAGAAAACCTACTACCTTGAAGGCGGCATGGCAGCACATTTTAACCTTCAGAAAGGAAAATATATCATCACAGTGTACACCCCAAAAGACAAAGCCGGATATTTTACAAGCCAGAATCCCTGCTCAAACGAAGGCGACTGGATTTCAAATGAATTTTACTACGATACCGAAAATCCAACAAAAGTAATATTCGTAGTTCCAACCGCAGACGACAACGGCTTTTACAACGGCGGCTGGTATATAGATTATAAAGCACCAAAATATTTCAAATTCACAACACCAGTACAATAACCAAACCCATCATTGCAAGTAAAGTCACGTCATTGCGCAAGTTTGTGAAGCAAACTTGGTAAGCTCTGCGACAGGAGCTTAGCGACGTGGCAATCCAGTCATTAAAATGCATAAATGACAAGAATCTATAATTATGGTATATTTAGTTACTTGTGAATTTATTCTTTAAACACCGTGTATTATTAATTTCTTCTCTTTTTACTGCTTTATTGTTTTTTTCATGCGGAACAACACGTGTTGAACCTGCCCAGGTAATTGAAGAACCGGAAATTTCAGAAAGTGATCTTATTCAGGCAGAAGAAATTGACGACGGTACCATTTCCCTTCTTTTTGCCGGCGACATTATGGCACACAGCGTAAACTATGTTATTTCTGATTATCCAAAAATCTGGCGTGATGTTAAATATATTATTGAACCTGCAGACCTTGCTTTTGCAAATATAGAAGCTCCGGTTGATGATACTAAAAAACCGCAGAATTATCCGAACTTCAACATGCCGCAATCTTATGTAGAAGCAGTAATAGATGCAGGCTTTGATGTTTTTTCTCTTTGCAATAATCACACAAATGATCAGGGTTTAAGTGGAATTCAGGAAACTCAGAAAACTTCAAAAAGACTTGTTCAGCGCTCAAAAGAACGAGGCGAAGAAATATACTTTTCCGGCTTAAAAGACGGTAAGAAAGCCGATTTTACCTATAATCTTATTGAAAAAAAAGGCTGGAAAATTCTTTTTCTTCCTGTAACAGAAATCCTAAATCAACCTTCATATTCAGATTATATTAATTTTATAGAAAACAGCGAAAGTGCCCGTAATGCCTTCATTGCAAAAGTTAAAGAATTAAGACAGAAAAATCCATGCGATCTTTTTGTAATTTCAATTCATGCTAACGAAACAGAATACACACGAACAGTTTTAGACTGGCGCGATGAATTTTACATGCAGCTTCTTCAGGCCGGTGCAGATATAGTCTGGGCTAATCACGCACACATTATCAAAGACCGCAAATACATTTTCTATCACGAAACAAATTCTCAAAAAGTCATTATGTATGCAAACGGAAATACAATCAGTGGTCAAAGAACAAAGCCTGAACTTACTTCTTCAAATCCAACCGGTGAACGAGACAACACAGGCGATGGTCTTATGGTAAAACTCACTTTCAAAAAACAGGAAAACGGAAATCCGCCTACCCTTATTAATTCAGAAAACTTTTTTATAACAACATATATCAACACGGCAAATGAATATGTAGTAAAACCGCTTAATCAGGATTTTATTGATTATCTATGGGAAGTTCCAAGGTCTGATTGGGCACGCTACATAAAACGCCGCATTGAAATTAACAAAAAATACACAAAGGATATAATTTTATGGCAATAGATTATAAGTCACTGCCCGTTTATGAACAGAAACAAAAAATCCTTGACTGTATGGAACAAAACAAAGTTGTAATTGTTGAAAGTCCTACAGGTTCGGGTAAAACTACACAGATTCCGGTTATTTTATATGAAGCAGGCTATGCTACAAACGGCATGATTGCAGTAACTCAGCCACGACGAATTGCTGCCCTTAGCGTAAGTGAATTCATTGCAAAACAGATGAACACTCCTTATCCGGGACTCGTAGGTTACAAAATGCGTTTTGAAGATAATACAGGCGCAGACACCCGCATTAAAATTATGACAGACGGAATCTTACTTCAGGAAATGAAGCTTGATCCGTGGCTCAGTAAATACAGCGTTGTCATGGTTGATGAAGCTCATGAAAGAAGTTTAAATATTGATTTTATTCTGGGCCTTCTTAAACGAGTGCTTCGTGAACGTTCCGACTTTCATGTTATTGTTTCTTCTGCAACAATGAATACTCAGGCGTTCAGTGAATATTTTGACAATGCACCTATTGTTTCTATAGACACAATTACTTATCCGGTAAGCGTAATATACGACCCTATTCAAGGCGGCGCTACAACTGCAACAGAAGCAGGCCGCGATATTTTACTTTCAAAAATCTGTGCAACTGTAGACCGAGTTTTAGATAACGATGAAGGAAGTGATATTAACGGCGGAATACTTATTTTCCTTCCCGGTGAAAAAATCATTAAGGATTGTGTTGAACGACTTTTACACTGCCCTTTCAGCCGTCAGCTGCATATTCTGCCGCTGTATGGAAGACTTGCAAAAGAAGAACAGGAACGTGTTTTTGATGATCCTCCTGCCGGTAAGAAAAAAGTAATTGTAACAACAAACATTGCAGAAACTTCGGTTACAATTCATGACATAACTACAGTAATTGATTCCGGTCTTGCAAAGCTCAACTTCTACAGTCCGCGTACCTTTACTTCAAGCTTAAACGAAACTCCTGTTTCAAAAGCAAGCTGTAATCAAAGAAAAGGTCGTGCCGGACGTACCCACGAAGGAACATGTTACCGTCTTTACAGCCGTAAAGATTTTGAAGCACGTCCTCTTTATACAACAGAAGAAATCTACCGCACAGACTTAAGTGAAGTAGTTCTTCGCATGGCCGAGCTTGGCATTACCGATTTTTATGATTTTGATTTTATTGCTTCTCCTGGCCGCGAAGGAATTATTGGCGCTGTAGATACACTGCATATGCTTGGAGCATTGGACGACGACAACACACTTTCAGCAATTGGAAAGATGATGGTTTTGTTCCCGCTTGAACCTCGCATAAGCCGAATTATTGTTGAATCTGTAATGAGATTCCCTGATGTACTTGATAAAACCTTGATTGCAGCAGCATTCCTTAGTACAAACTCTCCTTTTATTCTTCCTGCAAATGAAGAAATGGAAGCCCGAAAAGCTCACCACCGTTTCCGCGACATGCAGGGAGATTTTGGAACTTATATAAATCTTTTTAATGCATACAAGCAGACAGATAACCGCGAAAAGTTCTGCAAAAAGAATTACCTTGATGAACGAGTAATGGCCGAAATTGATAATATTAATTACCAGCTTGGACAAATCATCGGCGACACAATGGGCATTCCTATTGTAGAAGGCAAAGGCAGCATGAGTGATTATCTTTGCTGTATTGCAGCAGGTATGATTCAGTTTGTATGTATCCGTACAGGCCGTGAAAATTACCGTTCCCTTACTGCAGACCATATTTGCATTCACCCGGGTTCAGTTATGTTCCGCCAGGATCCGCTTTTTATAGTTGCCGGCGAAATTGTAAGAACTTCGCGCATTTTTGCAATGAGCGTTTCTCCTCTTACAAAACCAATGCTCGATATTATTAATCCAAAACTGTTTGAAAGGTTGAAGGCTTGTAAGGCGGTAAGGAAGTTTGAAGAAGATAGCCCTATGTCATTGTCGGGCTTGACCCGACAATCTCCTTCTAAGAGAGATTCCCGTGTCAAGCACGGGAATGACAATGGTCGTTCAGGGAATGACATTCCACAAGGCGAAGTCCTTTCTCTTGGCGACTTTGTTTTTGAAACAGTTAAAATCAAAGGAAAGAAAACTGCCCTTTTACCGCTTGAATATTTAACACTTGCTGTAAAAACAGAAAAAGACAAGAACAAGCTAAATGCCTGTGCAAACTTGCGTGGTCAAATAAAAATCAAAAATTATGGTCCGCTCATGGATGGCGAAAAAATGGGCACTATCATAAATGCCGTGCAGAACCTTGACCTTATGCCTCTTGCCGAAAAGCGCTGGAGCCGCCAGCTTAATGCAAACATTTATGATCCTGTTGGAAAAGAAAGCCTTATAGATTCTTTAGACTGGATTATGCATACCGCCATTGCCAAACAGAAAAACAAGGAATGCGGTTTTATTACACTATACAATGATGGAAGCGGTAACTACTGGTACAAGGTAACAAGAGGCTTCAACACTGCAGTTACCGAATCGCACCACAGCCTTGAAATGCTTATAGAAGAAAACGTAGAGTTTACCTACGAGGAAGAACAGAAAATTAATGGTGTGCTGTCGCTCGTGAATAAGCTTTATGAATAAAAGATTCCCGGGTCAAGCCCGGGAATGACGCTCTTTTGTCATTGTCGGGCTTGACCCGACAATCTCTTATTTAGCATCAGCGTTTTTATTCTCTTCTTCCTCTTCCTCAATGCCAAGTAACTTTTGAGCACGGGTTTTATTCGAACTGTTTTTCTTTTCGTTGGCAATTGTATTTACGTAGGCTTCGAGTGACGAAGATTTTTTCTGTTTGTACATATCAAGTCCAAGCGAAACTGTTGTTGAATCTTTTGACTGTAAATAAAGAGCTGCAACTTCGTCATAAGACTTCTTGTAATTCTTTACCATCTCTTTTGCAATGGCGTAACGAAGATCTTTTCGTTTATCATCTTCTGCTACTGTTTTTGCAAGTTCAATTATTTCTTTTTCGCCTGCGTGATCTTCTTTAAGCAGAACTTCTACAATTTTCTTTTTTGTTCCGTCTGCTACTTTTTTATCATTAAGCTGAGTAATTAAAAAATCATTTCCTTCATCTGTGTTCAAAGCAGCAATTGCGGCATAGCTTTCTTCTTTGATAACCTTCTCTGCATCATTTTTTGCACGGTAAATCAAATAAGGAACTGCATCTTTTGTATCATTTTCTTTAACTGTACGGATTGCTTCCTGTCTTACTCTCCAGTATTCATCACGAATTCCCTGGATTACTGTTGCCTTAGCTTCTACAACATTCGGGAAATGACTTAGACCCTTTATAACATACTGGCGCAGGTTTGGATCTGTTTCATCAAAATGTGCTACAAGAATTGGAACAGATTTTTCTACTTCCATAAGTCCAAGACTTTCTGCCGCATACATTCTAACAAAAGTATTTTCATCATCATTATCAAGAATATCAACAAGCTTGTCCCATGTTTCTACAGCATGCATCTTACCGCAGTTACGCATAAGTGTCTGACGCTGGGCATCACTTAAATCTTCACGTTCAAGATATTCAACAAGGAACATTGCTTCTTCCGGTCCGCCAATGTCTCCAAGTGTTGCAATTGCATCATTAAAATAATTTTCGTTTTCACTTTCGATAAGTGTAATTACAGCAGGAATTGCAGCAGTAGTTTTTACTGCACTTACATACTGGAACGTTGCCTTAACTACAGCACTAGTTTCGTCATAAGGGTCATTCAAAAGGTCTACTGCATAATCTTCAAGACAAGGGTCTTCTGCTTTTGTAAAATACTTCAAAACCTTTTCCTTGATTGTAGAGCTTTTTGTTACCTGAAACAAATCATATATTTCTTCTGTAAAACGAGGATCGTCATTTTTTAAGAGGGTGTCGAGCAAAGTAGAAATTTCTGAAGGAACACCATAGCGGATTGTATTGCGGTTGTTTTCTTCATCCTGAGGAGTTTCGTCCTTTTCGGCAGCAGCGGCGGCCTTTTCCTTATCTATAGGCTTTGGGCGTTTTGCAGGAGGAACTTCGGCATAACCGCCTTTTGATGCAACTACAGTTGGTGTATCATCGTCCACATCCTCCTGGGCAAAACAAAAACCGAATAAACTGAATATTAAAAGAAAAAGAAATAATTTTTTCATAATATACCTCCAAAAAAAATGGATTGCTTCGCTACGCTCGCAATGACGTCATTGCGAGCCCGCAGGGCGTGGCAATCCACTAAACTCCCTGATTAAACTTCTCCAGAAAATTCCTCTTATATTCTTCAAATCTATCCTGTGTAATGGCCTGACGGATTTCATACATCATATTCTGTAAAAAATACAGGTTATGGTATGACGCAAGTATACAGCTAAGGATTTCCTGTTCCTTAAAAAGATGTCTTAAATAACTTCGGGAATAAGTGCGGCAAACTTTACAATTACATTCAGGATCTACAGGACCAAAATCATGAGTAAATCGCTCCTGTTTTATAGAAAGATTTCCTTTATGTGTAAAATAACTGCCGTTTCTAGCGTTGCGGGTAGGCAATACACAGTCAAACATGTCTACGCCTGCTGCAACTGCATCAAGAATATATTCCGGTGTCCCTATTCCCATTACATATTTTGGTTTTTCCTCAGGTAAAAAGCCGCAGGTGTAATTCATAAAATGAACAAACTCGTCGTGAGGCTCCCCTACACTAAGACCGCCTATTGCAATGCCGGGCATATCAAGAGAACTTACAAACTCTGCACTCTGACGACGCAAGTCTTCAGAAAAATGTCCCTGAACAATTGGGAAAAGTATGCCCTTATAACCCTGTTCCTGAGCCTGTTCCCATTCTTTTTTTGCACGAACAAGCCAGTCACTTGTAATACGTAGTGCCTTTTCTGCAGCCTTACGTGGTTCATCATAACCTGTACAAACATCAAGCTGCATCTGAATATCTGAATTAAACTTTACCTGAGTCTGAACAACATTTTCGGGCGTAAACATATGGTAACTTCCGTCAATGTTGCTTTGAAACTTTACGCCTTCATCTGTAATCTTACGAAGCTTACTTAAAGAAAAAACCTGAAAGCCGCCTGAGTCTGTAAGAAAGTTCTTGTCCCATTTTGAAAATCCGTGGAGTCCGCCTGCTTCCTGAATAAGGTCTGCACCAGGGCGCAAAAAAAGATGATATGTATTTGCAAGAATAATTTCAAATTCAATTTCGTGTAAAAAATCATTTGGCATTGCTTTTACAGTTGCATTTGTACCAACAGGCATAAAAACAGGAGTCTGAACATCGCCATGCGGAAGATGAAGCACACCTGTACGCGCTTTGCCGTCTGAGGATTTGTGGTGTATGTCAAATATGTTCATCATAACTAAGTCCTGCTATATTTTAATAAGAATCCTGCTATAAACAAGAACACTATATCCGGCAGCCAGGCCCCCATAAACGGAGTAATAACTCCTGTTTTTGCCAGAACCATTGTTACCATCTGGAATACATAAAATAAAACAACTGCGGCAATAGAAAGTGACAAACTTATCAAAAGAACATTCTTTCTTGTTTTTCCTGTTACTCCAACCGCAAGGAAAGCCGCTATAAAAAGAATAAACGGAAAAGCAAACTTCTTATAGTATACAGAAAGAGGCTCATTATAAGGAAGACCGGCTTTTTTAAGATGATTTATATAAACCTTTGCGTCTGCCGCATTTACACTTGCAACATCAACAGTATTCTTTCTGAATATTTCATAACTTTCTGTAAGCAAAGATTTAAATTCATCATACACAGAAGTTTTTTCAAGACTTTCGCCATTATTTACAAACTGCACTGCATCTTCAAGTTCCCAGACAAGTTTTTCTTCGTTCCACAATGCCTGGTTTGCGTGAATGATTGCCTGAAGAGTTTTGTTTTCGTCACGGATTACAAAGTATACATTTTCGAGCCTTTTTGCAGAATCGCGGTAACGGCGTGCCTTGTAAATAATCCTTCCTGAATCTGAAAGTACAACAATATTATCATTATTTGCAGATTCTTCCTGGTCAAGCAGTTTTTTCTGCAGTGCTGTTTTTTGTTCCAGCGTATTTACAACAAGCTTATCTTCAAGGAAAAACATTCCAATAGAAAGAAGTGCTCCTGTAATTAAAACAGGAAGTACAAATCTGAATAGCGAAACTCCAGATGCAAAAAGTGCTTCCATTTCGTTCTTTGCATATAAATCACTAAGAATGTAAGTTACCGAAAAAAGAAAAGCGATCGGCGCTGCATACCAGATTGTTTTTGGAATATACAAAATCATTACACGGAATACTTCCTTACCTGGAGCATTCATTTCAAGGTAACGCGAAATATTCATGAACAAATCTACAAGATTCAGAATAAGTGCTATGAAAATAAGAGAAACAATAAAAAAAGGAATAAGCTTTCGCAGAACGTATTCAACAAATTTCATTGCTCCCCCCTATTTCCTTATAAGATTAACGCTCAAAAGCACTGCAATTACTGCAATCAAAATATTAGGCACCCATATACAAAGGAACGCATCCATGTTTACACGCGTAACCAGAAGCTGCCCCGAAATCTGCATTGCCCAATAAAGAACACAGATTATTATACCGGTAAAAAGGCCCATTGTAAGGCCGTTATGCTTACCGAACAAAAACGCTATTGAAAAAGCAAGAAATGCAAAAAAGATTGAACCAAACGGAATTGCAAACTTTTTATAATATTCCATCATCCAGGTATTTATACGAAGAACATCTTCATCAGGGTCTGCTTTCATAGAAAGTATTTCTTTTCGTAAATCGTAAAAAGTCATTTCGCGCGGATTCTTACCGCTTCTGCCCGTAATAACTGAATCAAAAATATTAAGGACTGTTTTTTCTGCCGAAAGCACATCATAATTTGAAAAATCATTAAGGTCAAAAGTTGTCATCATAGATTCAGACATATCAAGCTGCAAAAGCACACCCTGATTTTTTGCTCCGACAAGAACAGACTCACCTGCAACAATTATTGTTTCCTCGTCTGAATCGCGTTTTGTAAAGAAAATAATATCAGAAACTTTTGAGTCATCTACATCGCCAATTACAACGGTAGAGCTGCCGATTTGTTTTACACTGTTAGGTTCCAAAACAACAGTAGGATTCGACCTCATTATCTGGCGGTAAAGCTGATTGTACTTAATTGTTCCAAGCGGCAGAAGATAATCATTTACAAAAAACGAAACAAGCGAAATTGCCATGCCAAGCACAAGCACCGGCCCCAGAATTGACCTGAAGCTGAAGCCCGAAGCTCTGAAAATCAAAATTTCATTATCGCTTGCCATGCGTCCAAGACACATTAAAAATCCTACAAGAGTTGCAAACGGAGCCGACTGTGCAATAAGAGCGGGCATACTGTAAATCATTATTTTTGCTACATCTTTAAAAGGAGCGCGTTTAGAAAGCATGTCTTCGCCGATTAAAAGAATCTGATTTGCAAAAAAAACAACAAACAAAAAAGCAAAGCAGATAAGGAAATAATAAAAGAGCTCCCTGTAGAGATATTTAATTAAAATTCTTCTTCCAAGAGCGGAAGGCTTAGACTCCGGTTGACCCAAACCCCTTTTCTCCTCTTTCGGTGCTCGATAAAGAATCTGTAATTTTAAAAGCTGCAACTGTAACAGGGCTTAATATAATCTGAGCAATTCGTTCCCCGTTATTTACAACAAAATCATCTTTTCCAAGATTAATAAGAATAATTTTAAGTTCACCACGATAATCGCTGTCTATAGTACCAGGAGTATTTAATACTGTAATTCCATTTTTAGCTGCAAGACCGGAACGTGGACGAACCTGAATTTCATACCCTTGAGGAATTTCAAAAAAAAGTCCTGTTGGAATCATTGCAAAAGAACCGCTTGCAATTGTTACCGGTTCCTTTAATAAAGCACAAACATCTGCACCGGCAGCACCATCTGTTTTATAAGAAGGAATAACTGCTCCTTCAGAGGCAACAACTTTTACTTCAATAATATTCATACTATAACTATATCACTTTTTAAGAAACTTAACAAATTCAGATTGAGGAAGCGGCTTTGAAAAGTAGAAGCCCTGAAGATAATCGCAGGCATTATCGTTTCGGCATTTAAGATCAACAAACTGTTCGGCGCGATATTCTGTTTCTATGCCTTCTAAAAGAATCTTTTTGTTAAGTGCCTTGAGCATATGAATTGTATCTAATACAAGAGTCTCGTTCAAAGGATCTTCTATTTCGTCAATAAATTCCTTATTGATTTTTACAATATCAAACGGCAGTGTGAGTAATTTTTTGATATTTGAAAAACCTGTACCGTAATCATCAAGAGAAAACTTAATTCCCATTCTGTTTAGAATATTTATATTCTTTTCAACAATCAACGGATTTATGCTCGCTGCATTTTCTGTAATCTGAAGCCTGAGCTGTTCCGGTGCTATATGATATTTATCAAGCCAGTCTCTGATTTTTACAACAAGATCTTTTTCAAAACACTGGGCAAAAGACATATTAACTTCTATGCTTTCAAGGTCTAATGCTCTTCCTTCATCACTTCCAATAAACTTACATACGTTTTCAAGAACAAAATCGCCGATTATATATATTTTATTTGTTCGTTCTGCATAATTTACAAATAAAGCCGGCGGAATATCTCCATATTCAGGATCATTCAAGCGCACTAAAGCTTCGGCACCAACATATTTCTTTTCTTTTACAGAATAAATAGGCTGATAATAAATTTCAAAAAGATTTTCGTTTATTGCCCTGTCTAAAATCTTATCTATATTATTACGGATAATAAAATCTCGGTCGTTTACATAATCGCGGAACCATTGAGTTTTTCCGTTTGGCTCAAGAATCTTATAGAATGATTTTGAAAGGTAAAGGAAATATTCATAATTAGAAACATCTTCTGGAGCACGAATTACACAAATGCGTGTATCAATATTAATACGAACACCGTCAAGAATAAACACCTGTGAAAAATAGCGTTCAAGAGAATCAACGACTTTGTCCAAAGCTATATCTGTCTGATTTTCTGTAGGAAGCGCAAAAACATAATCATTAAGATAGTAAGGTAAAGCACGAAGCTTCTTTTTACGCGAAAGCTCATTCAAAAATACAGTTATCTTTTTTAAAAGTTCATTAAACCTATCAATTCCAATATACATATTGATGTTTCTGTAATTTGTAATCTTTATAAAAATTACTTTTACAGGAACTCCAATTTTCATTGCTTTATTAAGTTCGTTTTCAAAAGCAAAATAAGACTGAGCTAATGTTTCGGGATTAACAAGAAGTTCCGGCCGCTGAATAGTTGCAAAAGCAAGATAACAGGTAATAGCCAGAACGAACATTTCTATCTGAACATGCGGGAAGAAAGACTGGAAAATATATAAAAGTCCATTCAACGGAAATAAAGATATACTGTAAGCAATCTGAGTTTTCTTAAGGATTTTTCTATACATTAAAATCATTATGAATCCAAAGAAAAGCATAAGGACAATACTTACATTCACAATGATAATAGGAGCTTGTATAGTTATGTTCATTGATTTATCAACTGTAAACAGTATATGCTTAATGCAGTCCATAAGGATATAAAGAACCGGCACATTAAATATAAGAATCATGATTATTTTATAAGTGTCGTTTCTATAAAAGACAGGCAGAATACCTGTTGAAGAAAAAATAAACAATAATCCTACAGCATAAATATAACAGCGTGAAATTAAATATAAATAGATGAAAAGCTTTAAGGCAAAAACTGAAGATGTACTATATACACAATAACGCTGAATAAGCTGGTATATAATGCGGAATGTAATAGTTGTGCAGGATACAATAAGAAGCGATAAATATAAACTGTTTGTACGACCCTTTACCCTGTTCTTTGTTAAATTAGAAACAATCAGGGTTATGAAAATGAGAAGCGATGTAATGTCACACATTAACCAATCATTCATTCTGTGTGCTCCTCAAAAATTCAAAAAAGTCGTTTTGCGAAAGAGGCTTTGAAAAATAAAAGCCCTGTATATAATCACAACCGGCATTACGGAAATAATCAAAATCTTCGTATGTTTCAATACCTTCAATAAGTATCTTTTTATTCATTCTCTTTAACATAGAGATTGTTTCACTTATTACTGTTTTCATTCCCGGTTTATCAAGCTCATCTACAAAGCTCTTATCAAGTTTTATAAGATCAAGCGGAAGTCTTGTGAGCCTTAATATATTTGAATAACCGGTTCCATAATCATCAAGTGAAAATGAAATTCCTTTTTCCGAAAGCTGGTTTATATTATGTTCAATAACATCATATTTTACTTCCTGCGATGTTTCTGTAATTTCAAGATTGATTTTTTCAGGAGAAACACCATAACGGGCAAGTAAGTCGATTATTTTTTCAGAAAGATTACTTTCAATACATTGCGCAATTGAAAGATTTATATCAATTTTATGTATGCCGTAATCTTCAAGGCTGTTTTCTGCAATAAAGCCAATAACATCTTCAAGTACAAAATCGCCTATTTCATGAATTGCACCACTCTTTTCGGCAGCAGAAATAAACAAGGCAGGAGAAATAAAACCATAATCTTCACTCTTTAATCTTATAAGAGCTTCTGCAGAAACATATTGTCTTGTCTTCAAATCATAAATAGGCTGATAATACATTTCGAAAAGTTTATTTTTTATTGCATTCTGTATAAGGCGGTCAATCTGGTTCGAAACCTGGAACTCTGGTGATTGGGCGATTTCTTTTAAATATACAAGTGTATTTTTTTCTTTTACAGAAGTAGTTATGTTTTTATCAAAGGTCATTACAGAATCGTAATCTTTTAAATCTTTAGGGCAGCAGACACAGCACATTTTAAAATCAAACATAATTGTAATGTTATGAATTTCGTGCTTGCCTGCAAAAAAGTTTCTTGTCTTCTGGGCAACTGTGTCAATTTCATTAACATCGTCACGAAGAGTTAAAATTGAAAAACCGCCGTTTCCAAGATAATAAACATCATATTCGTCGTTATTACAGATTGTATACAAACCTCTTACAACATGCGAAAGGAATGAATTGATGTTTTCTTTACCAAGTGTTTCTATGATTGAATCAAAATGAATGATTTTAACTGTAATAAAATGAAGCTTTCGTTTGGCAGCAAGATTTCGTTTAATTTCATCTTTGAAAGCCTGGTAGTTCAAACTTCCGGAACTCATATCTATAATTTCTTCCGGCTTTTGAACTGCAATAGAAATAAAAATGAGCGGGAATGTTGTACATACTATTTCGAGCAGATACCTTGGAAAATACATCTGCAGTAATACACCAATAATATTAATAGGACAAAGACTCAAAAGAAGGACAAATTTCTGGTGCGAAATCATGTTGCGGTTATAAACAAGACAGATTACAGAATAAGCAAGAATCCATACAGCACAGATTCTCATATATGAAAGCCAAGGACCCCGCACATATTCAAGTTCCGGAGTAACAATGAACAGCTTATTTGTAACAAGGTTCATTACAATAAGTGCAAGCGCTGTAAAAACAGGAACACCCCAGGTGATTTTTAAAAGAATATCTTTATTAAATTCATGCCACATTCCGCAGACAGAAAAAATAAAGAGAATATATACAGGCGTAGTAATATTTCTGAAAAAATAATAAAGATAATTATAGATGTATATTTGAATTTGCGAAGCTCTTGAAGGTAAAAGCTTTAAAGGCATATATGCCCTAAGAATATCAAAAATGCCAGATAAAAATACAATAGAAATAAGAATTATATATAAAACATTACTCTTACCTCTTGTAAGTTTACGAATAACTAAAGAGATTAAGAGAAAAAACAGAGTAACAATAGAACAGATATCAAAAGTTATAATTCGCGGCATTCTATTTAAAAAAAACAGCATTCCGGCAAGTGACAACTTCTCCGAAATGCTGACGTTTGCATATATTATACAATAGAAGGTGAAATTTTACAATGTTTATTTAGCCTTCAATTGCGTCAATATACGACAGGTTCAAACGGCCCTGCTTGTCTACTTCGAGCAGCTTAACTGGGATTACCTGACCTTCTGTAAGAACATCAGTTACCTTGTTTACGCGCTGCTTAGAAAGCTTAGAAATGTGGCAGAGTCCTTCTTTTCCCGGAAGGATTTCTACGAAAGCACCAAAGTCCATAATGCGCTTTACAGTTCCCTGATAGATTGTTCCAACCTCAGGATCTTCTGTAATGCCCTTTACAGCCTTCTTTGCTGCTTCTGCGTTCATTCCGTTCTTTGAGTAGATTGTTACAGTTCCGTCGTCTTCTGTGTTGATTGTTACATCATACTGAGCGCACAGAGCCTTAACGTTCTTTCCGCCTGGTCCAATGAGAGCGCCGATCTTGTCTACAGGAATCTTCATTGTGAGAATCTGTGGAGCGTTCTTAGCAAGTGGAGCCGGCTTGTCGATGCACTTCTCCATGATTGAGAGGATGTGGAGACGACCCTGACGAGCCTGTTCCATAGCCTTCTTCATGATTTCAGTTGTTACACCGGCAATCTTAATATCCATCTGGAATCCGGTAATACCATCTTTTGTTCCGGCTACCTTAAAGTCCATATCACCAAGGTGGTCTTCTTCACCAAGGATATCGCTCAAAATCTTATAGCGGCCATAAGGATTGTCTCCCTCTGGTTCTGTGATAAGACCCATAGCAATACCAGCTACCATCTTCTTCATTGGAACACCAGCAGCGAGCATACAGAGTGTACCACCACAAGTAGAAGCCTGAGATGAAGAACCGTTAGATTCCATAATTTCAGATACTACGCGGATTGTGTATGGGAACTCTTCGCGGCTTGGAACCATTGCAGC
>JAFZLJ010000123.1 GCA_017551545.1 Treponema sp. | reverse complement strand
TGTGTTCTGGACAGAAGCTCCGGCAAAGCTTGTCGGCTGGTTTGACAGGGTCTGGTCTTACGGCTTTGCATACGGCGAAAACAGGACTATGAAAGTTCTGGACAAAGCTTTGTTCCTTGTGACGGCCGGAAACACAATGGAGCGGCTTGTAAACTTTGGACTTTTGGACAGCATGAAAAAAGTCATGATTGGCGACAGATTATTCAATCGCGTAAAACAAGCAGAGTTCATTGTGTTTGACAGTACATCCAGAGAAAACCCATTGCGCGAACATAACTGGGATAAAAACTTAGCAATGGCTTATGAAAAAGGAAAGATATTTTTTAGTTTATGAAAGATTCTTTCAATAGGAGAATGAAATGGTACTGTTAGTTGTAGACACTCAAAAAGGATGCTTCGATGAAAGACTGTATGCGTTTGAAACGGTGAAAAACAATATCAGAAAGTTGATTACGACAGCACGAGAAAATAATATAGAAGTCGTATATGTTCAGCATGATGACGGCCCTGGTACAGATTTGGATAAGGCATCGGAAAACTATGAGATTTATGAGGACTTCGCGCCGAGAGCCGAAGAGAGACGTTTTGAAAAAAATGTAAACAGTGCATTTCACCCTATGACGGGACTGACAGAATATCTCCTTTCTAAAGGGGAAATAGATATTATAGTAATCGGTGTTTCGACGGATTATTGTATGGATGCAACAATCAAAAGTGGTTTTGAAAAAGGATTTAACTTATATGTTCCAGCTTACACAAACTCAACCTATGATAATCCCTATTTTGATAAGGAAACAGCCTACAAATATTTTAATGAATTTATGTGGGGCACACGTTATGCAAAGATAATTACTGTTGAAGAAGCAATTCGGATGATGAAATAAAAACTGTACACCAATGATAGATTTGAAAAAAAATCAGAATATAAAAAAAAGGAATAAAAAAATGGCTTCATGGATGGTACATTTAAGAATAGCAGATAAGCTGCTTGATGAGTTAAAGGATATTGATGAAACTGCATTTGTCATGGGAAACATTGCGCCGGACAGTGGTGTTCCAAATGAAGACTGGACAAAATTCACACCTCCAAAAACTGTTTCTCATTTCGAAAACGGTAGATACAATGCTTCTATTAATATAGACGAGTTTTGTTCAAAATATTTCAATCAAGAAATCAATCAGAAATACAACAAAAAGCAATATTCGTTTTTTCTTGGATATTATGTTCACTTGTTGTCTGATATTGAATGGTCAAAGTTTGTTTATAATCCATTAATTCAGGCTCATCCAAAAGAAGCTGCAGAAGATGAATATAAGCTTGTGTGGGCAGCAAAGAAAGATTGGTACGATCTTGATTTTCTGTATTTAAAACAGCATCCGGATTTTCGGGCTTTTTCAATTTATGAAAAGGCAGAAAATTTTGAAAATGAGTTTATGGACATTTTTGCCAAAGATGCTTTTGAAAACAGAAGGCAATACATCTGCTGGTTTTATCGTAATGATGAAAGAGGAGAACTTGAGCGTGACTATAAATATCTGACCCCAGAACAGTCAGAAGATTTTGTTCAACAGACGGTAGAGAAAATCCAGAAAAACCGGTTAGTCGTGTAGTTTTTGTAGACCGCTTCGGAAGCCGCTGGGGAATGGCAGAGATGTAAAGGAAATAAATGATAAAAACTGTAGATGAAAAGAATATAGATATAGCCGCGGCTATTCACAGCGAGGCTTGGCAGAAATCGCATAAATCATTCTGTACTCCTGAGTTTGTTGAAAAACATACGCAAGAACACCAGAAAGAATATCTGCTGGAAAAAATGAAAAACGGAACTGTTGTGTATATGCTTTTTGACGAGGCTTCGGAAAAAGATGTGGGAATTGTATCGGTAACGGAAAATCTGATTGAAGATTTATATATCCTGCCATCGGAGCAAAACAAGGGCTATGGCACGGCGCTGTTGAGATTTGCCTGTGGCAAATGCAAAGCCAGCCCGACACTCTGGATTTTGGAGAACAATTCAAATGCTGCCCGCTTGTATCGGAGAGAAGGTTTTTCTGAAACAGGCCGGCGCAATCAAATCGATAAAGGGCTGGATGAAATTGAATTTATAAAAATAATGTGAGAAGTAATATGAAATATCAGGAGAATTTCTTTCCAATTACAGCGACTCCATTTTCAACTGTTGGTTATAGCGAAGTATTGCCTTGTCGTGAACTTTTGCCTTATGTACGCTGTTTTTGGACTTCTGATTTGCAAATGTTAAATTCTCCAATTATTCCTGATTTATGTGCTGATATTATGATTCATATAGAAAGCAATCCTGATGCTGATGATGAACGCGAAATTACTTGCATAGGCTTTTGCGGGGTTAGCGATAAAATGTTCGTTTCACAAAAGCCTGCAAATCCGCATCAGAAGATTTTTGGAATCCGGCTATATGCATGGCAGGCACAACGGTTTGCAGATGAAAGGCTTTCAAAAACTGCGAATGATTTTTTTGATTTAAGGAATCATTTTGAATCACTTGAAAAAATCCTTCGTGCAAAAATCTTTCCAAACATGACACTTTGCGACTTTCAAAGGATTGCAGAGCCTGCGCTTTTATCTTTGCTTAACCGTTCTGGTGCTGCGTTTTTGCATACAGAAAGACTTGTTATGGAAGCAATTTCTACAATGATTCGCACGCGGGGTTCTCTTTCCCAACAACAATTGTTACAGAATATACATGCCACTGAACGCCAGCTTGAGCGGGTTTTTGAACATACTCTTTCGCTTTCACCCAAAAAGATTTCATCAATAATCCGTTATCAGAGTCTATGGCAGGAAGTATGCCGCTCTCCTGATTTTGATATTCAGGATTCTGTTTTTGCTTATGGATATTTTGATCAGGCACACCTTTTGAACGATTTCAGAAAATATCATGGAATGAGTTTTAGTGAAGCAAGAAATTTTGCTTTTAAATTCTAATTTGTCGGTTTTTTACAATACCGAATGTGAAAACCATGTTATAGTTCTCTACAGTTAAGGAGATTCAAATGAACAATAGTAAAATGAAACTTGAAGGCTTCGGTATATTTGTAAAAGATATGGCGACTATGGTGCGGTTTTATCGCGATGTGCTTGGCTTTGAAATTAAAGAAGATGAGAACACCTCGAATGTGTATCTTGTAAAAGATGGAACACTATTTCTTTTGTTTGGCAGAAATGATATTGAAACAATGACAGGTTCAAAATTCAATTATGCAGAAAAAATCAACGGGCATTTTGAAATTGCTCTGGGCGTAGAAAACTATGGCGCGGTTGACAAGACGTATGAAGAAGTTATTTCAAAAGGCGCAGTGTCTGTTATGCCGCCAACAACAGAACCATGGGGTCAACGTACATGCTACATTGCCGACCCTGAAGGTAATCTTGTGGAAATAGGCTCGTTTGTAAAAGACTAAAAAAGTATTTATTCTTTCGTAATTACAAAAGTTCCTGCGGCCATTATTATGAACGCTATGCAAAAAGTAATGCCTGGGAACTCTTTGTAAATTGCGATTGAAAGCAGGGCGGCGATAAATGGGGAAACAGCATAATACGAACTTGTCCTGGCCGCACCCAAAAATCGCTGTGCCTGAATGTAGATGAACACGCTGAGTCCATAAGCAAAAAATCCGAGCAAGAGTGCAAGAAAAATAAAAGATGAAAAACCGATTCGTTCGCCTGTAATCAAGGCAACAAGAATTGCACCGATTCCAGAACCAAGGCCTTTTATGATTACGATTTTTGTTGTGTTACAGTCAGAAAGTTTTCTTGTGCAGTTGTTTTCAAAGCCCCAGCAAATACATGCTAGAAACGCAAAAATAGAATAGGGCGAGAAAGTAAGAGAATCAATTCCTTCAAACGAAAGAATAATTCCTGCAGCGCTAATAAGTAATATTCCAATCCAGAGGCGGGGCGAAATCTTTTCCTTAAAAATCAAAAAGGCGATTATGGAGGTTGCGGCAATTTCAAGGTTATTGATGAGTGAAATGTTCGCGGCAGAAACTTTTGTCAAAGCTGTCATAAGAAAGATTGGCGCTGCAATGTCGAGAGCAACCATTCCAAAGATATATGGAAAATCCTGTCGTGTAATTTTTCTTGTGGCAGTACCGCTGCTTTTGATTTTTACAAAACACAAAGGAACCATTCCAAGCCCGGCTCCAAGATACAAAAGCCCAGCCATAAAAGAAGGCGGAATCTGCGTCATAAGGATTTTTGAAAAAGGAGTGCTTAATGCATAAAGGGCAGCGGCGGTTATTGCAAGAAGAATTGCCTTTGGTTTTTCTGCCATTATCGATTCCTTTGTTATAGTTTTTCCAGAACAACAAGCTGGCCGTAAGCACGTTTTTTTATTGTTACAAGCTTGAATCCGGATTTTTCAAAACGCGATGCAATTTCTTTTGAAGAGAAGAATTCTCCGTTCAGATTTCTTACAAGAAAGTTTATGATTTTTCGTAGCACTAATGGAAAGTTAGGGTCAGCAATATAAAGCTTTGCACCGGATTTTAGAATTCTTGCAACTTCTTTTTCAAACGCGCCTTTATCCGGGAAGTGGTGATATGCCATACAGGCAATGACGGCATCAAGGCTTTTATCTGCAAATGGCGTAGCCTCGCAGGAACAAAGCTGAATATCCATTCCGGGACATTTTGCTTTTGCAACTTTTAGCATTTCGTTTTCTACGTCAATTCCGTGAGCTACAATGTTGTACCGCTCAGATAAAGTTTTTAGAATTGTTCCTGTTCCGCAGCCTACGTCCAGAACCTGTGCTGAATCGAAAAGCTTGATGTTATCATAAATCAGCTTGTAAAAAACTTTAGAAAGCTTTCCTTCAAAATGGTCGTCATACTTATCTGCTCTTTTGTCGAACTTGAAATTTCGTTTTTCTGAATGCTTCATATTTTTTTTCTCCTATTGTGTCATGCTGAACTTGTTTCAGCATCTGTTTGGAAGATCCCGAAACAAGTTCGGGATGACGAAATAAAGTTATCGAACACAGTGTTTGATAAAATACTAAAGCCATGATATGATAAAAACAAGAACAGACATTAAGATTTGTGCGATACTGAACAAAAATCTGCATATTGTTCAATAAAGGAAACGCAATGGACAGACGCCAGCAAAAAACAAAACTCGCAATTCACACCGCAATGACAAATCTTCTGAAAAAAAAGAAGTTTGAAGTCCTTACAGTTCAGGATATTATTGATGAAGCAAACATTGGCCGCAGCACTTTTTATTCACACTTTGAAACAAAAGAACAGTTGCTGGAAGAAATCTGTAACGAAATGTTTTCACATGTTTTTGCCCACGACCTGACTCCAGAAAAAAGTCATGATTTTTCAAAAAATCACAAAACCATTAAGGACCGGCTCACTCATATTCTTTATCACATCAAAGACCATAAATCGAATATCAAAGCGATCATGAATGGCGAAACCGAAAAACTTTTTACTCAATATTTTTGTGATTATCTTGCACAGGATTTTTCTGATGATATCCGGAAAATCAAAATCGAAGTTCCGCAGGATTTTAAAATGCAGTTTTTCACCGGAAGCTTTATTTCAACAATAAAATGGTGGATCCAGTCAGACATGAAATCCACGCCAGAAGAAACTGTTGATTATTTTTTGAAGATGATAAAGGGGATTTAGTAAATAAACCGGCATCTTATAACACGAATCCGGCAACTTGTGCAAAACCGGGTTTTCTTCTAAAACAAGAGGCATTATATTCTTCTTAAGCTTAGTGCCAGAAACTGGCAGACAAAGACTTAAGGAGATTATAATGGAAAAATCAAAGAAAACAATTTCATTTGTGCTTTATGTTACTTTTGCACACGTTATTACCTATTTTATTTGCGGTGTGATTTTCTCTCAGCTGATGGGTTACAGCGAATGGTGGAAACAGCCTGTTGTCTGTGATTATTTCAGGACATTTGATGGAGCAGCCAGTGCGGCAGGTCCTTTTATTCAGATTATTAGAGGCTTGTTGTTCGGGTTTATCTTGATTCCGCTGATTGATTTTATTAAACAGAAATCGGGCTGGTTGAAGCTCTGGCTTTTGTTTGTGGGAATCGGAATTATTGGCGCACCAGCTGCCGCTCCAGGCTCAATCGAGGGCGTTGTGTATTCAAAGCTTCCGCTTGCTTTTCATTTTGTAGGCTTGCCGGAAGTATGCAGTCAGACACTTTTATTCAGCCTGCTTGTTTACCGTCATCTGAATTCAGCAGACAAAAAATCAGAGAAATCTGAAAAAATAAAAAATCTGGTTCGTGCATTTTATGCAGCAATGATAGTTTTCATGGCCTATGCAGTATTTTCAATTGTATTTGCTGTAGCTCAGAATGTACCGATTGAATCTGGCAATGCAGACATTCGTGTTCTTGCGCAGTTCTTCCCGCCTGTGATTTTTGCCTTTGTCTTGTGGCTTATCAACCGCTTTAATTGGATAGTAAAGCTTGCAGTCCTTTATGTTCTTTCTGTGATTTCATTTGCACTTTATCAGAGTGTGGTTTTGCATGATTTGAGTTTTTTCTACGTCTTTGCCGCTCCGTTGTTTACAACAGCACTTTACTTTTTGTTCATGAAAATCTGTGAAAAGCGTGATACAATATAAGAATGAAAATTGTAATTCAGACAGATGCTTCAGTTCAGGAAACGACTCTTTCGATTACCTGTAAAGAAATTACTCCTGAACTGGAACGGCTCATAAGCGTGTTTCGTCTTTCAGATAAAAAACTTTCAGCAAAGAAAAACGGCGAAGTTCATCTTATAGATTTGAAAACTGTTTTGTATGTTGAAAGTCTGGAGCGGAACACCTTCATCTATACCGGTGAGGAAGTTTATGAAAGCACTTACCGTCTTTACGAACTGGAATCAATGCTTGGCGAATGTAACTTTGTCCGCGTAAATAAATCAACTCTTCTTAATCTGAATAAAATCAAAAGCATAAAATCTGATATAGACAGGCGGATTCGCGTTACGCTTGAAAATGGTTATCAGCTTATAATTTCGCGCTTGTATGCAGAAGAGTTTAAGGCAAAAATCTACAAATTGGGAGTTTCAAATGAATAAACGACTGGTTTCTTTTATAAAAGATTTTCTGGAGCTTTCGGCATCCATTGTTTTGATTTTTACAATTCTTACTGCTGTACTCGGAGAAAATGCAGGGGAGGTTTCAAGCCTTTTCAGACTTGGCAGTGCCGGTATTGCCGTTGAATCTTTGATTCAGCTCTTTGTGTTGGCTTTTACAATCAGACTTTTGAACTTTATTTTTTTGACGGACGTAATTATAAAATCGTTAAGCGCTCTTGTGTGTTATATTTTATGCTTTGGTCTGATTACACTTTTCCTTTTGATTTTTGCTTTCTGATTTAAATGGCTTTCAAATGAACCAAAATACTGGCTT
>JAFZLJ010000122.1 GCA_017551545.1 Treponema sp. | reverse complement strand
GTTTCCGCGAAATTGGTGCAAGTGTTGGCTGCGGGAAAACTGCCGTCGGCCGTTTCATTACAAGATTTGAGGAATCGGACTTTACATATCCATTGCCTCAAAATTATTCAAACGAGCAGATTGAAGCTGCTCTATACAAAAAACGCGGCGGGACAAAGACCGAGTTTGCAGAACCTGACTATGAGAAAATTTTTCAGGAAATGGCAAAGAAAGGTCAGACTCTTCAGCGGCTCTGGAACAAGTATAAACGCTACTGTGAAAATACCACAGACAGCAGGCAGGCTTACAGCTACCGCCAGTACTG
Organism: Treponema sp.; assembly: GCA_017551545.1. GTDB lineage: Bacteria > Spirochaetota > Spirochaetia > Treponematales > Treponemataceae > Treponema_D. Next base: position 3,564 of record JAFZLJ010000122.1, on the reverse strand, counting down.
TCATAAATATCAGGACTATCTTGCAACAAAAGGAATCTCTGGTAAGGTAGTACGTTATCCCGGACAGAATATTGAAGTCGACTACGCAGGTCTTCAGCTCCGTCTTAAAAATCCAGTAACAGGAAAATCTGACACCAAGGTGACGATATTCGTCGCTAGTCTTTCTTACAGCAAATACTATTACGCAGAAGGAATGCTCCGCTGCACGATTGATGAATGGCTTGATGTAAATACAAGAATGCTTCACTTCTTCGGAGGCGTAACTCCTGTAATTACTCCGGACAATGCAAAGGTTGCCGTAATCAGTAATAATGATTTTGCAGATCCTGTCCTGAACAAAGATTACAAGGAATGGGCACAGTGGTATGGAACAGCCCTTATGCCCGCAAGAATAAAAGCTCCTGATGACAAACCTGGAGTTGAAGGCGGAGTCAGAATCATTACTCAGGACATCCTTTTAGACATGCAGGAAATGACATTCTTTACTCTTGAAGAACTAAATGAAGAACTGTTTACCCGCATCAAAGAACTGAACAAAAAGCCTTTCGCAAAACAAAACCGGTCAAGGGAAGAAATCTTTTGCAAAGAAGAAAAGCCGATGCTCATTCCGCTTCCTCTTCATGACTTCATCCGCCTTGACCGGAAAACTGTAAAAGCCGCACCTGACTGTCACATCACGTACGATTACTGTCACTACAGTGTACCACATAAGTACATCGGAAAACACCTTGAAGTAAGGGCAAGTGCCTTAAAACTCGAAATTTATACCGAAAAAGGCACTTTTATTAAGGAATGGAGCCGTGCTTCTCACTCTGGAGAATACAGAACTGATCCTGAAGACCTTCCTCCATCATTTGCAGAATACAATTCATGGAGTGAGCCTTACTTTCTTTCAATCGCTATAAAGACCGGCCCGATGACTAAAGCTGTAGTTTCAGATATTTTTGCCAGGTCAAAATATCCGTGCCAGAAATTCCGGCAGGTTGCAGGAATCTTAAGCTATGCAAAAAAGTATGGAAAGGAAAGTCTTGAAAAATGCTGTGCCGCCGCCTTCGAATCAGGCAGATGCAGTTACACTTTCATCAAGAACACCATCGCCGAATTTGCAGAACCTGAGAATCTTCCAGTCTCCGAATCTGAAATTGTACACACTAAAAAGAAACACGATACTTATGCAGTAGACAGTTCTAAATATGACATGGCTTCTCTGCTTAAAAGACAGGAGGTACTATTCTGATGAAGAAAAGAAACTCCGAACTTATGGAAATGATTGAGTATCTGGAACTCTTTGCCCTGGAAGAAAGATTCAAGGCAATCTGTGATTCTCCAAAATTTTCTTCTCTTGATTCTGTTCAGCTTCTTCAGGAACTTGTATCTGCAGAATATGATTACAGAAAAGAAGATCGTCTGGACCGTTTGCTCCGTCTCAGTAAACTTGGAAAGAATACAGCGCTTGCGTCAAACCTGAAATCTGGAAATGGAAGGATTTACAATGAAAATGTCATAAAGCAGATTCTGACTTTAGGCTTTGTTGAAAAACGCCTGAATCTTTGTATCTTCGGTCAGAGCGGAATCGGCAAAACCTATGCTGCAAAAGCAATCGGAGCTGAATGTTGCCGTAGTGAATACAAAACTTATTTCACCGACTGCATGACACTCATTGATGAACTTTTGATTATGAAAAGTTCAGATCCTGCTAAGTACAACAAGAAGCTTAAATATTTTGGAAAAATACAGGTTCTCATTCTTGATGATTTTCTGATTACGCACATCAACGAGGAACGGGCATCGATTCTGTTTCAGCTGATAAAACTCAGGGAAGTTTGTGGAACTTCAACTGTTGTCACCTGTCAGTATCCTGCAGACGACTGGGGAGATTTCATGGGCGACCAGAATGAACCGGCTCTTTCGGATGCAATCCGCAGACGACTGACTTCCGGCTTTATTCTGAACATCGAAGCAGCATAATTCACGCTGTCCCTTTTAGGACGCTGTCTGTCCTCTTTTGACCGCTCCAGCGTCCTTTTTTGAACGCCTTTTGCAAATATCGCAAGACCACATTTTTGCACAGAAAAAATTTGAAAATGATGGTTCTTTAGTAAAATATAAAAAATATATGAATAATGTTGCAAATTTACAGTTACTGTCTGTTTCTGAAAATTCAAGAAAAAATGCATCAGATGTTTTTGAGTGGGCTCAAAAGAATCCAAAGGAAGTAATTAAATCAAATTTGTATCCTCGTAATGTAGCACTATCAGATTCAAATTTTCTAAAATTTTATGAAGCAAGAGAGAAGTTGATAATTGATAAACTTTGTGAAATATTTGAAATAGAATGAATTTTTCTTAGAAAATAATTAAGACGTATTAGATAATGAAAAAAAAAGAATTAATTAGTTTATTAGAAGGCAATATTTCTCTTGATTCAAAAAAAAATTATTTAACAAGATTGTCTCAAATATATACAAAAAACGGCAAAAGAAAAATGTTTTTTGAACAATATGCTAATGGTTCTGGTAATGAATTAAATAATAAATTTTGGTCTAATCATTCATCTTCAAGAATTGCATTTGATTTATATTCCTGTTTAGCTAATGAACCAAAAGTCACTGATTTTGAATTTGAATATCAATTACCAGGAATCTTATCTAAAAACAAAGAATCTGGAATTCCGAACATGGATGTTTATTATAGGATTAATGATATGGTTTATTTTGTTGAAAGTAAATTTACAGAGACACCAGAAAAAAAAGAAGAAAAATTAGCACAAGCATATTTTGTCAAAGAAGATGAATATGAATCAACAAGTGGGAAAAAAGTAAAATATCCTATAATAGACCGATTCCACGGAGAAAAAAAAATAGCTTTATTATTCTCAGATTTTTGTTTAAATCAAAAAACAAAAATTTCAACTCATAAAGAAAATGACTGGTTTGATTACAAGCAGGAAATATGTCATTTATTTGGAATTATTTTTTATGGATTAAAAATAGCTGCACAAACAAAAATAAATAAAATAGATTTTCGGAATATTGTTTATAGATTTGATGAGTATGAAGAGCAATTTGGTGTAAAAGGAATATCTCCAGAGGCACAGGATTTCATAGAAAAGGGACAAAAATTAGTTCAAGAAATATTTGATTTTAAGAAGTTAAATATAGAATTTTCATATGGTTATGATTTTACTCAAAATATAGTAAAAGAATTATCCGAAAAAGAAGTATTTGGTTTATCTCAAAATAAAATTGGTGAATTTATGAAAAGATATTATATATAGAATCTTTCTCATAATTCTAGAGTTTGGTCTCTAGTAGAGAAATTAGAGAAATCAGGAGGAACAACATGCCAATGATAGAAGCTAAGGTAACCATGCAGTTGCCTGCAGAAAAAAGAGATGTATTAAAAGCCGAGTTTGGAAAAGCCATAAGCATTATGGGAAAGCCGGAATCTTATTTGATGATTAATCTTGTAGATAATCAGGATTTGTACTTTGGCGGAAACAAGCTTGATAAAGGTGCTTATGTTGAAGTAAAGGTTCTTGGCAGCGTAGACGGCGGAGCCAGTG
>JAFZLJ010000121.1 GCA_017551545.1 Treponema sp. | reverse complement strand
TAGAATATAACAGCATAAAAATCGTAAAACTTCTTTTTGAATACGGCGCCATACTTGATGAAAAATCTGTAGAACTTGCAAAACAGACAACCATAAAAACAGGCTCTTCAGAAATGGAAGAGCTTAGAATGGAACACTGGAACAAACAGCTTTCTGAAAATAAAAAATCGAAAAAGGGAAAAGCAAAATGAAGAAAAACTTTAAAGAGGAAGCGGTAGTACGCGGCTTTACGCCGCTTAGGAAAAGTATAATAATAGAAGCATACGCTTCAAATGGTTATACAGAATATTCTTAAAAAAAAAGATTTAAGAAATCCAATTCTGTATAAGAAATATAATTGCCATAACAAAGGTTCGTAGCCGACAGCGGGTCGAGCCCGCTGCGGTACAACCAGTTGTTATGTGGACGCCCGCACTGGGGCGCATGATGGAAGGAAAAAATGAAAAAAATATTATTTATTATCATTTTTAATATATTACTTATAAATATCTACGCTTTCGATATAGAAAAAGATTTATACTTTTGGGGTATTAATGTTCACCAAGCATTAGAAAAACATGGAAATATCATAGCCTTTTATAGAAAAGGATTTTACGATACAAAAGACTTAAAAGATTTTACAGTTAATGAAAATGGATGGTATGAAAGTTCAGTATTTGGAAATAAACATGCTGTCATTTATGGCGGTGATTTTTTCATTTATTATGACTATAAAAATCCAGAATTGTCTTTTTATGATCCGAATGCTGACAAAAATAAGAAGAAATGGTCGATAGAAGAAACTGTAAACAATAAAATTTTTTATTGCGGAGACAGAAGAAAATTAGTTAAAAAAATTACAGTTCCAGATGCCTTAAAAGAAACTATAAATGGAAAAGAAATAATATATAACACTTTCGATATGGAACATTTTTTTGTCCATTTATCAGATGAATATATTACATTCTTTAAAGATTCAAATCCCTGGGCAACATCAAAAGAACCAGTAGGTTTAGAAATAACTGTTGATTACTATGAGCCATATCAATTTCTAACTATACTGAACGGTTACGTTAATCCGACAAATCAATCACTTTATAAGAAAAACAGAAGATTAAAAACTATCAAAATAATTAATAATGATTCAAAATCAGAACCATTTGAATTGGTAGTAAATTTCGAAGATACTGTGCATTTTGAAGAAATTAAGTTTCCATGTACTACATCGTCAGTAAAAATCAAAATAATGGATTATTATGAAGGTTCAAAATATAAAGATTTATGTGTTCAATATATTGGTTCGAAAATGAATTTAAATTTTTATGATAATAATCCAACTTGGAATACTGGAACTTTTGAATATGAAGAGAATAATATAAAAAAATGGAATAGTGGCACATAACAAAGCTTCAAAGCCGACAAACCGGTCAAGCCGGTTTGCGGTTTAAGCAATTGTTATGTGGACGCCCGCACTGGGGCGCTTTTGGAGTTACATAAATGATAAAAAAAGTTGCGATAATAAGTTTATCCAGGGGAATCCTCGGAGAGCCGTTTATTTCTCATGAATTAGAAATTGGACTAAATCGTCTGAAAAATTATGGACTTGAAGTTGTTACTACGGAATCAGCTCTAAAAGGGATCGAATATATAAAGAATAATCCCAAAGAAAGAGCTAAGGATTTACTGAATGCGCTCCGCGACAAGTCCATCGATATGATTTTATGTGCAATCGGTGGTGATGATACTTATCGATTACTTCCGTATCTTTTTGAAAACGATGAACTAAAAAATGCAGTAAAAGATAACAAAAAGATTTTTCTCGGATATTCAGACACGACCTGGAATCATTTTATGTTTAATAAAGTCGGATTCAAAACATTTTATGGGCAGGCTTTTATCACCGACTTATGTGAGCTTGAAAACGAAATGCTTCCATATTCAAGAAAATATTTTGAAGAATTGATAACCAAAGAATCTATAAACAAAATTGAACCTAGCGATGTATGGTATTCAGAAAGGACCAATTTTGATGCTTCTCAAATCGGTACAAAAAGAATAGTACACAAAAATGAGGGATTCCAATTATTACAAGGAAATCCAGTTTTTTCAGGAGAGATTTTAGGTGGTTGTATTGAATCAATTTATGATATGTTCGACAACAGCAGATATTCCGATACAGCTGAATTATGCATAAAATATAATCTTTTTCCTTCGGCTGAAGAATGGAAAGGGAAAATTTTACTGCTTGAATCATCTGAAGAAAAAACAAAACCCGATTTATACAGGAAGATGATAAGAACATTGAAAGAAACAGGAATCTTCGATTCGATAAGTGGCATTCTTGTTGGTAAACCCATTGATGAGGTTTATTATGATGAATATAAATCTATTTTGCTAGAAGAAATAGAGAATAAGAATTTGCCTATTGTTTACAATATAAATATTGGACATGCAACACCTCATTGTATTATTCCATTTGGGATAAAGTGTAAGGTAAATATGAACGAACAGACTATTATCTTTAATCAATAAAATCACATAACAAAGGTTCGTAACCGACAGCGGGTCATGCCCGCTGCGGTACAACCAATTGTTAAGCGGACGCCCGCATTGGGGCGCTAAGGAAAAAAAAATGGAAAAATTAATAAATTTCTATCAGAAAAAAATCAAACTCATTCTTGGGATAATTACTTGTGTTTGTTTAATAAATTGTATAATTAATATTTTTTTTAAGAATGTAAAAATTTCCAGCAGTTTTTTGGGATTTGGATTAAGTATTTTATTTTTCTTTTTAGCTTGGGGAATGTGTTTTATAGTATTAGGTTTTCAAAAAATAAATCCTTTTTGTCCTAAATCAATTTTTAAATTTTTTTGTTTCTTTATTATTATAATTAGTACAATTGGTATAATTTATGGAGTCATACAAGATACTATTCTTTGTCTATTAAAAGATAATGAGGATGTTTTTCCATTTGTTTATTCTACAGCCCCAGCAGGATTCGTTTATGGAAGTATCTTTTTATATAGAAAAACTTTTGGTAATGATGTAGAAACAGAAGTATTAAAAGAAGAAATCACCGATGAGAATAAAAAGAGAAAAATAAGAAAAAATATTATCATTTTTGGAAGCGGCTTTGCTGGAGCAATAATTGTTTGTGTATTTGTTTTTTCAACATTTTTGAAATCCGAACCATATTTGTATTCAATTCAACTTATTGAAAATAATCAAGAAATTTTGAATTATCTGGGAGAAAACTATAAACTTCCTAAAATCGTAAGTGGCTCCATAAGTACTAATGGAAACGGAACTGGAACTGCATCAATATCATATAAAATAAAAGGAAAGAATGGTGTTTCAAGAGTTTATGTTGACGCTATTAAAGAAAATGGAATTTGGAATTATAGAAAGATAATTTTTTATAAGGAAAAAGGAAAAGCAGATTCTATAGATTTGCTTTTGATTTCGGAATAATCGCTTAACACATATAAGGCCCCAAGTTGTCAATACTAATTCTAAAAAAATACAACTTAGGGCTGTATTACAAACTAAACAGTCTTTTTTTTTGAGAACAAAAAAGTTTATCATCAAAATAGACAAACAAAACTGAATCGTTATTCAAAGTGGATTAC
>JAFZLJ010000120.1 GCA_017551545.1 Treponema sp. | reverse complement strand
TGCAGCTCCGACTCCCCACATACAATGAAGCCAGCTCATGTGACGGCTTTTGTAATGAAGGGCAACATAATTATTCAGAGAAGCATCAACGCTACCGCCGCCAAGTCCGTAAGGAATTGCCCAAAGACAGAGGAGCCAGAATTTATGTGTGATTGAAAATCCGAAAAGGGCAGCTGCTGTCATTGCAACGCTGATGGCGGTTACTTTTCCAGTGCCAAGTTTAAGTGTGAGTCTGTCGCTCTGCAGGCTTGAAACAATTGTTCCGGCGGCAATTAAGGCAGAAAGAATTCCCGCGCAGGAAAGAGGTACTCCAAATTCAACATACATTTCAGGCCATGCGGCTCCGAGCATGGAGTCAGGTAAACCGAGGCTAATAAATGCGAGATAAATAATTGCTAATAAGAGCTGGAACATATTGATTTTCTCCTCAAAATAGATTTTATAATTATACTATATGAGAAAAAATGTCTTTTGCTTGCATTATTTCACTAATAATTTATACTATATCGTAAATATGAGTAAAAAAACTGCTACAGGATACACTACAGTTCAAACAGACGAAACTCTTCGGGAAACAATAAGCCATGGCACTTCTGACTATTCCTTTAAGTTTTATGATGAAACAATGGATATGTTTGATTTTCGCTGTATTGACTGGCACTGGCATTCAGAGCTGGAAATTGTTTTGATTGAAAAGGGCAATGTAGACTGCTTTGTTGGAACGGAGCATGTAGTTCTTAATGCAGGTACAATTCTCTTTATCAATTCGAAAGTTATTCATAAGTTTACATCTGAAGGAAATGCCGTAATTCCAAATCTTTTGTTTTTACCTCCGTTTATTTCACCGGAAGATACTCTCATTTATAAGAAATATGTTCTGCCAGTATTGCAGAATGCCAGAACATATCAGATTTTTAATTCTGAGGAGAATCCAAAAATAATTCAGCTTGTAAAAGAGATTATTAATATCCAGAAACATGAAAAACTTGTTGAACTTCAAACTCATAGTAAAATGACAGAACTTTGGACGTTCATTTATCAGAACACAGATTTCTCACTTCCGAAGAATGTCTCGACTGTCCAGATTCGCCTTCAGGCTCAGCTCCAGATTATGATGCAGTTTATTCAGCAGAATTATAATAAGCAGATTAACCTTGAGGATATCGCAGTTTCTGTGAATGTAAGTAAGAGTACGGCATTGAATATCTTTAAGCAGTTTATAAATGATACTCCGGTAAATTATCTTCTTTCCTATCGCCTTAAAAAAGCTGCTGAAATGCTTAAAGCAACAGAAAACAAAATTGATTATATTGCTATGGAAAACGGTTTTGACTATGAATCATATTTTAATAGAAGATTCAAACAATTTTACGGCGTTACACCTGGACAATATAGAAAGAAAGGAAATGGGTGAAAGATACAAATACTTTAAATCATATTACATCCGGATTTTCTTTCTTCCGGGTGGGCAACTTCAAAGTCGTAGTTTTCAACGAGTGCAACTTGTGATTGATTTATTTAAGGTTCTTTCTCATAACAAGAATATTACCTTTTTTTTCAAACTCTTCAAATCCGCATTTTTGATATAATCGGACAGGGCCTGTAAATGCTATGCCTTCGTAACCGCCGTCTGCAGCAGGATATGCTTCTACGAAAGTGTAGCCTTCTTCTTTTGCGTCTTCGCAGATTTTTTTTACAATCAGTGTTGCTATACCTTTACCGCGATAATCGGGAGAAATTTCAAAACACACAATTGATTTTATTTCTCCTTTCTTCTGGCAATAATTGCAGCCTGAATCATCAGGAACTTTTGATAAATCAAACTCTCCGACTCTGTAATAATTCAGGCGGTCATTTGCATTGCACCAGCCAATAGCAAGATTATTATCATAAACCAGATAGCCCTGGATTTCGCCAGATTTGACCATTTGTTCGGCGGAAGTTCGGATTGCTTTTTTCCAGCCTTCGCTTCCTCCTCCAAACTGTTTTGATTTTTCAAAAAGCTCTTTGGCTATTCTGGGTTTGCTCATGTTATAGGCATTACAATAGCACGGATAAAACGGAGAGCCGTCTTCAAAAGCTCTGTTATCAAAAAAGTCAAAATAATCATCCGAAAGTTCCGGGGTTAGTTTCTTAATTGTGTATTCCATATTAGTTATTCTACAACAGCGACTGCTTCAATTTCAACACGCGCGTTTTGGACGGTCTGCGATTTTCATTTGAAAAAAATGTGATTTTTTTGTATAACCTATTAAAACAATTGGTGGAGCAAAAAATGCCGCAACTTTCAGAAAGAACAGCAAATTTTACAGACAGCGTAATCAGAAGAATGACGCGCATCTCAAATCAATATGGTGCAGTAAATCTTTCGCAGGGATTTCCTGATTTTGAGCCACCGCACGAAATTTTGGACAGGCTTGCCGAAGTTACACGCGAAGATTTTCACCAGTATTCCATTACATGGGGCGCACAGAACTTCCGGGAAGCGCTGGCTGCAAAAATCCGGCACTTTTCCGGGCTTGATGTAGACCCGAATTCTGAGCTGACCGTTACATGCGGCTCTACCGAGGCTATGATGGCTGCAATGATGAGCGTTGCAAACCCCGGCGAGAAAGTCATTGTGTTTTCGCCTTTTTACGAAAACTACGGTGCAGACACAATTTTAAGCGGTGCAGAACCAATTTATGTTCCGCTGAACCCGCCTGAATTTGATTTTGACCCGGAAATTCTTGAAGACGCTTTCCGCCAGAAACCAAAGGCAATAATCTTGTGCAACCCTTCAAATCCGAGCGGCAAAGTTTTTACGCGCAGTGAACTTATGATAATTGCAGATCTTGCAAAAAAATATGATGCCTTTGTAATTACCGACGAAGTTTACGAACATATTCTTTATAAGCCGAATGTTCACACCTATATGGCAAGTCTGCCTGGAATGGCAGACCGCACGATAACATGCAATTCTCTTTCAAAGACTTATTCGATTACCGGCTGGAGATTGGGCTATACACAGGCAAATGCTGAAATTACAGAACGCATAAAAAAAGTGCATGATTTTCTGACCGTCGGCGCTGCAGCACCTCTTCAAGAAGCCGCCGTTACAGGCTTAAAATTCGGAGATGAATATTACAGAGAATTACAGCAGAAGTACACCGAAAAACGCAACCTCTTTTTGAGCGGACTTGATTCTCTTGGAATAAGGCACACCGTACCGCAGGGAGCTTATTATATCTTAATCGATATAAGCGAATTCGGTTATGAGTCTGACTTAGAATTTGCAGAAGTTCTTGCCCGCGATGTAGGCGTAGGTACTGTGCCCGGCTCATCATTTTTCCGCGAACCTGAAAACCGCTATGTCCGCATTCACTTTGCAAAAAAGAATGAAACACTGAATGAAGCGTTAAACAGACTTTCTGACATACGGAAAAAAATCCCGGTAAAACGGTGACTTCACAGATAGCTAATAAAAAATGCCCATGCTGAATTTGAATTACATATTAGGTGATTATTTTACCTTATCATAATGTGTCCACATTCTGATAACTTTAACAATACCTTCATATTCAATATCTTTTTCTGTTATTGTTTTTTCAATGATTTCGTAAACAATTCTATGTTTAAGATTAATTCTTCTTGAATATAAGCCTGCTAAATTACCCACAAGCTCTTCATAAGGCGGAGGATTTTTTAACGGATTTTCTTTTAGAGTTTCAATAATTTCTTTAGCTTTTGTATCTAATTTTGCTGCCTTGAGGTTCTTAGCATCTTTCTGAGCCTGTTTATCATATTTAATCAGATACATCGGCTACCACTTAAAATCTTCTTCTGAAATACAATCCTCAATAGGGGTGTTCTTTCCCTTTATTAATGATTCTGCCATACCTGGAATTGAGTTGAGGTATATTGTTTCCTGAATGGCATTCCAGTCATCTTCACCAACTAAAACAGCATTTTTTCCTTTAGAATTTGTGAGGGTTATTGGCTGAGAATTATCATTTACAAAAGCCATGATTTTAAAAAGATTTGCACGTGCGTTTGTGGCATTCATTGCTTTCATAATGCACCTCCATATATGTACATTATAACGTACATGAAACAAAAAGCAAGTGTTTTGAAAAATTGTTTTTCAATATGATATTTTTATCACTTCATCGATTATTTCTCGTCCGTATAACAATTGCTTAAACGGTGGCGCGGCTTGACCGCGACATCCGCTTTGAAGCTTTGTTATGACAATGTCAGGTTAAAACAGTTGTAGACGTTATTAGGGATAAGATTGATCAAATATTGGTAAAAAACCTGGCTCATAATTTGCTTGCCATCCAGCAATCGAAAACGCTTTTACCCAACCAGTTAATCCAATGCCTGATTTAATTAATACCCACATTTCGTCCCCAAAGTTCCAAGAACCATCGGGGTTGCCCTTTACCCCAATTACTTCAACTTTAGTATTTACTGCAATATTTGCAACTATATCCGAATTTTCTTTTGGTTCTTGTAAAATACTAAAAGCAGACTTTGTGTTCTGTTCTAACCCTACATAATAAAATACCTGTGGAATTCTTAGTATTGTACCTTTAGTTATTTGATATTTTTCAATCGAACTTACCTTATACGGATAGAATTGCTTATCTATATAAATATTACTAGAATCAGTAATAATAACTTTTCTACCTTGTTCAGATATTATTGTTGATCCACTTGAAGAAATCCATATATCATTAACACCAGAATGTACGTGCTCAACACATAAAAAAGTATCTTCCAAATTCCTAAATTTCAATATTCTTCCATTAATTCTTTTTTCTTCAGGTAATAGTTCAACAATGTTTTCTGAATAATAAAAGGTAAATGTTGACTGATAGGTAAATGTCTTTAGTGTTGGATATAATTTAAGAATTTCATTATCTGCAGGAAATGAAAAACATTTAAGACAACAAAATAAGCATATAAGAAAAATAATAATTCTTTTCATTTTTCCTCCTAAAAAAAGGCAGGCCAGTGGCCTGTCGCCATAACATAAACTTATACCTACAAGATAGCACACATTTTTCTAAAAATCTATTCTGAGTAGGGTATAGACACAATCTATAGCAATAATAGAAAACAAGTATTATTCAAACTGCCGCATTTTCTATATAACATACTATGTTAGTAGGTATTCAGGAGATGCAAATGT